>NZ_JAAEDS010000011.1:0-1167 GCF_013344955.1 Snodgrassella sp. ESL0324 | reverse complement strand
AGCCTGTCCTGATCAATATCCAAGGTATCAGTAAAAAACTGCCAGATATCATCATTTTCCAGTGTGAATGTCTGTGCTTCCATGATGGCATTGCGCACTTTAATCAGATGAATACCGGTCAATTCCCGCTCTGCAATTTCCACCAGTTTTTCTTTATTTTCCCCATGCTCCAGCTCAATCTGAGTTAATATCTGGTTACGATTCAGACTGCCGGCGTTTTTACGCCGGTCTTTTAAACGCAATTCCTCGGCATTGGTTTTTTCAACCCATTTGTTTTCAGATTCTGACCATTGGCTATATGGAGGTGGCACAATTGAGGTAACAGTATCAGGAAAGGCTCCTAACTCTCTATACACGATTTCTTCTCCGGTTGTTTTGAGATAAACCTTCTGTCCGCGAAAATCGTCGATTGTCGATACATTTCCGGTCACCGTAAAATATCCGTCCGCGTTTCGCTTTCCGGTTACGATAAATGTCTGATTTTCTAATAAAACCGGCAATTTACTATTTGCTATAACTGAATTTAACGGAATACTTGGTGTGCAGGCATCCAGATAATCTGCTTCTCGTAAGGTTTCAGGTATCAGCTCTTTCGTCTCGTTATTGTATGAATATATCTGCATCACATATCTTTCTAAATTCTGGTTGCAATCAGCATGGCAATGTTTACCGGTCGCGTTTCGTCCGCCCAGTTGCCCTCGTCCCCGTAACTGCCATCTTTTAAAGTTTTAGCTGGCTTATCAGTCGTACTTGATGGAATTTTATTTGACTTACCCCACGTCCAAACATCATCCGGAATAGCCCATTCATTTCCATTTGCACTTGTTGAGGTTGGCAAATAATGGCTATGACCTTGAATACTATGATTTTGAAAACTATTTATATTTCTTAGTCTGTCCATACCCCGGCCATCGTCTAAGCCCCGTAAAAAAACACCTCTAAGATCGGCAATGTTAATAACATTATTTGTTATTAAATCAGGATATAATAAAGCCAGCCGCCAAAACTTGTCTTTGTGCAGATTGCCGTCATTCCGGTATTTAATCAGTCCTTCACGAATGGTAGTTGCAGGCAAATAAATTGGACTGCCGGTTTCAGGGAAAGACAACCACCGGCCAATTTTTAACCAATAATATGGTTTGGTCTGGTCTGCATTCTGCCATCCGC
>NZ_JAAEDS010000010.1:0-41028 GCF_013344955.1 Snodgrassella sp. ESL0324 | reverse complement strand
TTCGACTGCGTTCTACTTTAAACTGTTCGTTTGTTTCGTGTCGCGTCATCAGCGAAGAAGGCGAACTATACGCCTCCACAAACCCCCTGTCAACTCCTGCCTGCATTTATTTTTGACTTTCTCCTCATTCAACTGTTTTTCCTAAGTTTATTTTTGATCCATTATTTTTGATTACATCAAATTTGTATTCTTTAGCTGTGTATGTACTTTCTAATTTTCTTGCGGATTGATTATTTGCAAAATCTGTTGCTGTTTTTCTGCACTCAATGTGGTTAAGTGTAAGGTTTGCTCTGCCAATGCTTTATATAGTGTTTGTTCTGATTGTTTTAATGATTGCCAGTGGCGGGCAATGGTATTGCTGTCACCACGTTTAATGGGGCCGGTTAAGGCTTTGTCTGGAGACATCATCTGTAATTGATTGAGATTTTGCTGCATTAGTTGATTTACTAGAGTTTCTGCTAATTCTTGCGACAAAGACAGTGAAGCTAATATATTTCTTGCGAAAGCATTTAATGTTACTAAAAAATTTGCACTGATGGAGAGAGCGGCGTGATAACGGCTTTTCTGAGCAGAATCAATATTAAAGCAGGATAAGTTTGCTGCCTGTGCCAATTTATATAATAAAGGTAATGCTTCTGCATCGCCTTCTATTGCACATAGATGCCCCGGTAAAGTATTGATGGCCGTTTCTATCGAAGCAAAGGCAAATACCGGATGTAATGAACCTACTAATAATTTTTGTTGATTGTTTGGTATTAATATATTGCTATTTAATGCACCACTAAAATGAAGTATCAATGTGTCAGCCTTTAGCCAGTCAATTTGATGTATTTTCCTACTAATTTCTTCAATGAACTGATCGCTAACACCTATGACTATAATATCCGCTTGTGGTAATGCTTCTAGCTGTTTGTGTACTTGGATGTGTGGTATGTGATTTTTAAGATACTCTGCGGCTGAAAAATTACGATTCCAGACTGCTTGAATATTAATCAGTTTACTTTGATGCCAGATTATGGCTAATGTTGAGGCAACCTTACCTGCACCAACAATGTTTACGCTTGGCCTGTGTGCTTTTTTCAGGCAAATGGAGCTAGTTGTCATTATTAATTTTTCTAACTAAAAGACGATTATTTTACCTGAGGCTTCGTGTTGCAATTGAAGCCTTTTAACCAAAACGGTACACTTCAATACTTACTCTATATTCTAACCATAATTTACTTGGGCAAACACGTTAATGAATGCTGCTTTTAATGTGAAATCTGCGCGTCTAGACACGCTGTCAGTACAATTACTGACAGATGATCTGACTTTGATTAACCAGGAACTAAAGCAACGGGCAGAACGTTTTGGTAATTTACGCAATATGCCTTTTACTCTGGATCTGCAAAATCTTTCCAATCAGGCAAATGTGAATTTAGCGAAGCTGATTGCGCTGTTTGCACGATATAATTTGCGCATTATTGCTATCCGCCATACCGATTTATCCTGGTCCAATCTGGCCAAACAGCATAATATTGCCTTTAGCATTCTTCCAGAGGAACAGGCCAGTGCACGCGTCAAAGCTGTAACTGAGGCGCAAATACCACAAATTACTGAAAAAGAAAAATTTACTTCATCTGTTTCTGCCTTACCAACGCTGGTAATAGATCGCACTATTCGTACCGGTCAGCAGGTTTATGCAGAAAAATCTGATTTAATTGTTCTGGGACTGGTAAGTGAAGGGGCGGAAATTATTGCGGATGGCAATATTCACATCTATGGCCCTTTACGCGGCCGGGCTTTGGCTGGTGCTGCCGGAAATAAGGATACTCGCATTTTTGCACAGTCTATGCAGGCCGAACTGGTATCGGTAGCAGGAATTTATCGCATTTTTGATCAGCAATTACCAGCACATCTGTATCGTCACCCTGTACAGATTTTCCTGCAGAATGACCGGCTGGTGCTTAGTGCGATTCAGGCACATTAATTTTATGACTGATTTTTGAATGTATTGACAGATTCATTTATATAACAAAAAGGATTTTGATTGTGGCAAAGATTATTGTGGTGACGTCAGGTAAAGGTGGTGTTGGTAAGACCACAACCAGTGCCAGTATTTCAACAGGTCTGGCTTTAGCAGGCCATAAAACTGCGGTAATTGATTTTGATGTGGGTTTACGTAATCTGGATTTGATTATGGGTTGCGAACGCCGTGTAGTTTATGATCTGATTAATGTTATTCAGGATGAAGCTACCCTGAATCAGGCATTAATTAAAGATAAACACTGTGAAAATCTTTATGTGTTACCTGCCTCTCAGACCCGGGATAAAGATGCGCTTACCCGCGACGGTGTAGAAAAGGTTTTGAAAGATCTGACTGAGAAGATGGGCTTTGAATATGTAGTCTGCGATTCACCAGCTGGTATTGAACAAGGTGCATTAATGGCCTTATATTTTGCTGATGAAGCCATCGTCACTACTAATCCAGAAATTTCCAGTGTACGTGACTCTGACCGTATTCTGGGTATTTTATCCAGCAAATCTCGCCGTGCCGAAACTAATGGGATACCGGTAAAAGAGCATTTACTGATTACCCGTTATTCACCTGAGCGTGTAGAAAAAGGTGAAATGCTGTCTGTACAGGATATTCAGGATATTTTGCGTATTCCATTAATTGGTGTCATTCCTGAATCACAAAATGTATTACAGGCATCTAATTCTGGTACGCCGGTTATTTTGCAGGAAAATTCAGTTGTTGCTGAAGCTTATAAAGATGTTGTTGCTCGTTTGCTGGGTGAGGATCGTCCAATCCGTTTTCTGGATACTGAGAAAAAAGGTTTTCTCAAGCGACTGTTTGGAGGATAAGACATGTCTATAATAGATTTTCTTTTTGGTAAGAAGCAACAATCCGCAAAAACGGCTCGCGATCGTTTACAAATTATTATTGCGCAGGAGCGAGCTACTCATACACCGGACTATTTACCTACACTACAAAAAGAGTTACTAGAAGTGTTATCAAAATACGTTCATGTTTCTTTAAATGATATTCATATTTCTCAGGAAAAGAAAAACGGTATGGATGTATTGGCATTGAATATTACTTTACCTGAAACAGGAAAGAAAAAGGCCAGTTAATGACGCTGACTGAATTGCGCTATATTGTGGCTGTAGCTCAGGAAAAACATTTTGGACGTGCTGCCCAGCGATGTTTTGTAAGTCAGCCTACTTTATCCATTGCAATTAAGAAGCTGGAAGAGGAGCTTGGGCTGGCATTATTTGATCGCAGCAGTAATGAGGTAATGACAACTGATGCTGGCCAGCGAATTGTGGTACAGGCTCGCCGTGTTCTTGAAGAAGCTGATCGTATTAAGCTAATGGCAAATCAGGAACAGAGTGAGCTGGAAGGAATATTTAAACTTGGTCTGATTTTTACCATTGCACCATATCTGCTGCCAAAGCTGATTTTATCTTTGCGAGAGATGGCTCCAGAAATGCCATTACAGCTGGATGAAAACTATACAGATGTATTAAAAGAATCACTTAAGCGTGGTGATCTGGATGCTATTGTGGTAGCAGAGCCATTTGATGAAACCGGGTTGGAAACCATTCCGCTTTATGATGAGCCTTTTTTTGTTATTGTTCCAAAAGGCCATGCTTTCGAGCAATTGGACGAAGTTACACCAAAGCAACTAGGTGAAGAACGGGTATTATTACTCACCGAAGGCAACTGTATGCGTGATAATGTACTAGCTAGCTGTCAGGAATTGGCTTCACGTCAGAAAATTCAGGGACTGTCTAATAGTATTCAGGGAAGTTCTATCAATACGATCAGACATATGGTGGCCAGTGGTCTGGGTATTAGTGTCATGCCAGCTACAGCTTTAACAGAGAATGATCATCTGTTGTTCAGTATTATTCCTTTTACCAGACCGACACCGGAACGGCGCGTTGTTCTGGCTTCCAGACGCAATTTTGTCCGTCCTAAAGCCTTGCGCATGATTAAATCTGCTATTCTGGCTTCGCAGTTAACTGGGGTAAAATTTATTCATGATGCTGATTAAGTTTTAGAGCAATCAAAAAACGCCTGTACTCTATAACAGGCGTTTTTTGATGCACAAAATTTTCTGATTTAAGTTATATATGATTACAGATTATTTAATCATATGAAATTGATTAAATAATCTGTAATCTATAAATGAATTTAAATTCAAACAGATTCGAAACAGGATTTTCTATGATTGCATTAATACAACGTGTGAAAGAAGCCAGCGTCTATGTAAACTCTGAAATAGTCGGACAAATAGATCAGGGAATACTGGTGTTATTAGGTGTGGAAGAAGGAGATGATTTACAAAAAGCTGAACGTCTCTGTGACAAAGTACTTGGTTATCGGATTTTTAGTGATCAAGATAATAAAATGAATTTGAACGTTAAGCAGGCTAATGGTCAGTTACTGGTTGTTTCACAATTTACGCTTGCTGCTGATACTAAAAAAGGGATGCGCCCTAGTTTTACAAAAGGTGCAGCACCAGAAAAAGCCAATGATTTGTATAATTATTTTGTTGAATTATGCCAGAAACAAATTGTGACTAAAACTGGTATCTTTGCCGCAAATATGCAGGTTTCCCTGATTAATGACGGACCGGTAACATTCTGGCTGCAAGTTTGAGTACTTGTATTTATTCAATAGCAAACAAATTAATTTTTAGTATCGGCTAAGTTCCTGCTTTAATACGCGGATATTGGCTTGCCGGTCTGTTATATTTTGTTGCCAGCGCTGAATTTGTGCTGTTGCTCCCTGCTTTTGTGCCTGACGCAACTTTTGCTGCGCTATTGTCAATGCATTCTGTTCACTGGCAATATCACGCTGAACCAGTTGTTTTGGTGTCAGTTTGGGTATAGTGATTATTTTAGCCGGTACTGTAGCCATATTATTTTTATTTCTAATCATAGTCACAGTTTCAGGTTTCGGGGGCTGTTGTCGCAGTGAAATACCTATTTTGGGAGAAGCCGGTGTTTTCATTAAGTCACTGTCTTGTCCAAATTCAGCACTGTACCAAAGACGCTGCAATTGCTCTAAACCCGGAGCATTCTGATTTTCCAGAGAATATTTTTTTAGATTATCATCATCTGCAGGTGGATACTTTGCAATCTGACACTGAACATCTAAAGGTTTGGTTGTATAGCTGACATGATTATTTGCCAGCGGACAAGCATACCAGACCACAGATTTAGGCTCACTGGCTGTGGACACAGCTGCTGTTGTGTCTTCAGCCCAAACCACATCCATATCACTGAAAAACAATAAACAGATAATGAAATAAAAGCTAAATCTGAACTTGTTTTGCATAACAATTACTCGTTACGTCCACATTTAAATACATACACAATGTAGTTTTATAGCACAATTTGCTGATTTGGATAATTAACCAGTGACTGAAATCTTTACAAAATATAATTGTAAGACAAATTATCTGGTGTACGGGTATTTTTTATATTATTGTAATATAAGTACAGAGTTTACGTTATTTAATTTATTCTCCTGATGTTTCTGATAATTTCAAAGATTGCACTTAACCACATAAATAAAAATCATAAAATTACTTCATGCTTCTTAAATTTACTTTTAATTATTAATTAACATAATGATAATATACTAAATAATTAGAAAACAAAATGTTACTTAAATCTAAAAAAGTTTTCTTCCCAGTAATTATTATACTAATATTATTAGGATTCAGTTTTTATTATGTATATGAAGATCTCTTTGTCGATGAAAGCAAAATAGGTACGGTTGTCGATGAATTCAATGGTGTTAAGATTTACTACAATGGAAAAATCAGCCATGTGAGTGAAAGAAATATAGCACCAGATGACTATAATTTAGGATTAAAGTATCAATGTGTCGAATTTATTAAGCGCTACTATTATGAACGCTTTAATCATAAAATGCCTGACAGTTACGGGCATGCCAAACAATTTTTTGATGATTCGATACCAGATGGAAATCTTAATCCTAAACGTAATTTACTTCAGTTCCATAACGGCTCTCCCACAAAACCTCAAGTTGACGATATTATTGTCTTAGGCTGGTCTAAATATGGTCACGTAGCCATTATCAGTAAAGTTACTGACAATGATATTGAGATCGTTCAGCAAAATCCTGGTCCTACTGCCAGTAGTCGTGCCACTTTTCCGTTAATTTATAAATATGGATTATGGAAAATAGATTCTTTTCGTGTTTTAGGTTATTTACGTAAACGTTAAAAGCAAATTACATGATGAATCACAGAAATAATAGTTATTTTAATGCTGGGCACAAAAACAGTTTGTTAAATGATCATTTACTAATCCCATTGATTGCATAAACGCATAGCATGTAGTCGGACCTACAAAGCTAAAACCACGCTTTTTTAAAGCTTTGGACATAGCGCGACTAATTTCTGTCTGTGTTGGCACCTCTGATAAATGTTTATAGTGATTTATAATCGGTTGATCATTAACAAATGACCAGATAAAACTGGCAAAATCTTCCCCATGTTGCTGCATAGACAGATATGCATGGGCATTATTAATAATTGCTTTGAGTTTGGCCGGATGGCGAATAAGCCCGGAATTCTGTAATAGTGGTTCAATATCGGTAATTGTAATAATTTGATGTGGATTAAAATCATAGAAACAACGCCGGTATTCATCGCGTTTTTTTAATACGGTAATCCATGATAAGCCCGCCTGCTGGCCTTCCAGACAAATCTTTTCAAACAGTTTTTGCCCGTCTCTCTGTATTTTTCCCCATTCAAAATCATGATAATGTTCATACAATGGGTCGGCGTTGACCCATTCACACCGTTGTTTCAACTGTTTTTGCATAATATTTGAATCCGCTTAATGTTATAATTTTTGCATAGTTATCTGATAATTTTTAATATAACCATGTCTGAATCAGGGTGATAATACCTAAAAGACAGAACAGAATGCAGGCTCCTATACGGATACGGTTTAAGGGTAAACGCTGCATCAGCCAGTTTCCGAAAAATATCACCGGAACATTAGCTAATAACAAACCTACTGTACTACCCAGAACTACTGAAAATAAATCACGGTATTGAGCTGCCAGCAAAATAGTAGCAATTTGGGTTTTATCACCCACTTCTGCCAGAAAAAATAATACTGCGGTGGCCACGAACGGACCGTTACGCATAAAGCGAGTATCTACACCATCATCTTTATCCGGCTTTAACAGCCATAAACCCACTATCAGAAAACTGAAGCCTACAACCCAGCCCATTAACTGCGGTGTAAAAAAACGTGCTACTTCTACGCCAAACCATGCAGAAACAATATGATTAAGTAAGGTGGCACAAAGCATACCGGCAATGATGGAATATTTGCGCGAAAATCGGGTTGCCAGAAATAAAGTCAGTAATTGAGTTTTGTCACCAATTTCAGCAAGCGCAACTGGAATGACAGAAGAAAGAAAAGCATGAATCATTTTCAGAATACCGTTGGCGGGCAAAAGACAAAAGACACAATAAAACCCCCGCCGTAATGGTTTTATGTGTCTCAAGTCTCGTTAGTCCGCCAACAGGCAAGGACGTTACGACCATACAGCAAAAACTGTAAATATGTTGACCGTAACCACAGGCTTGAAGAAACCACCTGTGCAACTACTCCCTTAAGGCAGGGCATCATAACCCATTCTATACAAACGCAACAAGTGAAATTCTTTAAAAATTCATTGAATTTGATTTCAGACAACAAAACAGGCTGCCATACTTTATGGCAGCCTGCAATAATAGATTAATCAGATTAATAATAACCCAGAACTTTCCACCAAACACCACCGATAGCCACAAATATAATCAGTTCGACTACACTCATGATGAAACCGACTTTCCACCATTCGCCTAAAGTAACATAGCCTGAACCGAATATCACAGGTGAAGTACCAGTAGCATAATGCGTTAGTGTCATCATGATGCTGGAAGCTGCAGCCATCATCAGTGCAAACAGCATCGGAGGTGCGCCAAGCGCCAGACCGGCAGAATAGAAGGCAGCAAACATGGCTGTAATGTGAGCAGTAGTACTTGCAAACATATAGTGCGCATACATATAAGCCAGTAATAATAAGGCACAGGCACCCATCCAGCCCATACCCAGTCCGCCTATGCTGCTTTCCAGCACACCAGAGAACCATTTAATCAATCCGAGTTTATTCAGGAAAGTAGCCATCATGACTAATGCAGCAAACCAGGTAATGGTATCCCATGCACTTTTTTCTTTCAGAATATCATCCCAGCTTAATACACCAGTTAACAATAACAATGACAAACCAATGAATGCAGTAGTGGTCGCGTCTATAATGTATGCGTCACCAAACAGCATGGCCGGCACACCTGCCCATAAAATCAGCAATACTGCAAAAATACCCAGCATGATTTTTTCATCACGGGTCATCGGCCCCTGCTCTTTCAGACGCTCTTGAGCAAAAGCAACGGCATTGGGTGTTTGCTTGATTTCAGGCGGATACAACCAGTAAATAATCAGCGGCATCAGGAACATCGCTATCAGACCCGGTATTAACATTGCCAAAGCCCATGTACCCCATGTCAGATTAATATTTTTATTGGTTACATCGGCAATCAGCCTCACAATTAACGGGTTAGGAGCGGTAGCAGTAATAAACATGATTGAGCTGATGGGATTGGCATGATAATTTACCAGAGCCAAAAATTTACCCATACGTTTTTCTGTGCCCTTTTCAGGATCAGAATCATAGCTGGATGCAATAGACTTCATGATTGGGTGAATAATGCCACCGCCACGAGCAGTATTACTCGGTGTAACCGGAGCCAGTATTAATTCCACTACGGCCAGACTATAGGCAACACCTAGCGTACGTTTACCCCATAGCCTAATGAACAGATAGCCCACACGTGCACCAAGGCCGGTTTTTAATAAACCGCGCGAAATCATAATTGCCACACCAATCAGCCAGATCAGCGGATTACCAAAACTGCTTAAGGCATCACCCATAGCCTTACTGGGATCATTATTAGTCACTCCAGTTAAGGCAACCAGCATAATGGCAATAATAGATAGTGCACCAATTGGCATTGCTTTGCCGATAATGGCAGCAATAACTCCGACAAACATGGCCAGTAAATGCCATGCCTGAGGTGAAACCCCCTCTGGAACCGGTATGAACCAGATAATCAGAGCGATTATCAGCGCAATAGCCGCGGGAATGGGTTTAAACCCAATTTTTACAGGCATACAACATACTCCTAAATCATAAAGATACAGACTACAGCCAGACAGAAATCACTAACCTGAATGTGATTGTATACTTTTATAGCAAAATACCGTCTGATATAAAGCAAAAAAGTATCAGACGGTATTAACGAAAGTCAGATGATTATACTGTTTAAGCCTGAATGAATATAACATACAGCTGTGTAAGTAAACGCTATTGATGTTAAAGCAGATTTTCCGGATGCGATTAAATAGATAAATTTTGCAAAACTATGCTTGAAATCGTGCCGGGCATACCCATTTACGATTCATTAGCAATAGTATGGCGGTGGTAATTAACCACCCTGTTTGCAGCCGTAATATAGCGGCGCAAAGTACGAAATTAAATAATTAGGAGATTATTAATTATGGCAAAAGTAATCGGTATTGACTTAGGTACCACCAACTCCTGTGTTGCCATTTCCGAAGGTGGCCAGACTAAAGTAATTGAAAATGCAGAAGGTGCACGTACTACGCCTTCAATTGTTGCTTATCTGGACGATAACGAAATTCTGGTAGGTGCACCAGCCAAACGTCAGGCTGTTACTAATCCAAAAAATACTATTTATGCTGTAAAACGTCTGATCGGTCGCAAATTTGATGATGCTGAAGTACAGCGCGATATTAAATCTATGCCTTTTCAGATTGTTAAAGCAAATAATAACGATGCATGGGTAGAAGCACATGGTGAAAAATTATCACCTCCGCAAGTATCTGCCGAAGTATTGCGTAAAATGAAAAAAGCAGCTGAAGATTATCTGGGTGAAAAAGTAACTGAAGCTGTTATTACTGTGCCGGCTTATTTTAATGACAGCCAGCGTCAGGCTACTAAAGACGCCGGTCGTATTGCCGGTCTGGATGTAAAACGTATTATCAATGAACCAACTGCCGCAGCTCTGGCTTTCGGTATGGATAAAGGCGAAAAAGGCGACCGTAAGATTGCCGTATACGACCTTGGCGGTGGTACATTTGATATTTCTATTATTGAAATCGCTGAAGTTGATGGCGACAAACAGTTTGAAGTACTGGCCACCAATGGTGATACATTCCTGGGCGGTGAAGACTTCGACCAGCGTTTGATTAACTACATCATTGATGAATTCAAAAAAGATCAGGGTATCGATCTGAAAAATGATGTAATGGCTCTGCAACGTCTGAAAGAAGCTGCCGAAAAAGCGAAAATCGAACTTTCCAGTGGTCAGCAGACAGAAATCAATCTGCCTTACATCACCATGGACGCTTCCGGCCCGAAACATCTGGCGATGAAAATTACCCGTGCCAAGTTTGAAAGTCTGGTAGAAGATCTGATTACCCGCTCGATCGAACCTTGCCGCACTGCAATTAAAGATGCCGGTCTGAGCGTAAATGATATTAATGATGTTATTTTGGTAGGCGGTCAAAGCCGTATGCCAAAAGTACAGGAAGCTGTTAAAGATTTCTTCGGTAAAGAACCGCGCCGTGATGTTAATCCTGATGAAGCTGTTGCTGTAGGTGCTGCTATTCAGGGTGCCGTACTGGCCGGTGACCGTAACGACGTGCTGTTACTTGATGTAACACCTTTGTCTCTGGGTATTGAAACCATGGGCGGTGTGATGACTAAACTCATCAACAAAAACACCACCATTCCGACTAAAGCAACTCAGACATTCTCTACAGCTGAAGATAATCAAAGTGCAGTAACCATCCATGTATTACAGGGTGAACGTGAACGTGCTTCTGCTAATAAGAGTCTGGGACAATTTAATCTGGGTGATATTCCTCCTGCACCCCGTGGTGTGCCTCAGGTAGAAGTAACTTTTGATATCGACGCCAACGGTATTTTGCATGTATCTGCAAAAGACAAAGGTACTGGCAAAGAAGCCAACATCACCATTCAGGCTTCTTCCGGTCTGAGCGAAGAAGAAATCGAACGCATGGTAAAAGATGCAGAAGCTAATGCTGAGGAAGATCGTAAACTATCCGAACTGGTAAGCAGTCGCAATCAGGCTGAAGCTTTGATTCATTCAGTACAGAAATCTTTGACTGAATATGGCGACAAACTGGATGCTGCTGAAAAAGAAAAAATTGAAGCAGCCATCAAGGAAGCTGAAGAAGCTGTTAAAGGCGAAGATAAAGCTGCAATTGATGCTAAAGCCGAGGCTTTAGGTACAGCCAGCCAGAAACTGGGCGAAATGATGTATGCTCAGGCACAGGCCGAAGGTCAGCAAGCTGGTGCTCAGACAGAACAGTCACAAAGCAAAGGCAGCGATGACGTTGTAGACGCTGAATTTGAAGAAGTAAAAGATAAAGAGAAAAAAGACTAATTTTTTCCTGATACTATTTAACCCCGCTTCCAAGCGGGGTTTTATTTTATCTGGCCATTGCTCTACAGACTAAAAAATACCATTTATATCTGTTTATATCTGTCATTTCTGCCGCAAAATTTCTGATTTTATTATTATTGCCAGTTTATAATCATTCAGACAGATGAAAATATCAATAAGCAGAAATTGTGAATATTTAATGTCCTGTAAAAAAACAGACATATTTGCAAACTGACCGTTACAATAATCGTAGCGATTATTTACAATAAAGAAATACAACTGGAGCAAAAGATGGATTTTTATATTTTACTGATTTTACTTGGTGTCTGTTGTGCCATACTAACTGCCGGATTTTGCGGACGCTCACAGCGCTGGGGACCATGGACAATGCTGGTTGGCATTAGCTGCCTGCTGATTCTGATTATGGTGATGATATATAAACTATCGCGCGTTGTCTGAATTCTGATTCCTGTCTGTCAGCTTCATTCTGATTCTGGCAGATGAATAACTATTTAAGAATCGGTTGGAAATCAATGATGGTGATTACAACCGAATAAAATTGATGTATAACATTATCTTCTCTAGCTAAGACTGTTTTCTTCAAAGAAAATTTGAAAAATAGGTATCCACATGCAAAACAAATTAAGCAAAATAACCTGTATCGAAGATTTGCGTAAAGTTGCCAAACGCAAAGTACCTAAGATGTTTTATGATTATGCTGATACTGGTTCGTGGACTGAATCTACCTATCATGCCAATAGTAATGATTTTCAGGAAATTAAATTACGCCAGCGTGTATTGACTGATATGACCGGCCGTACACTGGAAACAACAATGGCAGGTCAGACAGTAAAAATGCCGGTAGCACTGGCACCTACCGGATTAACCGGTATGCAGCATGCCGACGGAGAAATTCTGGCTGCACGTGCGGCCGAAAAATTCGGTGTGCCGTTTACGCTGTCTACTATGTCTATATGTTCTATTGAAGACGTGGCCGAAAATACCAGCGCTCCGTTCTGGTTTCAATTATATGTTATGCGTGACCGCGAATTCATGCGCGATCTGATTCGCCGTGCTCAGGAAGCCAAATGCTCAGCATTGGTGGTTACTGCTGATTTACAGGTTCTGGGACAAAGACATAAAGATATTAAAAACGGGCTATCCACTCCGCCTAAACCCACACTGCGCAACTGGATGAATCTGGCTACTAAGCCGGAGTGGTGTCTGGCTATGCTGAATACACAGCGTCGCACTTTCCGTAATATTGTCGGTCATACCAAAGGCGTAGCCGACATGACATCATTGTCTTCATGGACATCTGAACAGTTTGATCCGCGCCTCAGCTGGAAAGACATTGAAGAAATCAAGAATCTATGGGGCGGAAAATTGATTATTAAAGGCATTCTTGATGCCGAAGATGCAGAAATGGCTGTGAAATCCGGCGCAGATGCAATTATAGTGTCTAATCATGGTGGTCGCCAGCTGGACGGCGCTCCTTCGACCATCCATGCATTACCCAATATTATTTCTGCTGTAGGCAATAATATTGAAGTCTGGCTGGATAGTGGTATCCGCAGCGGACAGGATGTTCTCAAAGCTATTGCTATGGGAGCCAAGGGTACACTAATTGGCCGCGCATTCCTGTATGGCCTGGGTGCATATGGTGAGGATGGTGTAACACGTGCGCTGGAAATTATTTATAACGAAATGGATATCAGCATGGCCTTTACCGGTCACACTGATATCAAAACCGTCAATAAAGATATTCTGATACCGGGCACTTATCCGGTAGCCGGTTAAATCTGCCTGATTCTAAGGATATTTAAAAGCTATTTGTCTCAGACAAATAGCTTTTTTATCGATACCGCTCATCTTATTCAGCATTTGGTATAACTAACTGGCTTTTTAACTGACATGAACAGGTGACAAAGCCACTTCAGCCGGCTATGCTTGCCTTTTTATTGCTTATTAGACTGTTATGAACATCACTGAGAAAATTGCTTCGGAGCTGAATGTTGCTTCCGCACGAATTCAGGCAGCGATTGACCTGCTGGATGATGGCGCTACGGTACCGTTTGTGGCACGCTACCGTAAAGAAGCCACAGGCGGGCTGGATGATACTCAGCTGCGGACGCTGGCTGAACGATTACAATATCTGCGTGAATTACAGGAACGCAAACAAACTGTATTATCCAGCATCGAAGAACAGGGCAAACTGACTGATGAGCTGCGCCAGAGCATAGAAGACGCTGATAATAAAACTGCACTCGAAGATATCTATCTTCCTTATAAACCCAAACGCCGTACCAAGGCACAAATTGCACGCGAGTACGGGCTGGCACCATTAGCTGAATCACTGCTTACTCAGCCAGATCTAGATCCGGAAATTACCGCACAAAATTATTTAAACGACAATGTCGCTGACAGTAAAGCCGCTCTGGACGGAGCGCGCGCGATTCTGATGGAACAATTTGCCGAAGAAGCCGCTCTGATAGGACGTTTGCGCGAGAAATTGTGGCGTGAAGGTGAAATCCATGCCACGGTAATCGAAGGTCAGGAAAGTGCCGGTGAAAAATTCAAAGATTACTTTAATCACCGTGAACCGATTCACAGCATGCCCAGCCATCGTGCTCTGGCCATACTGCGCGGTCGTAATGAAGGTATATTGTCGCTCAATCTGAAATACCAGCCTGATGATACACCTGCCGGCGAACAGAGTATTTATGAGCAACTGATTGCACAACAGTTTGGTATCGCAGATATCGGACGTGCTGCTGACCGCTGGTTACGTGACACAGTGCGCTTAAGCTGGCGTGCCAAAATTTTTCTTTCATTAGAACTTGAAGCCCTCAACCGGCTTAAAGAAAATGCTGATCAGGCTGCCATCAGTGTATTTGCCCAAAATCTGAAAGATTTGCTGCTTGCAGCTCCGGCCGGTCGTCTTACCACTATCGGTCTGGATCCCGGTATCCGTACCGGAGTAAAAGTAGCGGTAGTGGATGATACCGGTAAGCTACTGGAAACAGCTACTATCTATCCGCACCAGCCGCGTAACGACTGGAAAGGTGCTCTGACTGCACTGATGCATCTGGTAAAACAATATAAAGTCCGGCTGATTGCCATTGGTAACGGTACGGCCAGTCGTGAAACCGACAAGCTGGCCGGTGAACTGATTCGTGCCCTGCCTGATTATCATTTGCAAAAAATCGTTGTTTCTGAAGCCGGTGCCTCTGTTTACTCCGCTTCAGCTTTAGCAGCCAAAGAATTTCCTGAGCTGGATGTCAGTCTGCGCGGTGCTGTGTCTATCGCCCGCCGCCTGCAAGATCCGCTGGCAGAACTGGTGAAAATTGACCCCAAATCAATTGGTGTTGGTCAGTATCAGCATGATGTTAACCAGAGCCAGCTGGCCAAAAGTCTGGATGCAGTCGTAGAAGATTGTGTAAACGCTGTCGGCGTAGATGTGAATACCGCATCAGTTGCCCTGCTGGCGCGTATTTCCGGTCTTAATAGTACACTGGCACAGAATATTGTCAGTTATCGTGACCAGAATGGCGCTTTTGCCAATCGCAAAACTCTGCTTAAAGTACCGCGTCTGGGCAGTAAAACTTTTGAACAGGCAGCCGGCTTTCTGCGTATTCAGGGCGGTGATGAACCTCTGGATGCCAGTGCAGTCCATCCAGAAAGCTATCCTATCGTTGCCAGAATGCTCAAAACGGCTCAGCTGCGTGCTGACCAGCTGATTGGCAACCGCAGTGTGCTCAAAACACTTAAACCCGCAGATTACATCGATGCTAATGTCGGTTTACCTACGATTAACGACATTCTGGCTGAATTGGAAAAGCCCGGTCGTGACCCGCGCGGTGAATTCCAGACCGCAACATTTGCTGATGGTATAGAAGACATCAGCGACCTTAAACCCGGCATGGTTCTTGAAGGCGTAGTCAGTAATGTGGCCGCATTTGGCGCTTTTGTCGATATTGGCGTGCATCAGGACGGACTGGTACATGTTTCTGCCTTAGCTGACCGCTATATTGCTGACCCGCGTGATATTGTTAAAACCGGCGATGTGGTTAAAGTGAAGGTTATCGATGTTGATATTGCGCGCAAACGTATTGCTCTGTCCATGCGTCTGAACGACGATGCTCAGCCTGCATCCCGCCAACACGAACGACCACGCCGGCAAAATGGTAAAACACAAAATGTATCCGGCACAGATAATGCTATGGCGGCAGCATTTGCCCGGTTAAAACAGCAATAGACAAAAGACCGCTATAAAGGGGCATCTCTGCCCCTTTTTTCATTAAACAGCCTGTATATAATATCTTAGCGACAATCTTTGCCAGACAACGGCACACTTACCTGTGAATGATCCTGAAAAGTATAAACATACACAAAATTAAATCCCCCCAGCAACATACGCCGTGTCAGAGGCTGACGGCACGCCTGCTCTAAATCCTTTTTCACTGATGCCGGATTGAAATTAGCCTGATTTCGCTTACTGTCCAGCATGGTATACGAATAATAAATAGTCTGATTGTGCCGTACAGCTGCTGTAAACAGATTCTGTTTGTGTTGCTGTGGCAGTTTCTTCTGTAATGCCAGCAATTGCTGATCTACAGACGTAGTCAATACCGGATCAATGGCCAGAGGCATATGCCGAGGTTTACTGGCAGCTTCTGCAGAAGCTGCACCAGATTCATCTGGCTGCCGGTTACAGGCTGCCAGTAAGCACAAACAGAATAGCGCAATTATTTTTTTCATGGCTGACACTTTCAGAGCAGATACAGACAGGAGTTGTCCGGTCATACCGGAAAATTTTGTCCTCTCCCCTTAATTTACTCCAGATAATCAATAATAGTGTAACACGCGCTGATTAATTTTCTACTTGCTTAATAATTTTATTTAAATCATCCATTTTCAGATTCTTGCGTAAATATTCTTCACTTTCAGGTAAAGCAATTTGAACCGATTGTTTGCACTCATACGCCAGCTCTGCATTACTTGCTGAAAAATCAATAATATGACCACCAAGTTTACGTGTAGTATCAATAAAATGCAGATGAAAACCGGCTACAGATAATTCTTTGAAAAACTCTGGCGTCCAGAAACCGATTAATGTGCCGGTGACATTCTCTACCGTATCCACGACTTGCTGTTCAAAAACTTTAACAACAGACGGATAAGGTTTATGCTGAGCAAACGGACGACGAATCTTCAGCTCATCAAACTGTCCGCTGATTCTTACTGCCACGAATACATTATCCAGAGGCAGATAGTGCGCCAGATGCGCATACAGATTGCTTTTACAGACATCAGTAATATCCACGACTTTATCAGGCTGAAATGTTGTAACCTGTACGAACGGCAACAGCTCATTATCGCCCATCACCTTAACCGCCTTATCACCGTCGGCCTCCAGAAAATCATGGTCAACAATTACCTCACCGGCCAGCGCATGAGAACAGCCTAAACCAAAATCACCATATTTTTTTGCTTCTCCAACACTAAATACTCCATCAAACAACCCTGCCATCAATGCATTAATGGTTGAAAACTGGACAATTGCTTTTTTCATTTTCTGCTCCGAGAATAGATAATAAATTTTATTTACATATTAATATACTCTAAAATAAAAATTTATTGAATAAACAATGTTTATATGGTTATTGCTGGTCAATTTAATACCAATAAATAACCGGACATCAGCAGAATCAATTAATTATTTTGATAATGTATTTAAATTCAGATCAGCAAGGTTTGAATCAGGTTTTGTATTGCAGTTACACCGGTAACAGCACTCACCTTTGGCAGATATCCTGCTGAAATCAGATTGTCCGGTGCAGGTAAGACTGCTATGGTATAAGCGGTTCTCTTTATTTCTGCATCTGCAAGGCAGGTGGTCACAATCAATCAGACTGATTCGAAAACTCACTATGAAATCTTTTGTTTATTATTTTCTGGCTGCTGTTGCTGAAATCAGCGGCTGTTTTTCTTTCTGGGTCTGGCAACGCATGGGCAAATCAGTACTCTGGCTATTACCCGGCACACTGTCACTGTTGTTGTTTGCATGGTTGCTGACGCTGGTGGAAAGCAATATTGCCGGACGGGCATATGCCGTTTACGGCGGTATTTATATCTGCTGTTCGTTACTGTGGTCTTGGCTGGTAGAAGGATCTGTACCGGATAAATGGGATATCAGTGGTGCACTAGTATGCCTGCTTGGTGCAGCAATCATTTTGCTTTCTCCGCGTGGCTGAACAAAATTTGTTTATATGATTCTGGTATTTACCAGTGCGAAAAGTGACAAGCCGGCAGGCTGCGTCTAAACTGACTGTTTATTGCTGAATAAACTATAGCTGTAAATTATTATGCTACTGAAAAGTTTACTTTCATTATCGTTAGGCACATTTGCACTGGGTATGGCAGAATTCAGCATGATGGGTATTCTGCCGGATGTGGCGGTTTCACTGAATATCAGTATCGCTCAGGCCGGACATTTTATTGCTGCTTATGCAATCGGTGTCTGCTGCGGTGCATGGCTGCTGGTATTAAGTTACCGTCTGCCACCCAAAACTATTTTATTGTCATTATCGGCATTGATTGCCATTGGTAATATACTGGCTGCATTATCTCCGGGCTATATGACCTTACTGGTAGCACGTTTTATTTCCGGTCTGCCGCATGGCGCATACTTCGGTATCGGCTCCATTGTTGCTACCAAACTTGCACCGCCGGGACGCTCTGCGCAGGCTGTAGCACTGATGATTGCCGGAATGACAGTAGCCAATCTGATTGGTGTACCAGTAGGTACATGGCTGAGTTTGCATTTAAGCTGGCGTCTGGTATTTACTCTGGTGGCTGTAGTGGCCATCATACTGGTATTCACCTTACGGCATTTTATCCCGCAAATGGATCGTTTACCTGATACCGGTATTCTGGGACAATTCCGTTTTCTGAAATCTGCTGCACCATGGCTGATACTGGCTGCCACCATGTTTGGTAACGGCGGGATTTTCTGCTGGTTCAGCTATATTAGCCCCTTACTCACACAGGTATCCGGTTTCAGTGGTAATCAGGTCAGCTTACTGATGGTACTGGCCGGCGCCGGTATGGTCGCCGGTAACTGGTGCGGTGGCCGTCTGGCCGACCGTTATACACCGGGTCAGGTCGCAGCCGGCTTACAGGGACTGGCAGCCGCAGCATTATTACTGATTTTTCTGTTTGCTTCGACTAGCTGGTTATCAGCCATACTGATGTGTGTATGTACATTCTGTCTGTTTGCCGTATCCGCACCACAGCAATTGTTATTACTGCGTCACTCTCCGGGTGGTGCATTGCTTGGAGCCGCCAGTGTACAGATGGCATTTAATCTGGGTAATGCCATTGGTTCTTATAATGGTGGGCTGGCCATCAGCCATCACTGGGGGTATCAATATCCGGCATTACTCGGCGTGCCACTGACATTAATTGGGTGTACCTGCCTGTTGTGGTTTCACCGTCGTTATGAAAATCAGGGACAGGATATCTGAACTATAAGGAAATAATAATGGATGAATCTATACCACCGGAAATCAGGCAACGTCTGCAACTTGCCAAAAAAAATGGTAATAAAACCGAACAACTGCGTTTATGGCAGGAATACAGTAGTCAGCAAGGCTTTTCCAGTGAATGGGTAATGGCTGCACGGCTGGGAGAAGCGGGTTATACAGATGAACAGGCTCATATGGTAGCCTGTCTGTTTGGTCGCTGCTAGTAAGTACGGGTTATATTATAGATACTTATGGCTGAAATTATTGTTGAAACACACCCGCTGAAACCTTTTTTACCTGCAAATGCGCGGCTGCTGATGCTCGGGTCATTCCCTCCGCCTGCCGGACGATGGAAAATGAATTTTTATTACCCGAATCTGCAAAATGATATGTGGCGTATTTTCGGGCTGGTATTTTTTCAGGACAAACATTACTTTTTTACTGATAACAATAAAGCATTCAACGAAAAACTCATCCGTACTTTTTTATCAGAACGCGGTATAGCCATTAATGACGCTGCCTATCAGATCAGACGTTTACAAAATAATGCAGCCGATAAATTCCTCGAAGTTGTTACACCGGTAAACTTATCGGCAGTACTAACTCAGATTCCGCACTGTCAGCATATTATGACTACCGGAGACAAAGCTACCAGCACATTATTACAACTATTACCAGCAGATACGCCAGTACCGACTATCGGCCATCCCAGTCACACTATACTGGACGGCCGGCATTTAACTTTATCCAGACTGCCTTCTTCATCGCGTGCTTATCCGCTTGCACTGGAACGCAAGGCAGCAATTTATCGTGATTATTTTGCTAACATTGGGTTATTGAATTAATTTTAACTATTCAGCGGGGGAATTTTTATGCATATTCTGATTTTTGGTGCCAGTGGCGGCGTTGGCAGGGCATTGGTTGAGCAGGCATTAGACAGCGGAGATGAAGTAACTGCTGCGCTTCGTTCACCAGAAAAATTTGATTTACAGCATCCTAAATTACATATTCGCCACTGTGATGCATTTAACGCTGCTGATATAGCGGCACTATTTAGCGGTAACAGCCAGTATGATGCTGTCGCTTCTGCTCTGAATACCAATCAGGGAGTTAAACCGGGTGATGATTTGCAGCGCATGCTTGACAACATCGTTACACAATTACAGAAACATGGCATTAAACGTATTGTGTATTGTGCTTCTGCCGGTGTGGATAATGAGCTTGAAGGCGAACGCGGTCAGGCGGCAATGGAATTTTTACGTTATCCGCTGGCAGACCATCGGGCGGCAATCGGAATCATTCAGGCAGCCGGTCTGTCTGCAACCATTGTGCGCCCGCTTGGCTTAACTAATGATGCGCTTTCGACTCATTATCTTGAAGCAGCACAGGGTGTACCAGCAGGAAGTGGTCGTATTGCCCGCGCAGATGTGGCACATTTTATGCTGAAAGCATTGCACAATGATGCTTATATCGGACAGTCTGTCGCATTATCCGGCGTCTGAATAAATAATTGCTATAAGATATATCTGACCGTCTGTTTGCTGTAGCAGGCAGACGATTTATTATTTACGGATTTTTCGATAAAACGACGCTTCACCCTCCGGACGGGTTTTAAAGCGTTTATGCAGCCAGTAATATTGTGCTGGCTGTTCACGTATTCTTGCTTCAATAAAATCGTTCATGCGCTGAGTATCAGCAACCACATCATCACTGGGGAAATGTTCCCACTGCGGATAAAAGCGCAGAGTTACTGTACCATCAGCCTCGCGGGTTGGAATAGCAGGAATCACTTTTGCCTTAGTCAGACCAGCAATCCGGCTCAGACCGGCGATTGTAGCAGTTGGAATACCGAAAAAATTCACAAAAATTGATTCACGCCGGCCAAAATCCTGATCGGGCAGATAAAGAAACGGAGCGGTACTGGTTTTGATTTTCTTGATAATTGCACGCAGCCCTTCCGTACGCCCAATCAGAAAAACATTATGATAACGATGACGTCCCTTAAGTATCTGCTCATCCATCTGTTTATTTTTCTGATGTGAGTAAACACTAATCAGGGGTACATCCTGATTAAGAGCATAGACAGCTGCTTCAAAAGCCGTAAAATGCGGATAAAGTAAAATTACCTTTTCACCCGCGGCGAGAGCCTCATCAAGATAATGTTTATCCTGATAACGCACCAGCTTTTTCAGCCGGCCTGCATCTCCATACCAGTACAAACCATATTCCAGTAATAACATGGCCATATGGTAGAAATGTTCACGCAGTATTTTGCGCCGCTGCTGTTCTGTCCATTCAGGAAAACAGTGACGCAAATTAATCAGACCAATACGTCGTCTTGGTGCTACCGCATAATAACTTATCCAGCCTACACAGCGTGCCAGCGCATGAATCATACATAATGGCAGTAATTGCAGCACATACAAAAAAGCAAACGCCAATTTCATCATCATTACTATTGTTACCTAACTGATTATCGCCAGCTCTATCATTAACTGCACTCTATTGTACACAAGCTGCGGTCACTTTACATTCACTGTTGTATATAACTTATTGCAATAACAGCAGAGCAAGTAGTGACAGGCAAAATACTCCGGATAAAAATAAATACGGCCTGCTAAGACACAGACCGTATGAACCGGATTACAGAAAAACTAATGTGCCCCGCCGCCACCGCCACTGCCAAACGGCGGTCTGGCAAACCACACCAGTACAATCAGAATCAGGAATGTCATCCCATACAGCCAGAACAGATCATTGGCACCCATAATATGAGCCTGCTGCCCTATGGTCTGCTCAATCGAACCCAGCGGCTGAGTACCACTTAAACCGAGCTGGTTCATCCCCTGAATTGATTCATTCATCGTACTGTTATAAGGATGAATGTTTTCTACCAGTTGTGTATGATGCAAAGCCTCACGTTTATCCCATAACACATTGACCATTGAAGTACCAATACCACCGGCCAGAATACGCACAAAATTGGAAATACTTGAAGCACTGGCAATCTGTGAACCGGACATATTAGACAAAGTAATCTGGGTTAGCGGCATAAAGAACATTGCCATACCAATCCCCTGCACAAACTGCGGCCAGAATACATCCATAAAACTCATACCGGCATTAAAATTGGTACGCCAGAAGAAACAGATGGCATATACAGTAAAGCTGATGGTTACCAGCACCCGCATATCCAGCCTGTTACCAAACTTACCAATCAATGGCGACAACAATACCGGGAAAATACCGATAGGCGCCGTTGCCAGCCCTGCCCAGGTAGCGGTATAGCCCAACTGCATCTGTAAGAGCATCGGCAATAATACAATTGCGCCCATATAGGTCATATAGGCGGTACTGAGCGTAATCACACCTACCGTAAAATTACGGTCTTTAAACAGACGTAAATCTACAATCGGATATTTTGCATACCATTCCCAGATAACAAAATAGCTCAGACATACCGTGGCAATAACCGCTAATATAATGATTTCATTGGATGAGAACCAATCCAGCTCATGGCCACGGTCTAGCATCATCTGTAAAGCACCCACACCTACAACCATCAGGGACAGCCCCATCCGGTCGATTGGCTGGTTTTCGGTTTCAGTTTCGCGTTTTTTCAGCATCTGCCATGAGATACCCGCGGCCAGCAACCCGATTGGCACATTAATAAAGAAAATCCAGCCCCAATGCCAGTTGTCACTGATAATCCCACCAAGAATCGGGCCGAAAATCGGTGCCACAATAATCACCATTGACCACATAGCCAGCGCCATCGGGCGCTTTTCCGGCGGATAAGCTGCCATCAGCAGACTTTGTGACAGCGGAATCATCGGACCGGCTACAGCCCCCTGCAATACACGGAAAAACACCAGCAACGCCAGACTGGGGGCAATACCACATAAAAACGAGGCCAGCACAAAGGACAGCGTAGCCACGACAAATACTTTTACTTCACCAAAACGGCGTGCCAGCCAGCCAGTAAGCGGTACAGAAATAGCATTTGCCACAGCAAACGCCGTAATTACCCACGTACCCTGACTGTTGGCTGCACCCAGATTACCGGTAATAGTCGGTAATGCCACATTGGCAATAGTTGAATCCAGCACCTGCATAAAAACAGCCAGTGACAGAGCCACCGTAACCAGAGCAAGTGCCGGACCTTTTAAAGGAGAATGCGTCATTCAAGCAGCCTTATCGCAGAAATATTTTTCATCTGCAGCATATCCGGATAGCTGTACTCACAAGTACAGTCAATACTATTCACAAAGACGATACTTCCGGAATAACAAAAAAATCAGGCAAAATCATTACCATGAATAATGGCTGCTGGTGGCAGAATATGCCCTTCTGCTTTAGCAGCCGTCGGATTATGGTTCAGCATTAACTCAATCAGGGTGCATATTGAGCAAAAATTTCCTCAATCATATTATTGATTGGAGTCCAGTCAATTGCAGCCATATTTCCATTAGTGGGAATCGCATTAGCCGCAGTTAAATCCTGACCATTCTGGTTGCGCGTATTCACTTCAACATCCATTGATAAACCTACCCGCAGCGGATGCGCAGCCAGCTCTTTTGGATCCAGAGCAATCCGCACCGGCACACGCTGTACCACCTTAATCCAGTTACCGGTTGCATTTTGTGCCGGCAACAGAGAGAACGCAGCTCCCGTACCTGCTGACAGACCGGCTACCTTACCGTGATAAGTCACCTTACTGCCATATACATCGGCACTGATTTCCACCGGCTGACCAATACGGATTTTAGCCAGCTGACTTTCCTTAAAGTTTGCATCCACCCACACATTATTCAATGGTACAACCGCCATCAGTGCAGCACCGGTGGCTACCTTCTGCCCTACCTGTACATTACGCTTGGCAACCTGTCCGTCAACCGGAGCCTTAATCTGAGTACGTTGCAAATCCAGCCATGCACTCTTCAGATGACTGACAGCAGTCATCACTGCCGGCTGCTGACGCAGCGGAACATTGTGACCCAATACTGCTTTGGCCGCGCTTTCCTGTCCCTGCATAGCTTTCAGATTAGCCTGTGCTTCCTGTACTGCATCACGCGCATGACTCAGCTCCTCAGCAGAGATGGCATCCGTACCGGCCAGACTCTGGCGGCGCTGTAAGTCAGCCTGCAAACGTTTTAACTGTGCCTGTTGCGCTGCAACCTGTGCACTAGCCTGACGTGATTGAGCAGTCTGCTGCTGATTCTGGCGAATCGCATTAATCAGCTCATCATGTGCCCGTTCAAACGCCAGCTGCATATCACTATTATCCAGCTCTACCAGCACCTGACCGGCTTTCACAGTTTGCGTATCATCCACATTTACCTTTTGTACCGTACCGGTAATTTGCGGAGTTATCTGTACCAGATGACCATTTACATACGCATCATCGGTAGATTCTTTATGCTGCCAAACCAGCAGATACATCAGCAGACAACCCAGTGCAATCAGCAGAAAAATCACGGTCAGCAACACGAGTTTACGTTTGCGGCCGGCCGGTACACGTTCTGACTGCGGCTGAACCGCCGGTTGTGAGGTGGTTACCGCCTCGTTAGTTTGCTTTTGTTCACTCATACGAAAATAGCTCAATAAAATTTAAAAATAACAGTAAATTAACGAGTAGCCTCAGCATCTGTCATCTGGAAACCGCCGCCCAGAGAAGCATGCAGACTATTCCAGCTTTGCTGCTGCCAGGCAATGGTTTTAACCAAATCAGCCCGTGCACTCAGAGCAGCGTCTTCACGCTGTAGTCTGGTAATAGCATTGTCCAGACCGGCTGCCTGACGCTTGCTGCTGGCAGCTGCATTTTTCTGTGCCACCTGCCATGCCTGCTGCTGTAATGGCAGTGCCACAGTACTGTGCTGATAATCACTAATTGCATCAGCTGCCTGCTGCAAGGCAGTCAATACGGTTTTATCATATTGAGCTACCTGTTCATTATAAGCAGAGCGTTTACCGGATAATGCCGCCTGTAAACTGCCTGAAGTAAATAACGGCAGAGTAATGGCCGGTACAACGCCCAGCATCCGTGAAGAAGAGTGCACCAGATCAAACGCATCGACATGCGCAAGACCTGCCAGACCCTTAATTTCAATATTAGGATAAAAAGCAGCCTCAGCCGCCTTTACACCAAAATAATTTGACTGTAACAACGCCCGCTGTGCAGCAATATCAGGCCGCTGCCCTAAAATATCCGCCCGCAAACCATCAGTCGCAACTGCCGGCACCTTACCCAATGGCTGCGGTACTGCTTCCGGCAACTGGGTCGGTGATAATCCGACCAGTGCCGCAATACCATGACGGGTACGTTCAATATCCGCCTGTGTCTGACGTAGAGCGCTTTGCAAATTCAGTACAGTCTGCGTAACAGCATACTCATCACTTGCCGGCTGCAAACCTGCGCGAATCCGGTTTGCAACCAGCTTCTGCAACTGCTGATTCACTGCAATACGCTGTTTCAGAATATCCGACTGTTCCTGTAACTGCTGCCATTGCGTATATTGCGACACAATACTCTGACTCAGTACCAGCCGGGCCTGTTCCTGCTGATAAGAAGCAGCAAGACGGGAACCCAGCGCAGCCTTAATCAGATTACGCTGTCTGCCCCAGAAATCAAAAGTATAATTAACCGCTACCGCAGCCATTTCATTACTGAAAACATGATTCGGGTTATCACCGTCCCGGTTTGAGTCAGGCTTTGGATTCAGATAGGCAGCCACACCATTAGCCTGTACCCCGACCTGAACACCAGCTTCGCCTCTGGCACCACGCCATTGAGCCTCAGCTTCTGCAATACGCGCAGCCGCAATACGTAAATCCGGCGCATTGGACAAGCCTGTTTCCATTAATCTGTTTAACAATGGCTGATTCAGCCCAAGCCACCAGTTTTGTTTTACTGCTACAGTCTGCCCTGCCGGCAATTGCAGCTGACCGGCATCCTGTGGATTTTCTAACTCAGGCTGTTTGCCAAAATTGGCACAAGCAGATAACAGCAGCAAAGCAACAGGGCTAACAAGAGCCAGCTGACGTAATCGGGGCGCAGATACAGTTAATTTCATGCAAATCTCAGCAAAAAGTTAAGCAGCGGTTAATAACTTAGTTAACAGCTGCTGTAATTGTTCATATTCCGGTTCACTCAGGGCTGACCATACCCTCCGGTGAACCTCATTGGTTTCCGGACTAACCGTTTGAATCAGATCCTCACCGGCTTTAGTTAGCTTCAGCGTAATTTTGCGCCGGTCATAAGGATGAGTAGAGCGCGTAGCCCAGCCATTAAGCACCAGTTCATCCGACAAACGCGTTGCACTGGTACGAGTCAGATTCAGAATACTGCTCAGTTCTGATGGTAAAATCTCATGATTTGGTCGTGAATACACTGCCAGCAATGCATGCCACAGACTTTCTGATAAATGGTGCTTGTGTAAACGCTCATTCAGCTCACCGTGAATCGATGTATGTACCAGACGGATTAACCGGCTGAGCATCACCAACTGAACATTCATGCTTGGCATTTTCACTGCCAGCACCTCTAAAGTAGCTTCCAGTTCGGTAGCAGGAAGAGAAAAACCCATCTTAGAACACCTCAAAATCCAAAAAATAAACCATTTTAATAACCATACCACTTATTATAAATGAAGCTTATTATTTAGCTGAAAATATTCCATCCCTAAAATAGTCACTACCTTAGCAAATTTTTTGAAAAGCCCTCTTATCTATCTGTATATCTGCATATTGCCGGTAACAGTAAATACCCTATACCGTTATCGTTTTTTCCAGCCCTCATCTATCACCTGTCAAATACAATTACCGGAAACAGACTCTACAGACCAGAACAGCAAATTGCTTTAGCGCATCATCCGTCGTTGCAGAAATGAAACAACCCGGACAGCATTCAGCAATACCGGTTAACCAGTTTTCAACTCAGATAAACCATCACTTAAACTTGTTAATAATTGGCTGCAAAGACCATAAACATAATTATTTTTCTATACAAACCATAAAGTAACAACTCAAAACCATACTTATGTGTTAAGAGCATAATTATATTTAATAACAGATTAAATATAGAGACATTTTGAATTTTTTTACGCCTTATTAACCAGATACCTGTTTTACCGGCTTCTCCACAACAACCTTTGACACCAGCCTTAAACAAAATTGCATCTTCCACTCTGTACAAAACTGCAATTTTCTTAGCAAATACATTACCAATAACGACATAAGCAGCATATTCAGCATATTCAGCATATTCCGCAGACAACCTACCGATACAACATCATCACAATATATACATATCCTGACTAACTCCTGCATCAGCAAAAAAACAGGCTGCTTCAAAAGCAGCCTGTTTCCACATAACCAGAACTAAATACCTGCGGCTTCACGCAGCAATTGCGCTTTATCCGTACGTTCCCAGGTAAATTCAGGCTCTTCACGCCCGAAATGACCATACGCCGCTGTTTTCGCATAAATCGGTCGCTGCAAATCCAGCATTTTAATAATACCCTTCGGACGCAAATCAAAATGTTCCTGCACAATTTCAATCAGCTTGTTTTCATCGATCTTGCCGGTACCAAAAGTATCAATCGCAATTGATGTAGGCTGTGCAATACCGATAGCATAGGAAATCTGAATCTGACACTGACTGGCCAGACCGGCAGCAACAATATTCTTCGCCACATAACGGCAGGCATAAGCAGCAGAGCGGTCAACCTTGGTAGGATCTTTACCGGAAAAAGCACCGCCGCCATGAGGAGCCGCCCCGCCATAAGTATCCACAATAATTTTGCGACCAGTAAGACCACAGTCGCCTTGCGGACCACCAATGACAAAACGCCCGGTCGGATTAATCAGATATTGCGTTTCTTCAGTCAGCATATCAGCAGGTAACACCGGCTTAATAATATATTCCTTAACAGCTGCAACCAGCTCATCACGCTCGATATCCGGCTCATGTTGCGTAGACAGCACCACAGTATCAATACGTTTTACCTTTCCGGTTTCACTGTCATACACACAGGTAAGCTGTGCCTTGGCATCAGGACGCAACCACGGCAGTTCACCACTTTTACGCACTTCACTCTGACGCTGCATCAGACGGTGTGCATAATAAATTGCAAACGGCATGAGCGTAGGAGTTTCATCACAGGCATAACCAAACATCAGTCCCTGATCGCCTGCACCCATGTCCAGGTCAAGCCCTTCCCCTTCATTAACCCCCTGAGCAATATCAGGAGACTGCTCGTCATAACACACCATCACCGCACAGCCACTGGCATCAAACCCCAGTTCAGATGAGTTATAACCGATACGTTTAATTGTATCGCGTGCAACTTGTATATAATTAATATGCGCACGTGTAGAAACTTCACCGGCCAGAACACACAAACCGGTATTTACCAGAGTTTCAGCTGCAACACGTGCAGTAGGATCCTGAGTCAGGATAGCGTCTAAAATAGAATCGGAAATCTGGTCGGCAACTTTATCCGGATGACCTTCGGATACCGACTCGGAAGTAAACAGAAATTCACTCATAATTGGCGGATACTTTCTGATGCTAATCAAGCATTATGATGGGCAGTTATAAATGCTTTTGTTACAATGTCGCCCAAATTTTCGAGTTTGAGATACAGAACGGATGCAAAAGCTGGTTTATTTCATATTTTTCCTGTTGGCATTAATCCCCTTACCTGTTTTACAGGGTTTAGGTTCCGTACTGGGGCGCCTTGGCTTTTACTTCGCCACCAGTGAACGTAAACGCACAACTAAAAATCTGCATTTTAGCAAACTTGCCGCCAACGACCAAGAATCAGAAAAACTGGTTAAATCTATTTTTGCAGAAACAGCCAAAAGCGGGCTTGAGTTATCCATAGCCTGGACCCGCTCAAGCAAGCATATCGTCTCATTATTTAAAGAAGTACACGGCTGGGAACACATAGAAGCCGCTATTGAACGCAACGAAGGTTTGCTTTTAATTACACCACATCTGGGCAATTATGATCTTGCCGGCCGTTTTCTGAGCGAAAAACTGCCTTTTCCGCTTACCGCCATGTACCGCCCGCCTAAAATAAGCTGGCTGGAAAGCGTTATGAATAGCGGACGTGTACGAGATAACGGCTATACCGCTCCTGCCAATATGCTGGGGGTAAAACAAATTGTACGGGCATTAAAAAATAAGCAGGCTACCATTGTACTGCCCGATCAGGTACCCGGCGAAGGTGAAGGTGTATGGGCAACTTTTTTTGGTCAGCCTGCCTACACCATGACCCTAGCCTCTCGTTTGGCCATCATGCCTGAAGTAACCCCTCTGTTCTTTTGCGGCGAACGCCTGCCGCACGGTCGCGGCTTTGCTCTTCATATCGCACCACTTGAAGGCACACTCAACGGCAACCGCGATCATGATGCACAGATTATTAATAATAATGTTGAAAAATGGGTAACACGTTTCCCAAGCCAGTACCTGTTTGGCTACAACCGGTATAAATGGCGTAAAAACAGACCTGCTACCTAAAAAACCATCAAAAAATTAGCAAACTATATCTTATATAAACAATATAGAAATCACAGAAGAATTATCCTTAAATTATAATTATTCGGAAATTATTTAATACATTATTTAATTAAAAATCGTCATATCAATTTAATAAATATTTATCAAGTATGATCTGAAATTATATTGAATAAAATTATATAGATTAATTTCTACTAGATATAAATCATTAATTCTTATTAATAAAATAAATATATTAATCTTAAAATTAATACCAAAATTATAAATAATTTATTTAGCAAAAAATATTAAACAATTATCTAATTATGATTTGTTTTATTTTTATTAAATTATATAACTTGTAATTTTTTGCTTTTATATTTGTCTGTAAAACTCGATTTAATCCAGACCGATGAGATGCTTAATCGTAACCGGAATATTAACCGTTTCCTGCATAGCATTAAGCATTGTGCTACCAGTTCAACTTCACACATCAGACAGATACCAAAAGCACCTTGCTGTACCCGCGAGCTGGTGCTGAGGCAGCCGCAGTTCAGATTAATTTCATCATACTCATAACCAGCAGTAATTATAGCAGCCTGTACTAGAACTGCCCGCTTACTGCCGCCCTGCTGCTAAGCAATAGGTTGCTCCTGCGGATAATATGCCAGTAATCTGTTTCAAAATTTACAATATATCTTTATTGACCTATTCACAAAAAAAAGAGCCAATAAAGGCTCTTTTTTGAATATATAAACTGTTTTGGTAGTGGCAATACAGATTAACGTTTTGAGAACTGTTTTGCACGGCGTGCTTTGCGCAGACCGAATTTTTTACGTTCAACTTCACGTGCATCACGAGTAACCAGACCAGCAGCAGACAGAGTTGGTTTCAGAGCTGCATCGTAGTCAATCAGTGCACGGGTAATGCCATGACGAATCGCACCAGACTGACCGGTTTCACCGCCGCCTACAACATTTACTTTAATATCGAAAGCTTCCAGATTTTCAGTCAGTACCAGAGGCTGACGAACAATCATGCGACCGGTTTCACGACCAAAAAATTCATCCAGCGGACGACCATTTACAATAATCTGACCGCTACCCTTTTGCAGGAAAACACGAGCCACTGAACTTTTGCGGCGACCCGTGCCGTAGTAATATTTACCGTTCATTGCGTGTCCTTAGATATCCAAAACTTTAGGTTGTTGAGCAGCATGGCCATGTTCTGCAGTAGCATATACTTTCAGTTTTTTAATCATGGCATAGCCCAACGGGCCTTTAGGTAACATACCTTTAACGGCTTTTTCCAGCGCACGGCCAGGAAACTGGTTTTGCATTTCAGCAAAAGTGCGCTCATAAATACCACCAGGAAAACCTGAGTGGCGATAGTATTTTTTGTCAGTCTGTTTCTGACCAGTCACACGCAGTTTGTCAGCGTTAATTACAATAATGTAATCACCAGTATCAACATGTGGCGTGTATTCTGGCTTATGTTTGCCACGCAGACGGCGGGCGATTTCAGCAGCCAGACGACCCAGAACTTTGTCTTGAGCATCAACCACATACCAATCGCGCTTCACCTCATGGGGCTTAGCTGAAAAGGTTTTCATAAAAGCTAATCCAGATAAATATACGAAAGCTTCTAATATTAAAGATTAATCAATTGATTGTCAATTGCTGTACAGAGTTTGTATGACAATTTCCCTGTACTGAGCAGGATACAGTTGCATTGATGATTACATCTGTAGTCATAATCAGCCGATACGTTTGAAAGGCGGTAAACACGCCAGTAACTGTTTACCATATCGCGCAGTCAGAATACGATTATCCAGAATAGTAACCCGGCCGTAATCTGTTTCAGTCCGAATCAGCCGCCCTACAGCCTGAATCAGCTTGATACTGGCTTCCGGCACAGTAATTTCCATAAACGGGTTACCGCCGCGTGCCTCTATCCACTGATTGCGGGTTTTCTCAATCGGATTATCCGGCATAGCAAACGGCAACTTGGCAATAATGACCTGCACACACATCTCACCGGGTAAATCCAGACCTTCAGCGAAACTGTCCAGACCGAAAATAATACTCGGACGACCAGCAGCAATTGCCTCATGATGGCGCTCTAATAATATCTGTTTAGGTATTTCTCCCTGCACCAGCAATAAGGGCAAATGACTGTCCGGCAATTTCAGCGCGACCTCCTGCATTTGCCGCCGTGAAGAAAATAATACCAGCGTCCCAATAGGTTCGCTTTCATTAATCAGCTTCGGCAGCCAATTAACAATTTCACTGGTATGCGCTGCCGCATCTTTCGGGCTGGCTGCCAGTGGCGGTATATACAGCTCACCCTGTTCTGCAAAATGAAACGGACTGTCCAGTGCCAGCATAGTAGTATCAGGCAGCCAGCTCAGGCCTGTTTGCTTTAACAGTAAATCAAATGTACCCAGTGAGCGCAACGTAGCCGAAGTCAGCAATGCTCCTGCTGCCCGCCGCCACAAACCACTGGCCAGCTTACTGGCACTGGTAATGGGAGAGGCATGAAAGTTGTAGTCAACCTTATCTTTAGCTATCCGAGTAATCCATTTAGCCAGTGGTGCTTCGCCTTCAACTTTTTCCGTGGACATTAAATCCCATACATCCACGACCTGTTCAGTTCGCGCCAGCAGCATGCCCAAATCAGTACTGAGCTGATCAAGCAGGCTGCTATCCTTATTCTTATCCCGTCTGGAGGCAGATAATGCCTCATTCATACCATTTAAATGTTTCAGCAGCATTCGTGCGGCGATAGCGGTATTATTTACCAGCATATTCAAACTCGATGGTATTTCACCATCCGGCCATAGCCAGCTGCTTTCTTCGATACCGTCCTGTACTGCCAGACTGGGTTCATCAGCCAGACAAATCAGCCATTCCTGCAAACTTTCCTGCAAACCCGATGCAGCTTCAACAGCCAGCACTGCAAGTTCACTTTTATCCAGCACACCAGCTACTTTATCTACAATATTACCAATCCGGTCTAAAAACCATAATGTCTGATTCAAACTATGTTCAGCCGCAAATTGCTGTAAAGCTTTATGCGGTAAATGGTGCGCTTCATCGATACAATAAAAACTGTTGGCCGGTGCCGGCAAAATTACACCACCGCCCATGCCGATATCAGCCAGCAGTAAATCATGATTGGCTACCACAACATTCACCGTTTCCAGCGTCTCCCGCGCCAGAAAAAAAGGACACTCGGCGCGGTTCGGGCACCCGGATTTCAAACAACCATGGCGATCATTAGTTACTTTCTGCCATAAACCATCGTCAATTTGTTCCGGCCATGTATCCCGGTCTCCATTAAAAGTACGGGCAGCAAACTGATCTGCCATATTACGCAATACTGCCAATTCTTCTTTTTTAGGCTTCCGCTCCCAGAGTACCATTTGTGGTTCAAAACCCTGCAAACTGTCCTGTGCGTTTAATTGGGTTAATTGATACAGTTTATAGGGACATAAATAACGTCCGCGTCCTTTAGCCAGAGCAAAACTAAGACTCAGTCCGCTGTGTCTGACTACAAACGGTAAATCACGCCCGACCAGTTGTTCCTGCAAGGCGACAGTCGCACTGCTTACTACCAGTATTTTGCCGCGCGTCTGCGCCATAATACCGCCGGCAAGTAAATATGCCAGACTTTTACCCACTCCTGTCGGCCCCTCTACTACAACGATAGACTCACCATTGCGCTCCGGTGCATCCTCACCATCCTGCTGTTGCTGAGTGCGTGAAAATGCATTAGCAACAGCTGCAATCATTTCCCGCTGTGCCTGCCGGGGCCGGAAATTAGGCAAACTTCTGGCAATACTTTGGTAATGATCACGTATGGCGTTTTTTTCTAAATCAGTAAGCATAACAATTCAAACAATAGGCAAATAGCATAAACCCATATTCTTTTTAGTAGTAAAGTTATTTAAAATCAGTATATTTACAAACTAATTCCAATTATATACTTAAATTCCGTATTAAATTTTTAGCAGGCACATTATGAACAAAATTATCTATTTCGTTTTATTCTGTCTCGTGACAACAGGTCTTATTGCCTGCTCTAAAACTCAGCAAGATTCCACAGCAGCCAGTACGACCAAAAAAGAGCTGGTTTTTGGTGCCTCTGCTATGCCTTACAGCACAGTATTTGAACAAGGCATTAAACCTATTCTGGAAAAACAGGGCTACACCATTAAAACCATGAATTTTTCCACGCTGGAAGTGAATAATCAATCTGTTAATAATGGTCAGGTTGATTTTAATCTGGATCAGCATACTGCCTATCTTAATGTCTTTAACCGTGAAAAAGGTACACATCTGTATCCTCTGGTGCATATCCCTACCATACCGGCTGCCATTTACTCAGACAAATACACATCCTTTCAGCAGGCGCCCAATGGTGCTACTGTGCTGATTCCCAGTGATCCGGCCAATACGTCACGTGCATTGCGCATTCTGACCGATAATCATTTCATTCAGCTCAAATCCGGTACTAACCCGATACTGGCAACATCCAGAGACATTGTCAGCAATCCAAAACAATTGAAAATTAAAGAAATGGATTCAGTCATGATTCCGCGCACACTGGGTGAAGTAGATTTCGGTTTCGCCTCCGGTGGAATTGCTTACCAGTCTAAACTTGATCCGAAAAAAGCCGTACTTCGTGAAAAAGTAATTCCGGAAATGGAAATGGTGGTTACCATTAATGAAAAAAATAAAGATACCCAGTGGGCAAAAGACTTAAAAGCAGCCTATCAATCACCAGAATTTAAACAATTTATGCAGAAATACAATCAAAATCAGATGTGGGCATTGCCACAAGGTGAATAAACCTATCTCATCCTGAAAATTGCCGGTAATACTATCACGCATTACCGGCAATTCATCTATAAATTCATCACGTAACAGTAAAAATTTAAAAACGTATAAGCAGATCACTAATTATTAATCAAAACATTGAAAATAAATCCCGCACTGTAATATTTATTAACGTGAGTTTTGCAGTATGGCTCAATAAAGCGGTACAGCAGCCTAACATGTTTAATAAAAATAACAAAACAAAATTTTTAAATACATTTTATAATATAGAAATTACATAACTTAATTTATAAAAGCATGACTCTTTACAGTATCAAACCTGCTTTTCAAAAATTATTACGCCCGCTCATGTTCTGGCTGTATCGAAAAGGCGTTACAGCAAACCACATTACCCTTTCTGCAATTGGTCTTTCTGTATTAATCGGTGTCATACTGGCTATTTTTCCGCATCCGGGATTATTCTGGCTGCTACCTATTACATTATTTATCAGAATGGCGCTCAATGCACTGGATGGCATGCTCGCTCGTGAATGTAACCAGCAAAGCCGGCTTGGTGCTGTCTTAAATGAATTGGGTGATGTCTTATCTGATATTGCCTTATATGTACCGTTCATTCTGTTACCGTGCAGTAATACAACTGTGGTACTGGTAATGCTCTTTTGTGCAGTACTTACGGAATTCTGCGGCATTCTTGCTCAAACAATTAATGGCATCCGCAGCTATGCGGGTCCCATGGGTAAAAGTGATCGTGCCCTGATTTTCGGTACATGGTCTTTATTACTGGCTATCTGGCCAGAATTAACATCATGGAACAATCTGCTGTGGTGTATATCAATTGTCTTACTGGTCTGGACTTGTGTTAACCGTTGTCGCAGTGCACTGACCGGAGAACACTGATATGCTGTTGCAAAAATCCTTACTGGTCATTTTCAGCCTTTTATTACTGGCTACAGTTATCAATGGCTTATTAGTGTACCTGAAACCGGATAAAGACTGGCATGAACTTACACTGCGTATTCGAACGTGGTGGATTATTATTATACTGTTTTCTCTGGCATTAATCAGTCCATCCTGGTTAGGGATATGTTTTTTTGCTCTGGTCAGCTTCATGGCGTTAAAAGAATATTTAACGCTGGTACCGGCACGCCATGCAGACCGTATGCCTATCCTGTGGATGTTTATCACTATCCCGATTAATTACTGGTTTATCGGCAGTAACTGGTACGGTTTTTTTATTATATTTATTCCGGTATATATGTTCCTGTTTTTACCGGTACGAATGGTTCTTGCTGGTGATACCAAACATTTTCTGCGTACAGTGTCTCAATTGCAGTGGGGTTTGATGACAACTGTATTTGCTTTCAGCCATGTTGCCAGTTTGCTGGTACTGCCGAATGATCATCAGCAAACTGGTGCACTATTGGTACTGTTCCTTGTGGGTTTAACAGAATTCAATGATATTACTCAATACTTATGGGGTAAATCTCTGGGTAAAATCAAAATAACACCTAAAGTCAGCCCGAACAAAACTCTGGCCGGACTACTTGGCGGCATAGCCAGCACGACAATTGCTGCCATGCTGCTGGGGCCTATACTGACACCACTGAGCTGGGAAATGTCTTTAATTGCAGGTCTGATCATCAGTATAAGCGGATTCTGTGGTGATATTGTCATGTCTGCAATCAAGCGGGATATTGGTATTAAAGACAGCGGCACGATATTACCCGGCCACGGAGGTATTCTTGATCGTCTGGACTCATTGATTTTTACTGCACCGGTATTTTTTCATTTCGTTCGCTATTTTTACTACTAAATCATGCTTAAATCATTACTCAAACCCATATTTGCATTATGTATAGAATGGCCGTTTATGCGTTTCTGGCTGGGTTTGCGTATTCATCAGCATCACAATCTGCCTAAACAGGGTCCGGCAATCATTGTTGCTAATCATAATAGCCACATGGATGTATTTGCACTGATGGGTCTATACTCACCTTTACAGCAAAATCAGATTCATCCGGTAGCTGCAGCAGATTACTTTCTGAGTAATAAATGGCTGGCCTGGTTTGCAATTAATATTCTCAACATTATTCCGGTTACCCGTCAGAATGGCGGTCAGAACAATCCGCTTCAGGGCTGTGAAGAAGCCTTACGTCAAAACAAAATCCTTATCCTATTTCCAGAAGGCTCTCGTGGCGAACCCGGAAAAATGCAACCGCTCAAATCAGGTATCTGGTATTTAAGCGCTGCTATGCCAACTGTACCCATCATTCCGGTATGGCTGCAGGGAACTGAACAGATTATGGCTAAAGGTAATCGTATTCCGCTGCCCCTATTCATAGACATTAATATTGGCAGTGCCATGTATTACCAGCCGGATAAGGACCAGTTTAAAGCAGATTTGTTAAATAATTTACTCGCATTGCGTCCGCAATATACGAAAAGAGATTCTGATGACTGAACAACGCCAAGCAAAAGAAAGTACATTTTATACCAGCGATAAACAAGAATTATTTTATCGACACTGGCCTGCAATTACCTCCGGCACGATACGTAAAGTTATTGTATTGTTTCACCGCGGACATGAACATTCTGGTCGTTTGCAGCACATTGTGGATGAGCTGCACATGCCGGATACGGATTTTTATGCATGGGATGCCCGCGGGCATGGCCACTCTCCCGGCCCTCGCGGTTACAGCCCGTCTCTGGCTCGTTCTGTACAGGATGTGGATGAATTTATGCATTTTGTTGCCGCAGACAGCCAAACTCCCCTTTCGAATATCATAGTGATTGCCCAGAGTGTGGGAGCGGTACTGGCAGCAACATGGGCACATGATTATGCCCCGAAAATTCGCGGACTTGTATTAGCCTCTCCTGCATTTAAAGTAAAACTGTACGTACCGTTTGCCCGGCCATTGCTTAGTTTCGGACAATATGTGAAAGGTCTTTTCTTTGTTAATTCCTATGTCAAAGGCAAGTATCTGACTCATGATCCCGAACGTGTTAACAGTTTTAATAACGATCCACTGATTACTCGTGCAATTGCAGTAAATATTTTACTGGATTTATACCGTACAGCCGACCGCGTCATTGAAGATGCTGCTGCTATTACTTTACCTACGCAACTGCTGATATCCGGTCAGGATTATGTAGTGCACAGGCAACCACAACTGGATTTCTATCAGCGTATTCGCAATCCGCTCAAAGAAATGCACATTCTGCCCGGTTTTTATCACGACACATTGGGCGAACTTAACCGAGAAGAAGCTTTTACAAAAATTCGCAGCTTTATCGATACCTTATATCAGCAGCCAGTAGCCGCTTTTAATTATCAGCATGAAGATCGCTGGAGCCCGAGTGCAGATAACTGGCGTGAATTAAGCGGCGGACCGGTTCCGCTTTCTTTCAGTGCCTTTAGTTATCGTGCCTTACATAAAGGTATGACAACCCTTGGTAAACTTTCTAATGGTATTAAACTGGGTTGTGAAACTGGCTTTGATTCCGGCAGTACACTGGATTATGTTTATCAGAATCAGCCTCAGGGTCAAAACTGGCTGGGAAAACAATTTGACAAAGCCTATCTCAATAGCATTGGCTGGCGAGGTATCCGGCAACGCAAAATTAATCTGGAATATATGATTAAACAAGCTGTATCAAAACTACAGGAAAAAAATCTTCCGGTTCGGGTTGTTGATATTGCTGCCGGTCATGGCAGGTATGTCATTGAAGCATTATCCAATATCAATGCAGTTGAAGAAATTTTATTACGCGACTACAGTGAACTTAATGTCAGCAAAGGTCAGCAGATGATTGCTGATTATGGTTTAAGCAATAAAGCGCGATTTGAAATTGGTGATGCTTTCAATCAGGAGCAACTCGCAGCACTTACACCTCAACCAACCTTGGGTATTGTTTCCGGACTGTATGAACTTTTTCCGGATAACTCTCTGTTACGCAATTCACTAAATGGTTTAGCAGCAGCTATCCCTGCCGGTGGTATCCTGATTTACACAAATCAACCTTGGCACCCGCAATTGAAAACCATTGCATGGTCTTTAACCAGCCATCGTCAGGGTCAGCCGTGGATTATGCGTAATCGTTCTCAAGGTGAAATGGATGCTCTGGTAAGTGCAGCCGGTTTTGATAAATGTGCACAAATTATTGATGAATGGGGGATTTTCAGCGTATCCATGGCAATTCGCCGTACATCATGAAGTTGCGTAGTCAATTAAACTGTTTGGCAGTAGGCTGGTTAATCATTCTGGCGCCGTTTTTCTTGGTAACGTATGAACTGGTTAATCAGTTTACTGCCACGCGAGCTGATATTAATAGTGTGGTATATAGCTGGGAACAATACATCCCGTTTATTCCGCTCACCATTATTCCTTACTGTAGTCTGGCTTTGCTCTATAGCATATCTTTATTTTTGTGTCGCTCTATATCTGAACAGACTCGTCAGGCCTGCCGGTTAGTATTAGCTTCTACAATAGCCTGTATCAGTTTTTTACTATTTCCTTTTCGTTTTAGCTTTATCCGTCCCAAAGTTGAAGGTTTTACCGGCTGGTGGTTTAATCAGCTGGAGCAGTTTAATTTATCTTATAATCAGTCTTCAATACTCTATATCATCCTAAGCTGGCTGCTGTGGCAACACTTTTTACAACATACTCCTAAACGTCTGCGCTGGCTGATTCATTGCTGGTTTCTGTTAATTGGTATTTCTGTACTGACGACATGGCAACATCATTTTATTGATGTAATCATCGGCGTAGCTATTGGTATGTTTATTGACTGGCTAATACCGGCTAAAAAAATACCAAAAACCCATATTCATATACCGTGTACACAGTCAAAAAAGCTGGCTAAGTATTATGCAATAGCAGCGTTTGTGTGCTTATGTTTTGGAATTTGTTCTACTCCATGGTTATTATGGCTGGCATTATCTTTATTTATTGTCAGTTGTTCATATCATTTTGGTGTTAATACAATATATAAATCACAGCATGGCAAATATTCAGCGGCTACTTATATTCTGTTATTTCCCTGGCGATGTCTGATGACTATTTCCAGATGGCTGTATACCCGTAAAATTCCTGCTATCAGCCCAATCAATAAGCACATTTTTATGGGTAGTTATCCTTGCAGCAGTGTTAAACAAAAAGCCATTCTGGATTTAACATTCGAATTTCCACGCGCCCAATCTACATATAATCGCGTGTATACATGTATACCTATGCTGGATCTTGTTTGTCCCAGTATGATGCAATTGCAACAAGCTGTCAGTGAATTAGAAAAATTACGTACACAGCACAATAGTGTTTTAATCCATTGCTCATTGGGACTATCACGTAGTGCCATTGTAGTAGTAGCATGGCTGCTGGCTTTTGATGATTTTAAAACTGTAGAACAGGCCTGTACATTTGTGCAGCAACAACGCCCGCAAATTGTACTAGGCTCCAAACATATGGAACTTCTTGAGCAATGGCATATCAGCATAACCCAGAATCCAATGAACATGAACTTAGTAAAGTGTTAGTCAGCCACACATTAGCAAGCTGGCGCTTTTTGTTATTGATGGCATTAATACCTTTATTATGGGCAATATTTTGCGCTTCTGGCGGCTTAATACGTTCACTGATCACAGCTGGTGCCGGTATAGTTATTTATCAATGCTGGCGGCTATGGCTGGATAATCATTATTTCTCTGAACTCACTCAGGAAAATAACCGGCAGGCTGGTATTATTCTTACTTCTATTTGGCAAAAACAAAAACTGCAAGATTTTACTTTGGAACAAAGATATCAGGGAGCACTGAAGCAACTCAAATATTCCTTAATAAGCTGTGCTCTGCTCTGGCTAATCTGGATTATTACTTTAGTGTTTAAATGAAATATCTATAGATTTAATGATAAAAATAAGATTAATTTATGTTAAATTAAAATGGTATAGAAATTTTTTATACATAAACAGTTAAGCGAATAAGCGATACATCTGTCACATTCTTCATTCAAAGCAGTAGTCACTTAAATTTTCAATATAGATTATACTAATCGTCTTTTTTGTATCAATAAAAAACTAATCAGATGAGTCTGCACATAGCTCTGTATCAACCCCAAATTCCTGCTAATACCGGCAATATCGCCCGCACTTGTGCCGGCACACATACCAGCCTGCATTTAATCCATCCATTAGGTTTTTCTACAGATGACAAGATGCTTAAGCGTGCTGGTCTGGATTACTGGCCTCATGTAGATATTCATTATCATGATAGTCTGGAAGCATTCATCAGCATGACTGAAACCCAGACTAATGCACAAGTCTACCTGATAGAAACCTACGGCACTCGCAACTACACTCAGTTCGACTACAGCGACCCCAATCAGCAAATCTACTTCCTCTTCGGTCGCGAAACCACCGGACTGCCCCAGGCATTCGCACAGGCACGCGCCGGGCAATGTCTGCGAATTCCGCAGTCAGAGCACATCCGCTCACTGAACCTGTCCAACGCCGCCGCCATCGTCCTCTACGAAGCGCTGCGTCAGCAGTCCTTCCCCTCTCTGGCCTAGATACAGTAACAG
>NZ_JAAEDS010000009.1:0-24488 GCF_013344955.1 Snodgrassella sp. ESL0324 | reverse complement strand
TTCGACTGCGTTCTACTTTAAACTGTTCGTTTGTTTCGTGTCGCGTCATCAGCGAAGAAGGCGAACTATACGCCTCCACAAACCCCCTGTCAACTCCTGCCTGCATTTATTTTTGACTTTCTCCTCATTCAACTGTTTTTCCTGTGTTTATTTTTGGCTCCTTTGACTCAGCTTTTGCTGTTTTATTTGACTTCACTATCTGCCGATTGGGATGTTGACTTGTTTATAGCCTCTATTTCCTTTTACTTGTGATTAGATGACAGTACTATTTATCAAGGTCTTTTTTGAGTTTAGCATTTTCATAGTATTCTTTTTTAAATCTCAACAATGCTATTTGCTTTTTTAATGTTTCCATGGTGTCGAGCAGCTTTTGTTCTTGCTGGCTAATTATATTCAGCCGCTGATTCAGTGTTTTATCTCCTTGCAAACAGAGCTCTACATAGTGTTGAACATCTTTTATGGACATATTGGCATTGCGTAAACACTCGATTAATTTTGCCCATTGTAAATCTGCATCTGAAAAGAATCTTTTGTCATGCTGATCTCTCTGTAAGAACGGGAATAAATTAAGGGAATCGTAATAGCGCAGAGTATGTGCTGATAATCCAAGAATTTGGGCCGCTTCGGTTACGGAATATTTAGGTTTGAGGCTTAACTGCCCATTATTGGCTATTGATAAAATACAATCCTGTAAATCCACCATTTTTTACCTCTTTAGTTTTATAAATCAACAAAATATCACAATTAGTAAAGACGGGATATTAAGCTTGACTTCGAGTTACTCTAATTATTACATTTAATGCCTATTAAATGAATAAAATCTGAAAGAATGGGAATATGAACCTAAATAATATTAGAAATTTTTGTATTATTGCTCATATTGATCATGGTAAATCTACGCTGGCTGACAGGTTAATTGAAATGACAAAAACGGTCAGCGAAAGAGAAATGAAAGAGCAATTATTAGATAATATGGAGCTTGAAAGAGAGCGCGGTATTACTATTAAGCTCCAGACTGTGCGCATGTATTATCAGGCCGAAGATCAGGCTGAGTATGAACTTAATCTGATTGATACACCCGGTCATACTGACTTTGCCTATGAAGTTTCCCGCAGTTTAGCCGCTTGTGAAGGGGCATTATTGGTGATTGATGCCACACAGGGAGTGCAGGCTCAGACTATTGCTAATTTAAAATTAGCGCAGGAACAGAATTTAACGATTATTCCGGTTATCAATAAGATTGATATGCCAAATGCGGATGTAGAACGTGTTACCAAAGAGCTCGAAGAGCTGGATGGGATTAATCTGGATAATATTATATTGGCTTCGGCCAGAACAGGGGCCGGAGTCGATAATATTCTGAATGCTATTGTTAAAGAAATACCGGCACCTAGTGGTGAGCAGAATCGTCCTCTTCAAGCTTTAATTTTTGATTCGCATTACGATATGTATCGTGGTGTAGTTCTGCATGTCCGTATCTTCAATGGTTCGGTGACTAATGGTCAGAAAATTAAAATGATCAAAAGTGAACTGGAGTTTGAAGCATTACAGATTGGTGTATTTCTGCCTGAAATGAGGTCTGTTGAAACGCTTGTTGCGGGCGAGGTAGGTTATATTTCTACTAATATAAAGGTGGTGTCCAATGTGAAAGTTGGTGATACATTAATTGATATTAATGCACCAGACACTCCTCCCGTACCCGGATATAAAGATGTTAAACCCATGGTATATGCAGGCTTATTTCCTATTAAAAATGAGGAACAGGAAAAGCTGCGCGATGCGATAGAAAAACTGGCTCTGAATGATTCGGCCTTTGTTTATCAACAGGAAAATTCTCTGGCACTTGGCAGTGGCTTTCGATGTGGCTTTCTAGGCATTTTGCACATGGAAATTATTCAGGAAAGACTTGAACGGGAGCATGGTATTGAAATTATTTCTACGTTTCCCAGTGTTGAGTACCGGGTAACGCTTACGAATGGCCAGATAATAACGGTAAATAATCCGACATTGTTACCGAGTTTTGAAAAAATAGCTTCCATTGAAGAACCCTTTATTGAGTCAGCCATTATTATTCCTGTGGAAAATATTGGCGAAATTATGAATCTGTGCCAGGAAAAGCGAGGCATATTCGTTGATATGACCTACCTCAATAATAAAATGGCGGAACTATTTTTTAAGCTGCCGATTTCTGAAATTGCCTATACTTTTTTCAATTCATTAAAATCCATCACGCATGGTTATGCTTCAGTTGATTACCGCGACAGATGTTATATTGCGTCTGATCTTGTGAAAATGGATATCTGGCTGAATGATGAAATAGTAGATGCATTTTCATTTATTTTACCGCGCAGCAGTAGTTATGAACGCGGTAAGCAAATAGCTCTGAAAATGAAGCATGTGATTCCGCGTAAGTTATATCCCATGCCAGTTCAGTCTGTGGTTGAAAACAGAGTTATTGCGCGTGAGGATATTCCGCCCTTACGCAAAAGCGTAACCGGAAAAGGATATTCCGGCTCTCTATCCAAAAAGAGAAAAATTGCTAAAAATATAAAAGATAATAAAGTCAGACAACGTAAATTTGGCGGTGTAGATATTCCTCAAGCTGCATTCCATGCGGTGCTGGATATTAGCTGATAAATGTTTATCTCTGTCAATTTAAAACTAAGAGGGTATGTTTTTTCTATACCCTCTTAGTTTTTCTACAGCTATTGAAATAATACTTTGAGTATTAACTGTTTCAGCTTACATTTTTTGTACCTGGATTTCTTTCAGATAGATATCATTTTCAGGTAAAGGTTATATACGACAAAATTATCAATGGTTATATACCAGATAGATATAGCTTATGAAATGAAAACATCACTGGCAATCTGTTATCTTTATTAGGAATTATTGATAACTAAAAACAAAATAATTTGTCATGATCAATAAAAAACTCTGCTCGATAATTTAACTGAGTTAATTATTTAATCAGCTGTTCGTCATTAAGATAGTTTTAAGAAGTAGAGCTATCTTTTCCATTGTGATCACGCATCAGCTCAAAATCATGACTCAGTGCAAAATTTGTTGCACTCAAGGCCTGCGATTTTATTAACACACTCCATAATATTGTTTGTTTTATAAAAAGAATTGTTATTTTATATATTATAAATGATAATGATTACTATTACTTTAATAAGGTACTCATTTAATGAAACCGTGTAATAACAGTCCTGCTTCTCGACTTTGGCAACTTACCTTTAAAAATAAAATTTTAATTATTTTATCTTGTTTATTTTCAGTTTTAAGTGTTGCTACTGCTTTTATCCCTTTTATTTCGGTTTATTATATTGTTTACGAATTAATAATGAGTTTAGCCAATAAGGATGTATTAAATAACGGGCTTATTATTCATTATGGTTGGCTGGCTTTTATTGCGGCTGCATTGTCGCTATTTTTTAATTTCCTTGCACTTTGCTTCTCGCATATTGCTGCGTTTAAAACGCTTTACTATTTGAAATATAATTTCGTTCGATATTTATCATATTTACCATTAGGATTTTATACTGAACATTCGAGTGGAGAGTTACGAAAAATCGTTGATGATGATATTGAAAAGATAGAAATTTTTATTGCTCATCAACTCCCTGATATGGTTGGTTCGTTTGCGACTCCGATTATCATTTTAATTATTTTAGCTGTTTTTGACTGGCGTTTAGGGTTGGCAACGCTGGTACCCATTATTTTGGCTTATATTGTTTTGATAAGCGGCTATCGTCGTCAAGATATTAAAAACCATATGCAGGAGTTTCAAAATCGACTCATTGATATGAGTAATGCTTCAGTTGAATATATTCGTGGTATTGCTGTTGTAAAAGCTTTCAATCAAACTTTTTTCTCATTTAAACGCTTTTATGAGTCAATCAAAGCGTATCAAGTATTTTGCCTTAAGTTTACTGATTGTTTTAAATATCATATGGCATTTTTTCTACTGATATTAAATAACATCTATCTTTTTATTCTCCCGGTAATAATTTTCTTACTCGGTTCTGTAGATAATTATGCAAATTTTATCTTAGCTTCTATTTTTTATTTAATTTTCTCACTGGCATTACCAGCGCCTTTTTTAAAACTCATGTATGTTTCTCAAGGCCTTCAAAAAGCAGTTAAAAGCGTTGAAAATATGGATAGTGTTTTAAACGTAAAACCTTTAGCTGAACCCGAATCCGGTTTAGAAGTAAATCGTTATGATATTGGTTTTAATGATGTCACTTTTGCCTACAATAAGATTCAGGATAGCAAGGCTTCAGAGAATAATGCGCTAAGTCACATTTCGTTTACGGCAAAACAAGGAACAACTACTGCTCTGGTTGGACTTTCCGGCAGTGGTAAAAGTACAGTCTCATTGCTTATTCCCCGCTTCTTTGATCCTGATGAAGGTTCGATAACGATTGGTGGTGTAGATATTAAGCAAATGAAAAGTGAGTATTTATTGTCGCTAGTGAGTTTTGTGTTTCAGGATATTTTTCTCTTTAAACAAACTATTTTAGATAATATTAAAATCGGCAAACCCGATGCTCGGTTAGATGAAGTTATTGCCGCTTCCAAAGCTGCACAATGTCACGAATTTATTGAAAAGCTGCCAGACGGATATCAGTCGGTAATAGGCACTAAAGGATTGCATCTTTCAGGCGGTGAAATGCAACGTTTAGCAATCGCCCGCGCATTACTAAAAAACTCACCTATTTTAATTCTTGATGAAGCCACTTCTTTTGCTGATCCTGAAAATGAATACAAAATTCAGCTTGCCTTGAAAGTTTTGATGCAGGGTAAAACCGTTATTATGATTGCTCATCGTTTATCAACAATAAAAGATGCAAATCAAATTGTGGTATTAGATAAAGGTCGAATTGTTGAAAAAGGAACGCATGAGCAGCTAATTGATAAGCATCATACCTATTACAAAATGTGGCAATACTATAAGCAAACATTAAATTGGCAATTGCATTAGTCTGGTCAAGATGATGAGGTGGCATATGTTTAAAAAATTATTGATGTTGTCTGATGCAGAGAATAAAAATCTTAATCAAGCTATTATCGCCTGTATCATCTCTAATTTGACATTAATGTTACCGTTTGTCATTTTATTACAGATAATTATCCTGCTAATTAAGCCATTAACTGACCAAATTCCTGTAAATATAAATTACTTATGGATTATGGCGGGAGCAGGCGTGGTTTCAGCCTTATTATTCTTATTTTGTTATAAAAGAGAATATGAAAAAACTTATGCTAATGCTGTCAGTCAGGCTGCCAATACCCGAATTGAAGTTGCTGAAAAAATCCGCAAACTACCGCTTAGTTTTTTTAATCGAAAAGATCTTTCTGAACTTACGGCTAATATTATGGGTGATTGTGCCGTTATTGAGAACATGCTTAGCCATGTGATACCCCAATTAATCGGCTATTCAATCAGCAGTCTGATAACTTGTTGTTTATTAGCATTTTATGATTGGCGGATGGCTGGTGCTATTTTTTGTACTCTGCCGATTTCTATTATTATTGTTGTTATTGGTAAAAGACTTGAACAAAAATTTGGTGAAAAACATGTTCAGGCAAAATTAATCGTTTCCGACGAAGTTCAGGAATATCTGGATGGTATTAAAATCATCAAAGGTTACGGAATAAGTGGTAAAAAATTCCAACGCCTGGATAAAGCTCTTAAAAAAATGATGTGGGCATCAATTAAGTTTGAAGGAATAGGAGGAATTATTGTCACTTTGTCTACCATGACATTACAAGTCGGTTTAGGCATAGTGGTTTTACTCGGTGTTTCACTGATGGTTTCTGGCAGCTTGAATCCAATTACTTTTATTGCCTTTGTTATTATCAGTTCACGAATTTATAGCCCTCTGATTTCTATTTTGACATTATTACCCGAGCTGTTTTATATGCTTGTTTCCATCGATAGAATGAGAAGTTTACAATCTGAGTCTATTATGGAAGGAAAAGAAGATGTGACTTTTGCTAATCATACTATCAATATTGATCATGTTAATTTTTCCTATAATCAAATAAACGTTATTAATAATTTAAGCTGCACTATTCCAGAAGGAAAAATGACAGCATTAGTTGGACCATCAGGTAGTGGTAAAAGTACTTTATTACAATTGATTGCGCGCTTTTGGGATGTAAATTCGGGGAGGATTACCATTGGTAATCTTGATATTAAGCAAATTGACCCTGAAACCTTGATGCATTCAATGGCTTTTGTTTTCCAACAGGTGGTATTGTTTGATGATACGATTATGAACAATATTCGCATCGGAAGGCATAATGCATCTGATGAAGAAGTCAAACTTGCCGCTAAAATAGCCAGATGTGATGAACTAATTGCCCGATTAGCTGATGGCTGGAATACCTTAATAGGTGAAAACGGCAGTAAATTATCGGGCGGTGAAAGGCAACGAATCTCAATTGCCAGAGCATTATTAAAAAATGCTCCTATTATTTTGCTTGATGAGGCTACCGCCTCATTGGATCCTGAAAATGAGATTTATATTCAGGAAGCAATCGCCAGTCTGGTCAAAGACAGGACTGTAATCGTTATTGCTCATCGTTTAAAAACGATTATCGGTGCAGATAATATTATTGTTCTGGATAAAGGTTCAATTGCAGAACAAGGTAATTATCAAGATTTGATGGACAATAATGGTTTATTTACTAAGCTTTATAGTTTTCAAAAACAAGCATTATCTGTTAATTACTGATTAATTATTTTTCTCATAATTATCGGTATATGCTATAGCGACATCACTGATAAGAAACAGGCGCAGGTTGCAGTCATTCATTTAACGGGGAAATACCATGTTTTATTTATCTGATGCTGAGCTGGATAAACTATTACTCGATGATATCGCTTATGGTGATTTAACCACCCGTGCTTTAGGTTTTGGCCGGCAGGCTGGAAAAATGACATTCTGTCGCCAGAAAGCTGGCAGGGTTAGTGGTGTGGCCATTGCAGCCAGGCTATTGCAGAAGCTTGGGCTGGAAGTAGTGATACAAGAACAAGATGGTACTGATGTTAATGCTGAAACCGTGCTGTTAACCGCTTTTGGTCAAGCTGAAAATCTGCATCAGGGCTGGAAGGTGGCACAGAATGTACTGGAATGGTGCAGTGGTGTGGCACAATATATGGCGCAAATGCTGGCAAGCGCACATGAGATTAATCCGCTGGTACAAATTGCCTGCACGCGTAAGAGTATTCCCGGTACGAAATCTCTGGCTATTGCTGCTGTAATAGATGGCGGAGGAATATTACATCGTGCCGGCACAGCTGAGTCTGTTTTGCTGTTTGCCAATCACCGCCATTTTTATGAGCAGCCGGATGATTGGGCTGCTATGGTAACGCGTTTAAAGTATGCTGCGCCGGAAAAGAAAATTATTGTCGAAGCAGATAATATCGAAGAGGCTTTCGCAGCACTGCCAGCACAGGCAGATATTGTACAACTGGATAAGTTTACGCCGGAAGAATTTGCACTGGTGTTGGCAAAACAGCAAATATTAGCGCCAATGAGTTTATTGTCTGCTGCCGGTGGCGTTACTTTATTAAATATAGCGGAATATGTTCGTGCGGGAGCGCAATTACTGGTTACCTCTGCGCCCTATTATGCTCCGCCGGCAGATATTAAAGTGAAATTGCAACCAGTTTAATGCTGATTTGCGATTTAAATGATTGGCTGATGGTTTACTGCACAGTATTGGCACAGCATTTAACTATGGTTGATGGAATAGTTATAAATAATAGCGCATCAACCATAGTTTATTGTAAATAACTAATTATCTGCTTTACTTATCCAGACCCTGCTGCACCATATGGGCTGCTCTGATTACTGCTCTGGCTTTATTTTGAGTTTCCTGCCATTCCAGCTCTTCATCTGAATCAAAGACGATACCGCCACCACTTTGTACATATAGTGTATTGTTTCTGACAACACCAGTACGAATAGCGATACATAAATCCATATCTCCGGAAAAACTCAGATAACCGGCTGCTCCGCCATAAACACCGCGTTTGTTTGGCTCCAGTTCTTCGATGATTTCCAGAGCACGCACTTTTGGTGCGCCTGAAAGCGTACCAGCCGGAAAGGTGGCAGCCAGTACATCCAGATTCGATGTTCCATCCTGTAATTCACCTTCAACATTGGATACCAGATGCATTACATGAGAATAGCGTTCGATAATCATTTTATCGGTAACTTTTACCTGACCGATTTTACTAATGCGTCCGACATCATTGCGTCCAAGATCAATTAGCATGACATGTTCGGCCACTTCTTTGGGATCATTTATCAGATCCTGTGCCAGTGCCTGATCTTCGTCTGGTGTTCTGCCCCGAGGACGCGTTCCGGCAATAGGACGTACTGTAACGCTGCTTTGTTCACGTCTTACCAGAATTTCCGGAGAAGACCCCACCACATAGAAGTCGTCAAAATGATAATAAAATAAATAAGGGGAAGGATTCAAAGTACGCAGAGCACGGTACAGACTCAATGGATTATCGTAAAAAGGCATGCTGAGGCGCTGACTGGGGACAACCTGCATACAATCGCCATTGAGAATGTACTCTTTCACCCGTTTAACATAATTTTTATATTGTTCTTCGCCAGTTTCAGCCACTGGCTCAGTTAATTCACTGCCAAGTGACAATGGCAACTGCACACTCTGACGCAGTGCGGTGCGTAACTCTTCTAAACGTGCTCTGGCCTGCTGATAACCATCTTTTTTACTGGTATCGGCATAAACAATCAGATAAATTTTGCCTGATAAATTATCCACAACCGCCAGCTCTAAGGAAAGCAGCAGAAAAATATCAGGCACACCAATCGGATTAGGTTTGTCTGCCTGCTTCAGCCGGTGGGCTATCTGTTCAAAATGATAAATGGTTTCATATCCGAAATAACCTACCAATCCCCCTGTAAATCTTGGCAAGTCAGGAATATCAGGAGTTTTATATCTGTTCTGAAATGTTTTAATGAATTCCAGCGGATTACCCTGATGCGTTTCTGTTAGCTGATTTTTCTGGTATACCCTTGTGTTTTGTCCGGATATTTTAATATAGGTATCACAGGGCAAACCGATAAAAGAATATCGACCAAAACGCTCACCATTTACTACCGACTCCAGCAAATAGCTGAATGGTTTATTTGCCAGTTTCAGGTAAAGTGACAATGGTGTATCCATATCTGCCAGCACTTCCTGTACTAATGGAATATGAGTATAGCCGGCAGTCATTTGTTGCTGATATTCAGCTAAAGTGATCATGATTTATGCTTGGTGTTGTTTAAAAGGTGTGGTTTCTGATCGGAATTTTTTACAAATAGTACCATTTTCCTTTTCAATATCATAACTTAAATCCGCTTTAAAAGCATTTATCAGATGTATACATGAAGTAATGGAATGGTCTCTGACTCTGCAACTCATTTCCGTATTATCAATGGTATTGCTTATTCCATAAGCAATTACCTTTCTTTTAACTATATACTATCCAGAATTTTCCAGTCGATTTTTAACTCATATAAGCTAATAAAAAAGCTGCTTAGTGTAGCTAAGCAGCTTTTTAAAACAGACCCGTTTAGTCTTCGGCAGGCATTTCACCATCAGTATCATCCAACTGCCCTTCGGTATTCTGAGCAGTGATACCTACTTTATTGCGAATTTTAAGATTAATTTCGTCGGCTATTTCCTGATTATCTTTCAACCATTGACGTACATTGTCTTTACCCTGACCTATTTTGCTGCCATTGTAGCTGTACCATGCACCTGATTTTTCAACAATGCCTAGCTTAACGCCGATATCAATCAACTCACCTTCCCAGCTGATACCTTCGCCATACAAAATATCGAACTCAGCCTGTTTAAATGGCGGAGCTACTTTGTTTTTGATTACTTTAACGCGTGTTTCATTACCAATAACATCATCACCTTTTTTAATCTGGCCGATTTTACGGATATCCAGACGTACAGATGAGTAGAATTTCAGTGCATTACCACCAGTAGTGGTTTCAGGATTACCAAACATGACACCGATTTTCATACGAATCTGATTAATGAAAATAACCAGAGTATTAGTTTTTTTGATGTTACCAGTGAGTTTACGCAAAGCCTGACTCATCAGACGGGCCTGCAAGCCGACATGACTGTCACCCATTTCGCCCTCAATTTCAGCCTTGGGTACCAGGGCTGCAACCGAGTCAACAACAACCATGTCCACCCCGCCACTGCGAACCAGCATGTCACAAATTTCCAGAGCCTGTTCGCCGGTGTCAGGTTGTGATACCAGTAATTCTTCAACTTTTACCCCAAGTTTACGGGCGTAAATCGGGTCAAAGGCATTCTCGGCATCGATAAATGCACATACACCACCATCTTTCTGACACTGTGCTATGGCTTCCAGACACAGCGTTGTTTTACCGGAAGATTCCGGTCCGTAGATTTCTACGATACGACCACGTGGTAAACCACCCACACCCAGAGCCAGATCCAGTCCGAGTGAACCGGTAGAGATTACTTCGAGATTTTCATCGGTATGGCTGCCATCCATTTTCATGATGGAACCTTTACCAAAATTCTTTTCTATCTGCGCCAGTGCCGCAGCCAAAGCCTTGCTTTTTTCATCTGACATATTGATATGCTCGCTTGTACTGTATGATTAACTTAATAAAGTTAATTATCTCATAAGCCTATGATTAGATGTTTAGCAAAAGCTTATTTATGCTATCTATTTGAATTATACGATTTTGTTATCTGTTACTTAGTAGCTGAATGCCCGTCTGCAAAAGGTTATACAAAGCTGTAATGACTTCATTCAAATGCTAATTTACGAATTTTTATTTAATTTTAGCCAGATAGCAGTCAGGTTTATAACGGGTTGATAAAGATGATACACTATTGGTTTACATTAGTGACTATTTTGTCACGATAACCATAACATCAATGATTACCATCTGCCGTTATGGTGCTTTTCTAAAAATAATGATATTTGAACAGTCATCTATTCTATCCAATTCGTAACAGTTGTATGTATTTGCAGACAACAACTGGAGGTTGTCAAAATGAATGCTTTTGCCAGCCTGGGTTTATCTCAGGAAATTGTTTCTGCGCTAACAGAACAGGGTTATCACGAACCTACACCTATACAGTATGCGGCTATTCCGAAAGCGCTGGCAGGTATGGATCTACTTGCTGCCGCACAAACAGGCACAGGAAAAACTGCAGCCTTTATGCTGCCAAGTCTGGAAAGACTGAAACGCTATGCTAATACCAGTACATCTCCGGCAATGCATCCTGTGCGTATGCTGGTACTGACACCAACTCGTGAGCTGGCTGACCAGATTGATCAGAATGTACAGGGTTATCTGAAAAATCTTTCTTTACGCCAGACTGTGCTGTTTGGCGGGATGAATATGGAGATTCAGAAACAGGATTTACGTCAGGGCTGCGAGATTGTTATTGCCACAGTAGGACGTTTGCTTGACCACGTACAACAAAAAAATATCCAGCTAAACAAAGTGGAAATTGTGGTTCTGGATGAAGCAGACCGAATGCTCGATATGGGCTTTATTGACGATATCCGCAAAATCATGCAAATGCTGCCATCACAGCGTCAGACTTTACTGTTTTCAGCAACTTTTGCACCGGCCATTCAGCGGCTCGCTCAGGATTTTATGCATAATCCGGAAAAAATTCAGGTAGCGGCACAAAATACCACTTCTGCCAATGTGGAACAGCATATTATTGCACTGGATAACGGACGCAAGCGTTCACTTCTGCAGCGACTGATCTGTGATCTGAACATGAATCAGGTAATTGTATTCTGTAATACTAAGCAAAGTGTTGATCAGGTTAATCGCGAATTGAACCGCCGCGGAATAAGTGCACAAGCCATTCATGGCGATAAATCCCAGCAAACACGTCTGGAAACACTGGCACAATTCAAGGAAGGCGGTTTGCGTGTTCTGGTGGCTACGGATGTAGCGGCACGCGGTCTGGATATTGCTGAACTTCCGTTTGTAATCAATTATGAGCTACCTTTGAATGCCGAAGATTATGTACATCGTATCGGGCGTACCGGTCGTGCCGGCGCTGAAGGGGTAGCTATTTCCCTGATGGATGAGCAGGAACAAAAAGTATTTAATGCAATAAAAGAATTAACTCAGAATAACCTGCAAATTGAACGCATTGAAGGCTTTGAACCGCGCTGGTGGGAACAGGCACCCGCTGAAAATAAAGCGTCACAGACTTCTTCGGTTAAAGTTGAGAGTGATAAACCGCGTCAGCGCGAACGAGCAGCTAAAGCCAATCAGGCTAATGCAAATAATCAGACAGGCAGAACTCAGGATAGTAATGACGTAAGTGTCAGCTGTCAGCAAATTCCGGGACGTGCGCGCCGTTTCAGCCGTCATAATCATCCGCAATGCGCTCTGCTTCAACCGGATTATGGTGTACGTAAAACCAAAATCAGCCTTTAATTTTTGCGATTAATTATTTGAAATAGCTATTGTTTTAACAATAGCTATTTTTGTTTGTATTAAAATTAAGAAAATAGTTGGGAATTAGTCTAACTACCGGTATAATACCGCGCTGTGGCGGGTCTCCCCGCATGGTTATTTAGGACAACGGGTCAGGTGCGGAAGCAAGCAGCCCATCTTAAAGCGACCAGTGCCGGGGGTTTGGCTCGCCACCCTTATTTCTAAATTTTCTGTATATTCCTCATCTTTTCCCATTATTATCAAATAATTATTGTATTTAATCTGTCACCTTGCTAATCTGCTTTAATTATATTGTGACAAAGGTTTGTACAATGAACCGCCGCTTTATTTCATATATCTTCATAGTATTACTATCTGTATATTCAACAAGTAGCAGTCTGGCAGAAGAAATAAAATTAAATTATGGTGTAGTAGAACTGAGTGCACAGGCATCGCAAACCCTTACCTGGGATGAAATGGTGCTGGTATTGAAGATTCAGCAACAGGGAGCGGACAGACAACAGATCAGCAATAAAGTTACCAGTCAACTGAATCAGATTCTGGCTAATGCACACCGGCATGCTGATTTTAATACCACACAATTAACGCGTGCGGTTGAGCCAAGATTTGATTATCAAAAAGATAAACGCATCGATAATGGCTGGCAGGACAGTGCTCTGATACAGATTAAAAGTACAAATTTAGCGGCTTTAAATCAGTTCGCTGCTACAGTACAGCATCTGGCAACCATTGAAGCTATAAATTATCAGGTTGCAGATACAACACTGAAAAACTATGAAACAAAATTAACCCGACAGGCTATTGCCCGTTTTCAGGAGCGTGCAACACAAATTACTCATGAACTAGGCGGTCATAGATACAAAATAGTGAATATAAATTTAGGCAATAGCCAGCCTACCCAGAATTATGCAGCCTATGCTCAACCTATGATGCTGAGTCGTACAGCCGGTTCTGCTCCGGTTCAGGATATTGCAGCCGGTGAAACTCGTCTCACATTAAACATTAATGGAAAAATTCAGATAACCGGACTACCTGAATAAAAAACCAGTCACTCTTATTTAAATTAGTTCAATACCTATATGAATTCTGAACAAAAATCTGGATAAAAGAAAAGCCAGCTTAAGAAAGCTGGCTTTTCTTATTAACTGGCACGCCCACGGGGAATCGAACCCCGGTTACCGCCGTGAAAGGGCGATGTCCTAACCGCTAGACGATGGGCGCGGAAACTTGGTGCACCCGGAGCGATTCGAACGCCCGACCCTCTGGTTCGTAGCCAGATACTCTATCCAACTGAGCTACGGGTGCGAGAAAGATGTGCAGTATAGGTAACATCGGCATTACTGTCAAGACCAGTCATAATTAAAAAATAGCAATATTAAGCAATATACTGTTTTATCGACAGATAAATTCATATTTAAATTCTGGAGACCTGCATAGATAGTGTTTATATAAATTCATTAAGCTTTTTAGTATAAAGGCATTATTCCATAACCTGCATTTTAGTATAGAATGACTATTTTTTAAGCGTTAGTTATTTGCGTCATGAGTATTGTTACCAACGATGACGCCGCTGCATTTGCCGAGCTGGCAGCGGTTTTTTGTACGCTGCCTCTGCCTGTTGCCATAGTCGATCTTGAAACCACCGGTGGCCATTTCGCTCAGGACCGGATCACTGAAATTGCTATTTTACGTTTTCATCAGGGTTGTATCAGCCGACATCAATGGCTGGTTAATCCGCAGCAGCCAATCAGCGATTTTATTACTAAATTAACAGGTATCAGCAATGAAATGGTGCTGGATGCACCGAGCTTTACCGACATTGCTGGTGAGCTTCTACCTTTACTGCGCGGACACCTTCTGGTCGCACATAATAGTCGCTTTGATTACACTTTTTTGCGTCATGCTTTTGCACGCAATAATATTAATTTTGCAGCACCAACACTTGATACAGTCCCCTTTTCACGCAAATTATACCCGCAGCATTTCAAACATAATCTGGATGCCATTATTGCTCGTTTCGAAATTGATCTGAACGCAGCCGACCGCCATCGTGCCATGGGTGACGTTCTTGCTTTAACTGAGTTTTTACAGCGCAGCTTGCGTGAGCATGATAATGCCCTTTGGCAGTCTCAGTGGCGGGCAATGATTAAACCGGGTTATTTCCCTGCATGGCTTAAACCTGAATTACGTCAGCAATTATATGCCCTGCCAGACAGCTCCGGGCTTCTGTTACAACATTCTCCGAATCAGCCTGAATCTTTAATGATAGTGGAACGGGCTTTTACCGATATATGTATACAATTTCAGCGCCAAAATACACAAAGCTACTGGAAAAATACTACAGAAATTAATTTTATTCCCGCAGTCAGCTCTTTGCATGCATTATGGCTATATGGTTACTATCAGTTACACCCACAAACACAGACACATTTATCCAAATCTTCCTCACCTGCTAACTGGTATACGGTTTCTTTTGTAGCCAATCAGCGCGGACAATTACAGGCAAGAATTATTCGGCTGCAGGAAGGAATATTGCAACATCCGCCTTACGGATTATTTGCTCATCCGCGTGCAGCAAAACGTGCATTATCTGACTGGGCACGCCGCTATGATCTGTGCCCAGCGGTACTGGATATTCTGCCGCAAAGCATCAGCACTCATGAACCTTGTCCGAAACAGGCTGCTCATTTATGTGATGGTCACTGCCGTAAAGAAACAGCTATGGCTGACCAAAATGACAAAGTTATCCAATATGCGCCATTGTTACCGGTTTGCGACTGGGGCAAATGGCATCAGATACGTGTTACTGAAACAGATGCCGTAACTGATACGAATGTGACAATTGAGGCTCAGGCAGGCTGTATCCGGCTGGATGACCAGCACTGGTATTTTCATCCTCTTTTACCTAAACAACTTAAACAGAGATTGAAAAAACCGGAAAATATCGAATTTATACGCTAATTAAAATAAAAATCAGGCTGTAGCAAAAATTTTGCTACAGCCTGATTTTTTAATGCATTAAACCCTAATCAGGATTTACTCTGTTGTAGATCAACTGATTTTTCTGTTGGCCCACCGTCACGTGTAGTATTTTTGTTTTTAGGATGTGTCAGCTGCTCGTGGCTATGTATCACGTTAGGACCGATACGATCAGGTACCTGATCCGGCATGCCGTTAATTGGGATGACGGCCGCTTGCATCACATCAGTATAAGGCAAGGTCGAATCCGCATCTGTTTGCGGATTTTTATTTTCTGAACTGGTCATAAATGCCAAAGTAACACTTTTATCAGCACGTTTCTGTAGCAGTTCCTGCAAAGTATTTTTTTCCATCAATTGCTTTGCATCAATATTAAGTTGTTGCAATACTTTTTCATAGCAGCGGTTTAACTCATCTACAGCACTGGCCGTATGAATAAAATGCTGGTCTACCTGTTGACGATAACTGTCAAAGCTGGCTTTAACTGACTGATATTGCTGATTCTGACTACTGCGCCGCAATAACAGCCACATCAGCCCCATACCAAGCACCAAACCGATTATGGCAGCAATTAATACATACAACCAAACCTGACCATTCATGCTGTTTTCCTTTTCCTGTTGAATATCATATCTGACATCAGCCCCATGCAGATTACTTTATCATTATGGTTAGCATAGCATAACGTATTCCGGATTATTATTGATTAAAGATTTAACTGTTTTATGCAATTTTATCTGAATATATTCAAAATTGAATCATAAGATGATATACAGTATCCGGCCAGTAATAACACCAGTAAACTAAAAATTGCCGCAATCAAATCGTCCAGCATAATACCGAACCCGCCGTGTACCCGGGCGTCAAACCAACGAATAGGCCATGGTTTTACAGCATCGAAGAAACGGAAAATAACAAAAGCAGCCAGCCACCATATCCATCCTGCAGGTATACAAAATAAAATCAGCATCATAGCAGCAATTTCATCCCAGACGATGCCTCCATAATCCTGCCGGTGCAATGCTTGTTCAGTATAATCACAAATAAATATACCAACCAGAAACAGCAACAAAGCAAAAATGATATTCAGCCATAGGGGTAATCCCAGCATAAGCCATAATGCGGCCAATGGAATGGCTGGCAGCGTCCCGAATGTTCCGGGTGCTTTCGGTGCTAATCCCGTACCAAAACCAAAACCCAGCCAGCATACCGGATGCCGGCACAACCAGCGCCAAGTAGGTGTTACCGGTGCAGTAGTCAAATCTTGTTCAGCCAAAATGGTCAAATCCTTGTTTAGATAAGCTGATAATATTGCCCGCATTATCTTTTAACTGCAATAGTCCTGATGCAGTAATAGCACCAATTCGTGTTACCGGTGTAACAGTAGTCTGAGCTGCTGTTAAAATTGCTTCACGTTGTACAGGAGGTGCAGTAAACACCAGTTCATAATCATCACCTCCGGCCAGCATCCATTGCCTTAATTGCTGCTCATCATCAGATATCTGCCGTAAAGTCTGTAAGCCGGGAATAGCATCGACATTCAACTGTGCACCCACATTACTCGCAGCCAGAATATGTCCGATATCCTGAGCCAGACCATCAGAAATATCCTGCGCAGCATGCGCAAGGGAGAGCAGCTGTCTTCCTAGTGCAACCCGCGGTTCCGGACGCAGACGTTTCTGTTCACACGTCTTATATACATCTGCGGGTAATTTTACTTTTCCCCAGTGCATATCCAATGCAGCGGCAGCCAACCCCAACTGACCGGACACCCAGATATCATCACCGATTTTTGCGGCATCACGCCGCAAAGCCTGTCCTCTAGGTGTTTCACCAATAATATTAACATTAAATATCCAGTTACCTTTAGTGGTATCACCACCAATCAGTGTTACCCCAAAACGCGCAGCAAGTGCAAACAAAGCATCACAAAACGCTGCTAACCATTCCTTATTTAGTTCAGGCAGCGCCACACTAAGCAATGCCCAACGCGGACTGGCTCCCATAGCGGCCATATCCGACAAATTAACAGCCAGTATTTTATGCGCCAAATCCCCCGGAGCAACATCCGGAAAAAAATGTGTTCCGCCTATCAGCATATCAGTACTGAAATGCAGATCATAGCCACTACGAGGTCTTATAATAGCAGCATCATCCCCAATACCCAGAATAAGTTGCTCATCCTGCTGCTGACGATATAAATATTGACGAATAAAATCAAATTCATTCACGATAGACAGACTTTAGAATACAAATCAGATTCAGATTTTAAGATGTCTGCCTGAATCTTTCCAGAAAAGTCTATTACCATAACCAGGCAGAGTTATATTGCCTTATCTAAAGATATCATTGCTTAGATTTAAAATAAATTTCTTCAATAATTAAAAAGTTATACAATCAATTCTAGATAAATCCATACAATAAATATATATGAATAAAACATTAAAAAACGATTTAACTGCCATCCATGAGCTTTTAGAGAATACTTTTCATCACTCTATTGACTTTCTAAACAACCTCGACAGTATGCCAACATGTTGCCAATTAACTCAGCAACAGCAAAATAGTTTGCCGCAACTAAATCTACCCGAACAAGGTTATGGCGGATTAGCGACCTTAAATCAATTTAATACTCAGTTTAAAGAGTTTATTGTTGCTTCAGGCGGTCCCAGATATTGGGGGTATGTAACCGGAGGCAGTACACCGGCTGCAATAATAGGCGATATTCTGGCTACTATTTACGATCAGAATACTCAGGCTATCAGCGGCGAGGGGGATGTATCTGCACGTATTGAAATTCACACAACTGATTTATTACTGGATTTATTCAATCTGCCAAGGGAATTTACCGGCGGATTTGTCACCGGCACGACCATGGCAAATTTTTCTGCACTGGCTGTGGCCAGACAATGGTTTGGTACTCAGTTTAAGCAGGATATTGCTGCAGATGGTTTAATAAATCTGTCACTACCGGTTATCTCGGCTACCCCTCATTCATCAGTATTAAAATCATTGGCTATGCTTGGTTTAGGCAGAAATAACTTAATTACCATTCCTACTCTTTCAAATCAGCGTGAAGCCATTAATGTAGCCGAATTAAAACTGTTTATTGAAGATCATTTCAAACATCAGCCATTTATTCTGGTTTTAAATGCGGGCACAGCCAATACAGCTGATTTTGATGCTATTGCGGAAATTATGAAATTGAAGCATAGCTATAACTGTTGGATACATATTGATGCTGCCTTTGGAGCATTTGCCGCCTGCTCTTCACACTATCCGCATTTACTCAATGGTTGGGAAATGGCTGACAGCATTGCCATAGATTGCCATAAATGGTTAAACGTACCTTATGAAAATGCCTGCTTTTTTATACGAAAGGCGCATTTCAGCTTACAGTTTAATCAGTTTAAAAATAACAGTGCTCCATATCTGGAAAATCAACTGGAAAATTTTAACTTTATGAATATCTTGCCGGAAAATTCCAGAAGACTAAAAGCATTACCAGTATTGTTCAGCCTGTTAGCCTATGGCAGAGAAGGGTATCGGTATATTGTGGATAATTCTATTGAGCTGGCTCAAGAATTTGGTAACTATATACGTAAAAGCAGCTATTTTGAATTATTGGCTGAAGTACGTTTAAATATTGTCTGCTTTAAAGTTACTGCAGCATACGATACCGCTGAATTTCTGCAAAGATTAAATAAAACCGGTCTTGTATTTATGACACCAACCACTTTTAATCATGAAAAAGGTATACGTGCAGCATTTGTAAACTGGCGAACTACTATTGAAGATATTAAATTAATATGTTCATTAATTGAAAACATTATCAATAGTAAATAATCTATAAGAAGTTATACATATTATTGGTTTACCCGTTTATCGGTCTTCTATTTTTATTTAAATACTTACTTTGAATAAAAATTCACTTATTATTTATTGCCTTGTAATTTTTTTGGCTAGCTATCTAATTTAAAGGAGTACTCCGTTCTTAACTGCTTTAAGGCAACAGACCGCTTAACTCTCCCAGAAACCAGTTTACCCGTGGATCAGGCGTAGGGCGGGTAACAGCAAAATGATTTACTATATTAGTCGCCTGCTGTGCCAGTAATGGCACCAGTTCACCTGAACGAACATAAGGCTCAGCCATGTCTTGTGACAAAAAACCAAGATGGCTGCCTGCGAGAATAAACAACAATGTTGCCCGCTCTTTATCTGCAGTAGCCGTAGTTACTCCGGCAGAAAAGCCGGCATTAGCCGGAAAATCAGCATAGGTACGTTTTACCCAGTGATATTCTTCAGCAAGCTGATTTAACGTTAAATCCTTAACTTTTGCAGCCGGATGTTCTGCATGACAATAAACATGCTCACGCTGCTCGAAAACTATCTGATATTGCAAATTTTTCAGCAGGCTATAGTAATAGCCGATACCAAAATCCATCTGATTATTGGCAATAGCGGTTTCGATATCATGTGGCGCACAAATATCAATAGTCAGACGCAGCTCTGGATAATGCTGATAGGCACTGGCAATGACCTGATTAAAAATACGCTGAAAATCAGGTGGTAAATACTCAACTAGGCCAATTCGCAACTTACCGGAAAGCACCGAACGATGCCATTTAATATTCTGTACTTCCCGATGAAACTCAGATGTTGCCTGTAAAAGTAATGTACAGGCTTCATATAACTGATGCCCAGCTTTAGTCAGCCCGAAACCGGAACGACCGCGCCGGCATAATATCACGCCCAGACTTTCTTCCAGATGCGCCAAATGCATACTGATTGCCGATTGTGACATATTCAGCCGTTTCTGTGCAGCAGTCACACCTTGACATTCAACAATAGCCACAAATGCCTGTAAAGCCTTCAAATCATGTTTAATCAAGGTATGCAACATCACTATTTCCCCATATCAGAAATCAGCTCAAAACCGGAATAGATACGTCATCATCACAGGCGGCAGACAGCACCTGATTTAAGACCGCAAAAAATTCACTGCCATCCCGTGCTGAAAGCCATTGACCGTTCTTGCAGGCAAAATGATAACCACCACTTTTTGCCGCTATCCATAATTCCTGAGTAGCTGCATGACGGTTTACAATAATCTGCTCACCGCTTTCTGCTTCAATTGTGAGTACATTTCCGCCAGCTTCACAATCGAGATCCCAACCGCCTTCATCTATTTTTTCCTCAATATAGCCAAACAAATCATCACTATATTGCAAAAATTCACTTTCGGTCATCTTACTTACCATACCCCTGCATTTTATTACATTCAAACTGTTATCTTGCCATATAATATGTTTAAATCCTAGTTTTATCCGTTCTGGCAGTATAGCTGTTCACTGCCAGCTTAACTACAATAGGTCAGATTAATGTTTCGTTTCTTCTTTTTAACTGTAATTGCAACCAGTTGTTTAGCGGCCTGTGGTTATAAGGGTGATCTTTATTTGCCAAAAGAGGGAGATAAAGCTAAATACGGACCTGTACAAACCGGACTGACTATTGATCCGATTGATCAGAAAAATTTACCTAAACATGACTAATTCCATGAAATGTGAACAAGTACCCTACTCTGTACTGGCTGCACAGTATGGTACACCATTATATGTTTATAGCCAGAAAGCAATGGCAGATGCTTTTAATCTTTATCAGCAGGCTTTTGCCGATTTAAAATTTTTAATATGTTACTCAGTCAAAGCCAATGGAAATTTATCTATTCTGCGCTATTTTGCCAGTCTGGGCTGCGGTTTTGATATCGTTTCAGGCGGGGAATTAGAACGGGTGTTACTGGCTGGCGGAGCTGCCGACAAGGTCATCTTTTCCGGCGTGGGCAAAAGCAGCGCTGAAATTGAATTTGCCCTGAAAAACAATATTCGCTGTTTTAATGTTGAATCAATGGCTGAGCTGGAACGTATTAATAGTATTGCCCAGCGTCTGAATAAAATTGCTCCGGTATCATTGCGTATTAATCCTGATGTTGATGCTCATACTCATCCGTATATTTCTACTGGGTTAAAAGCCAATAAATTCGGAATTGCCAGTCAGGATGCATTAGCAGCATATCAGTTTGCAGCTACGTTACCGCACTTAAAAATTACAGGAATTGACTGCCATATTGGCTCACAACTCACTGATTTATCACCTTTAATCGAAGCATTACAACGATTGTTGGTACTAGTAGACAAACTAGACGAACTGGGAATCCGGATAGAGCATATTGATTTGGGTGGTGGCATAGGTATTGTTTATCAAAACGAAAATGTGCCTGATCTGAATGCTTATGCAGCAGCAGTCAGCAAATTGTTATCCGGGCGTAACCTGCCTTTAATACTCGAACCCGGGCGCAGTCTGATTGGTAATACCGGCAGTTTGCTCACTACAGTTGAATACATTAAACAAGGTGAAAAAAAGAACTTTGTGATTGTAGATGCGGCCATGAACGATCTGATACGGCCTTCACTATATCAGGCCTATCACAATATTATTAACGCCAGTCCGACAACAGCAGATAAATTTGTTGCTGATGTCGTCGGACCAATTTGCGAAACCGGAGATTTTCTGGCTAAAGACCGAACCATTGCAGCTAAAGCAGGTGATTTACTGTTAATACAAAGTGCCGGGGCATATGCTTCCAGTATGGCAAGTAACTATAACACTCGCTGTCGTGCCGCTGAAGTATTGGTTAATGGTACAGAACATCATCTGATTCGAGAGCGAGAAACAATTGACAGTCTGTTGGCTACCGAAACAGCATGCTTATGATTAATCCATACTTATTGTAATAATAAAGCACAAGTATAGCGTCATCTGCCAGTATTTTTGCACAGACGCTATACTAATTTTATGTTACTCATCGAAAAGCTTTTCAGATATTGAATATTCTCCGGCTGATATTACGCTTTATAAGTACGATAAAAAAAATTCGTTGCATTATCCAAACCACAATTAAAAAATAATTTTAAAATCAAATAAGATAAATATATTTTAACAATTAAGCAAATATCATCTAAAAAGGTCAGATTTATGCCCTGGAAATTTTCCCGACGTGCGCAAAATTTAAAAAGCTCAACCATCAGAGAAATCCTTAAAGTCACCGAACAAGCAGATGTTATTTCATTTGCTGGCGGCTTACCAGCACCAGATACATTTCCATTATCAGAAATCAAAGATGCAGCTAATGCCTTACTGGAAAATCAGGATATTTATGGTGCACTACAATACGGACCAAGTGAAGGCTATACACCTTTACGGCAATGGATAGCTAATTATTTATCAGAACGTGATCATGTATCAGTCAGTAGTGATGAAATTCTGATAGTAACTGGTTCACAGCAGGCATTGGATTTAATCGGGAAAGCACTAATTGATACTAACGATACAATACTGGTAGAAACTCCGACTTATCTTGGGGCATTACAATCCTTTAATCAATACAATCCCGAATATGTAGCTATTGCCAGTGATAATGAAGGCTTAATTCCTGAAACTATAGATAATGAACTGGCAAGCTCTGCAAAATTTCTATATAGCATTCCAAATTTTCAAAACCCTACCGGACGTCGGTTACCATTACACCGGCGAGAGGCTTTAGCCGCAAAAGCAAAACAGAATAATTTATTGCTGATTGAAGATGATCCTTATGGCGATTTGGATTATCAGGGTCAGCGTTTGCCTGCTTTATATACGCTGGCACCAGAAAACACTGTTTATTTAGGTTCTTTTTCCAAAATTTTAGCGCCGGGACTCCGCTTAGGATATCTGGTTGCGAATAAGCAATTCATCAGTAAACTGCTTCCGCTAAAACAAGCTTCTGATTTACACACCCCTAGCCTGACCCAGTACATTGCTTATCAGGTTCTTAATAAAAATAATTTTCTCAATCATCATATTCCGAAAATCCGCCAGCTCTATAATGCCCGCTGCCAGTATATGTTGCAATCATTAGCACAGTATATGCCTAAAGAAGTTAGCTGGAATCAACCTGAAGGAGGTATGTTTATCTGGGTTGAATTACCTGAATATATTAATGCTACTGAATTACTCAAAGAAGCCATTGCTCAGAAAATAGTTTTTGCTCCCGGTGAAACTTTCTATGTACACGGTGAAAAAAATAATTGTTTAAGGCTGGCTTTTGTAACTGTTTCAGAAGAAAAAATTGATACAGGGATAAAAAAAATGGCAGATATAATTAAACATCACATTCAACAACAATTGCTGTGAAATATTAGCAAACTGCATTAATCTGTTTTTTCCACCACAGCCAATACCCAGTATGGTATTGGTTTTTTTATGGCTTAAACTATTAACTAAATACTCTGCACACCAATTGAAACTGGCTAATAAATTCTGCATTAATGGAAGAATCATTAACCGCAAAATATCCACCTTACCTATCACAGAACAGATTTTGCCTAAAATTCTGGATTGGTTATTCTAACCTGTTCAATTAGCCGAATTAAGAATAAATAAAAAACGGACTGGATAATATCCAGTCCGTTTTAGTAATTCAATTAATTATTGAACTTTAATTTCAACATCAACACCAGCTGGCAAGTCCAGTTTCATCAATGCATCAGTGGTTTTATCAGTCCAGTCGATAATATCCATCAGACGCAGATGAGTACGGATTTCCAACTGTTCACGTGAAGTTTTATTCACGTGAGGAGAACGCAGCAGATTAAAACGTTCGATTTTGGTTGGCAGAGGAATCGGACCTTTTACCACAGCGCCAGTACGTTTGGCAGTGTCTACGATTTCCTGTGCAGAACGATCAATTAGAGCGTAGTCATAAGCTTTCAGACGAATACGGATTTTCTGGTTTTTCATATCTATATTCTTCCTGATTAAGCGATAACTTTAGCAACCACACCGGCACCAACTGTTCGGCCACCTTCACGAATCGCAAAGCGTAAGCCTTCTTCCATCGCAATCGGATGAATCAGTTCTACGTCTATCGTTACATTCTCTCCC
>NZ_JAAEDS010000008.1:0-90105 GCF_013344955.1 Snodgrassella sp. ESL0324 | reverse complement strand
TTAAGCGATAACTTTAGCAACCACACCGGCACCAACTGTTCGGCCACCTTCACGAATCGCAAAGCGTAAGCCTTCTTCCATCGCAATCGGATGAATCAGTTCTACGTCTATCGTTACATTCTCTCCCGGCATTACCATTTCCACACCTTCTGCCAGGCTTACTGCGCCAGTTACGTCTGTTGTACGGAAATAGAACTGCGGACGGTAGTTCGCAAAGAACGGTGTATGACGACCACCTTCTTCTTTGCTCAGTACGTATACTTCTGCTTTGAATTTGGTGTGCGGAGTGATGCTGCCCGGTTTTGCCAGTACCTGACCACGTTCTACTTCTTCACGTTTGGTACCACGCAGCAATACACCTACGTTATCACCTGCCTGACCCTGATCCAGCAATTTGCGGAACATTTCAACGCCAGTACATGTGGTTTTCTGGGTGTCTTTCAAACCAACGATTTCAATTTCGTCACCTACATTGATTACACCGCGTTCTACACGACCGGTAACCACGGTACCACGACCTGAAATTGAGAATACGTCTTCAATCGGCAACAGGAATGGTTTGTCTACTGCACGTTCCGGTGTAGGAATATAGCTGTCCAGTGCATCTGCCAAAGCCATAATTGAAGCTTCACCGATGTCTGACTGGTCACCTTCCAGTGCTTTCAGAGCTGAACCTTTAATCAAAGGTACATCATCACCCGGGAATTCGTAGCTTGACAACAGGTCACGAATTTCCATTTCTACCAGTTCCAGCAACTCTTCGTCGTCAACCATGTCACATTTGTTCATGTAAACGATAATGTAAGGTACACCTACCTGACGGGCTAACAGGATGTGCTCACGGGTTTGTGGCATCGGACCGTCAGCTGCAGAAACCACCAGAATCGCGCCGTCCATCTGGGCAGCACCGGTAATCATGTTTTTCACGTAGTCAGCGTGTCCCGGGCAGTCAACGTGTGCATAGTGACGTTCTGCGGTTTCGTATTCTACGTGTGATGTATTAATGGTAATACCACGGGCTTTTTCTTCCGGGGCATTGTCAATCTGATCATAAGCTTTGGCTGCACCACCGAATTTCTGGGACAGAATGGTACACATTGCAGCAGTCAAAGTGGTTTTACCATGGTCAACGTGACCAATGGTGCCAACGTTTACGTGCGGTTTGCTCCGCTCGAATTTTTCTTTAGCCATGAGCTAAGTTTCCTTGAATAAAGATCATTAAAGAACGATGATAACCTGAAAGTACAGGTACTTTCAGGTTATCGGTAAATAAGTTAGCCTTTACGTGCAGCAATTACCTGCTCGGCTACATTATTTGGTGCTTCAGCGTATTTCTTGAACTCCATGGAGTAAGTAGCACGTCCCTGAGTAGCAGAGCGCAGGTCGGTTGAGTAACCGAACATTTCTGCCAGTGGTACTTCGGCACGAACTTTCTTGCCGCCGATACCATCATCATCCATACCCAGCACGATGCCACGACGACGATTCAAGTCGCCCATTACATCACCCATGTAGTCTTCCGGTGTTTCCACTTCAACCGCCATGATAGGTTCCAGCAATGCCGGAGAAGCTTTGCGCATACCGTCTTTGAATGCCATAGAACCGGCTAATTCAAACGCGATTTGCGAAGAGTCCACATCATGGTATGAACCGAAAGTCAGACGCACACGGATATCCACAACCGGATAACCGGCCAGAATACCATTAGTCATGGTATCACGAATACCTTTATCCACAGACGGAATAAATTCACGTGGAATCACACCACCTTTAATTTCGTCGATGAATTCGTAGTTTACACCACCCGGTTCCAGAGGTTCCATAGTGATCACTACATGACCATACTGACCTTTACCACCAGACTGTTTAACGTATTTGGCTTCGGATTCCACTGATTTACGGATGGTTTCACGATAAGCTACCTGTGGTGCACCCACATTGGCTTCTACACCAAATTCACGTTTCATACGGTCTACAATAATTTCCAGATGCAATTCACCCATACCGGAAATAATAGTCTGACCAGATTCTTCATCTGTTTTCACACGGAAAGACGGATCTTCTTTAGCCAGACGGTTCAGAGCCAGACCCATTTTTTCCTGGTCAGCTTTAGTTTTTGGTTCAACTGCTACATGAATAACTGGTTCCGGGAATTCCATACGTTCCAGAATAATCGGAGCGTCAGTATCACACAGCGTTTCACCAGTAGTTACATCTTTCAAACCAATTACAGCTGCAATGTCACCGGCACGTACTTCTTCGATTTCATCACGATCATTGGCTTTCATCTGTACCAGACGACCAATACGTTCTTTAGTGCCTTTAACAGAGTTCACTACAGTATCGCCGGATTTCACCACGCCGGAATACACGCGGATGAAAGTCAGCTGACCAACGTATTTATCGTTCATCAGTTTAAATGCCAACGCAGAGAATTTCTCATCGTCGCTAGCTTTACGGCTGTCTTTTTCACCATCCGGTTTTTCACCGGCTACCGGCGGAATGTCTGTCGGGCTTGGCAGATACTCAACCACAGCATCCAGCAGACGCTGTACACCTTTATTCTTGAATGCTGAACCGCACAGTACAGGCTGAATTTCACCGGCCAGTGTACGTGCACGCAGGGCAGCAACGATTTCTTCCTCGCTCAGCTCTTCACCGCCGAGGTATTTTTCCATCAGTTCTTCGTTGGCTTCTGCTGCAGCTTCAACCATTTTTTCGCGCCATTCTTCGGCAACGTCTTTCAGGTCAGCAGGAATATCAGCATACTCAAATTTCAAACCCTGAGTTGCATCATCCCATACGATAGCCTGCATCTTCAGCAAATCTACCACGCCTTCGAAACCGTCTTCAGCTCCTACCGGAATGACAACCGGTACCGGATTGGCACGCAGACGGGTCTGCATCTGTTCAACCACACGGAAGAAGTTGGCACCCTGACGGTCCATTTTATTTACAAAAGCCAGGCGAGGCACTTTGTATTTATTGGCCTGACGCCATACAGTTTCAGACTGAGGCTGTACACCACCCACAGCACAGTAAACCATTACCGCACCATCCAGTACACGCATAGAACGCTCTACTTCAACAGTAAAGTCTACGTGTCCCGGGGTATCAATAATATTTAAACGGTGTTCTTTAAACTGACCTGCCATACCTTTCCAGAAGGTGGTAACAGCAGCAGAGGTAATGGTAATACCACGTTCCTGTTCCTGCTCCATCCAGTCGGTGGTGGCTGCACCGTCATGTACTTCACCCAGTTTGTGAGTCATGCCGGTGTAAAACAGAATACGTTCTGAAGTGGTGGTTTTACCAGCATCAATATGTGCAGAAATACCGATATTGCGGTATTGCTCAATAGGGGTTTTACGAGCCACGATAATTGCCTTTCTGCATTAGAAGCGGAAGTGAGAGAAGGCTTTGTTGGCTTCAGCCATGCGATGTACTTCCTCACGTTTTTTCAATGCACCGCCGCGACCTTCGGCCGCATCAATTAATTCACCAGCCAGACGCAAATCCATGGATTTTTCACCGCGTTTACGAGCCGCATCGCGTACCCAGCGCATGGCCAGAGCCAGACGACGGGCAGGACGAACCTCAACAGGAACTTGATAGTTAGCACCACCAACACGACGGCTTTTTACTTCTACCACCGGTTTGGCATTGGCAATGGCTTCGTTAAACACTTCAATGGCTTCTTTGCCGGTTTTCTTTTCAATCTGTTCCAGAGCGCCGTATACAATGCGTTCTGCTACAGATTTTTTACCGTCAATCATCAGCACATTCATGAATTTGGATAATTCGATACTGCCGAATTTCGGATCTGGCAATATGTCACGTTTTGGGACTTCTCTACGTCTTGGCATTTCAATTTCCTTAAACTATTCAGCTGGGCATAGCCCGCGAATATTTATGTAAATATTCACTTACTCGACAGATGATCTGCCGATGCGTCCGATTATTTAGGACGTTTAGCACCGTATTTAGAACGGGACTGCTTACGGTCTTTAACACCTGCAGTGTCCAGAGAACCGCGTACAGTATGGTAACGCACACCCGGCAAGTCTTTTACACGACCGCCGCGAATCAGTACTACGCTGTGTTCCTGCAAGTTGTGGCCTTCACCACCGATATATGAAATCACTTCATAACCGTTGGTCAGACGCACTTTGCATACTTTACGCAGCGCTGAGTTTGGTTTTTTCGGAGTAGTGGTGTATACACGGGTGCATACGCCACGTTTTTGAGGACAAGCCTCTAAAGCAGGTACTTTGTTGACGTAAACCGGAGCCTGACGTCCTTTACGTACCAATTGGTTGATAGTAGGCATATTTTCTCTTTATCCTGTTGAGTCAATATATGCCGGCACCATGCCGGCAAAACGGGTATTCTAGCATTCCTGCTTTATTACGGTCAAGATAATCAAACTTTAAACGCTTTATATCTGTTGAAAAAACAACTATATAAAACCATGTGCAAAATAAAACCGCTGAATGGCTTTCAGCGGTTTTATTTACAACAGATATTAAAGCTTATTCGCTTTTCTCTGCAGCTTCAGCAGCCAACTGCTCCTGCCATTTCTGGCGGCGACTGCGATGGTAAGTCAGTCCGGTACCGGCCGGAATCAGACGACCAACAATTACGTTTTCTTTCAGGCCGCGCAAATCGTCACGTTTACCCATGATAGCCGCTTCAGTCAGCACACGGGTAGTTTCCTGGAAGGATGCAGCAGAAATAAACGAATCGGTAGACAATGATGCTTTAGTAATACCCAGCAATACATTGTCAAAGCGTACCGGTTCTTTACCTTCCGCCAGCAACTTCTCGTTGGCAATCATTACATCACCGCGTTCAACCTGCTCACCAGTAATGAAGTGACTGTCACCGGCATCGGCAATATTTACCCGGCGCAGCATCTGGCGAATGATCACTTCGATATGTTTATCGGAAATCTTCACACCTTGCAGACGATACACTTCCTGTACTTCCTGCACGATATAACGAGCTAGCGCCTCAATACCCTGCAAACGCAGAATATCATGCGGATCGACTGCACCATCTACAATCACTTCACCGCGATTCACCACCTGACCATCATGTACCAGCACCTGTTTTTCTTTGGAAATCAGGGTTTCATAAGCAGCACCGTCTGCATCAGTAATAATCAGACGCTGTTTACCCTTGGTTTCCTTACCGAAAGAAACAGTACCAGTTACTTCAGCCAGCATACCCACATCTTTCGGAGTACGTGCTTCGAATAATTCAGCTACACGCGGCAGACCACCGGTAATATCGCGGGTTTTGGATGAAGCCTGAGGAATACGTGCCAGTACATCACCTTTACCTACTTCCTGTCCTTCTCGTACAGTAATCACCGCACCAACCGGGAAGGCCATGGAAACAGCGGTTTCACTTCCTGCCATGCGAATTTCTTCGCCTTTGTCATCCAGCAGTTTTACTGTCGGACGCAACAGTTTAGACTGAGTAGAGGAACGACGTTTACCATCAATAACTACCAGTGTAGACAAACCGGTAACATCATCGGTCTGTTTAGCTACAGTAACGCCTTCTTCGATATTTTCAAAGCGGACACGACCGGCAAACTCGGTAATCATCGGACGGGTATGCGGATCCCATGTAGCCAGTGTCTGACCGGCTTTCACTACACCACCATCTTTTACCTGCAATAATGCACCGTAAGGTACTTTATGGCGTTCACGCTCACGACCAATATCGTCATGAATCACAATCTCGGATGAACGACCAATAACGACCAGTTCACCTTTGTTATTGGCTACATAACGCATCTGGCTGGAAAAGCGAACCGTACCACCAGATTTAGCCTCTACCTGACTAGCAGCTGCAGCTCGTGAAGCAGCACCACCAATGTGGAAGGTACGCATAGTTAACTGAGTACCCGGCTCACCAATAGACTGAGCAGCAATCACACCAACAGATTCACCGGCATTGACCAGTTTACCGCGCGCCAGATCTCGGCCATAACATTTGGCACACAATCCATGACGTGTTTTACAGGTAATCGGAGTACGTACTTTAACTTCATCGACACCTGAGTTATCAATCAGATCAACCAGACCTTCATTCAGCAGCGTACCTGCTTCAACTAAAGTTTCACCACTGGTCGGGTCAACTACATCTTCAGCAGTAACACGTCCCAGCACACGATCACGTAATGATTCAATGATATCACCACCCTGTACCACTGCTTTCATCACAAAACCGTCGTTGGTACCACAATCATCTTCTACTACCACCAAGTCTTGTGTCACATCAACAAGACGACGAGTCAGATAACCGGAGTTAGCGGTTTTCAATGCCGTATCAGCCAGACCTTTACGGGCACCGTGAGTAGAAATAAAGTACTGTAATACTGTCAGACCTTCGCGGAAGTTAGAAGTAATCGGTGTTTCAATAATGGAACCATCTGGTTTCGCCATCAAACCACGCATACCTGATAACTGCTTAATCTGAGCGGCAGAACCACGGGCGCCGGAGTCAGCCATCATGTAAATTGAGTTGAATGACTCCTGATCAACCAGATTACCTTCGCGGTCAACTACTTTCTGAGTAGACAGATTATCCATCATCGCTTTGGCAATCTTGTCACCAGTACGGCCCCAGATATCGACTACTTTATTGTAACGTTCGCCATTGGTTACCAGACCCTGACGGTACTGGTCTTCAATTTCTTTAACTTCAGCATTAGCTTCAGCCAGCAACTGTGGTTTACTTTCAGGCACCAGCATATCGTCAACGCAGATTGAAATACCGGCACGAGTTGAGAATGCATAACCGGTATACATCAGGTGGTCAGCAAAAATGACAGTATCACGCAATCCGCAGCGACGGAATGAAGCATTAATCAGCTTAGAAATTTCTTTTTTCTTCAGCGTTTTATTAATATGATCGAAAGACAAACCTTTTGGCAGAATCTCTGACAGCAGAGCACGGCCGACAGTAGTTTCATAACGGTTAACTACTGGTACAAATTCGTCCTGACCATTTTTCACCCATTCACGCAAACGTACAGTAATTTTAGTACCCAGCTCTACCTGACGAGTCTGGTAGGCACGGTGTACTTCTTTTACATCAGCAAACAGGCTGCCTTCACCCTTACCATTAATTTTGTCGCGGGTCATATAATACAGACCCAATACGATATCCTGTGACGGTACGATAATTGGTTCACCATTAGCTGGTGACAATACATTATTCGAAGCCAGCATCAGGGTACGCGCTTCCATCTGTGCTTCCAGACTCAGTGGTACGTGCACAGCCATCTGGTCACCGTCAAAGTCGGCGTTAAATGCAGTACATACCAGCGGATGCAGCTGAATTGCCTTACCTTCAATCAGAATCGGCTCAAATGCCTGAATACCTAAACGGTGCAAGGTTGGCGCACGATTGAGCAGAATCGGATGTTCACGAATAACATCTTCAAGAATATCCCATACAATCGGCTCTTCCTGTTCCACCATCTTTTTGGCTTTTTTGATGGTAGTTACTGTCGGATCTAACTGTTCAAGTTTATGGAAAATAAAGGGTTTGAACAGTTCCAAAGCCATTTTCTTCGGCAAACCGCACTGATGCAGACGCAGGTACGGACCAACGGTAATCACAGAACGACCGGAGTAATCGACACGTTTACCCAGCAGATTCTGACGGAAACGACCGCCCTTACCTTTAATCATATCTGCCAGTGATTTCAGCGGACGCTTATTAGCACCAGTCATGGCTTTACCACGACGACCATTATCCAGTAATGAGTCTACCGCTTCCTGTAACATACGTTTTTCATTGCGTACGATGATATCCGGTGCACGCAGTTCAAGCAGGCGTTTCAAACGATTGTTACGATTAATGACACGACGATACAGGTCATTCAAATCAGAAGTAGCAAAACGGCCGCCATCCAGCGGTACCAGCGGACGCAAATCCGGTGGCAGTACTGGCAGCACATCCATAATCATCCATTCCAGTTTCATACCGGAACGCTGGAATGCTTCCAGAACTTTCAGTCGTTTAGCAATTTTCTTAATTTTTGTATCTGAACTGGTTGAATCCAGTTCCTGACGCAATACAGTAACCTCATGGGCAATATCCATGGCTCGCAGTAAATCGCGAATGCCTTCAGCACCCATCTTGGCTTCAAAATCGCCGCCGGACTCTTCATATTTGGTAATGTATTCTTCTTCACTGAGCAGCTGACGCGGCTGTAATGAAGTCAGCCCCGGATCAGTTACCACATAAGCTTCAAAATACAGAATACGTTCAATGTCACGCAAAGTCATATCTAATACCATACCCAGACGGGATGGCAAAGATTTCAAAAACCAGATATGCGCAACCGGTGCAGCCAGTTCGATATGTCCCATGCGCTCGCGGCGTACTTTGGACAAGGTTACTTCCACACCACATTTTTCACAGGTTACCCCGCGAAATTTCAGGCGTTTGTATTTACCACACAAACATTCATAATCTTTAATCGGGCCAAAAATCTTGGCACAAAACAAGCCGTCACGTTCCGGTTTAAAAGTACGGTAATTAATCGTTTCCGGTTTTTTCACTTCACCGTACGACCAAGAACGAATGGTATCCGGCGAAGCAATGCCGATTTTAATTGCGTCAAATTCTTCTTCGGCACTGGCATTTTGCAGCGGATTAAATAAGTCTGATAAAGCTTTCATATTTGCTCCTGACGATGCCGTATACAGTATGCTTCACACACTGTATACGACCGGTGTCGGTTAGTAACGTTCCAAATCCATATCCAGGCCTAAAGAGCGAATCTCTTTCAGTAACACATTGAATGATTCCGGCATGCCAGCATCAATCTTGTACTCGCCTTTAACAATGTTTTCATACATTTTGGTACGACCGGTGACGTCATCTGATTTCACAGTCAACATTTCCTGCAGAGTATAAGCAGCACCATAAGCTTCCAGTGCCCAAACTTCCATCTCACCAAAACGCTGGCCACCGAATTGAGCTTTACCACCCAGCGGCTGCTGAGTGACCAGACTGTACGGACCAGTAGAACGAGCATGCATTTTTTCATCAACCAGATGATGCAGTTTCAGATAATGCATTACACCCACAGTCACCTTACGGTCAAAGGCTTCTCCAGTATGACCATCATACAGTGTCATCTGCGTACGGGTATCATTAAAGCCCAGTTTCTGAATTTCCGGATCATCCTCTGGATAAGCCAGTGCCAGCATATTTTTGATTTCGGATTCTTCCGCACCATCAAATACTGGTGTAGCTACAGTCATACCTTTACGCAAATGCTGAGCCAGATTGATGATTTCATCGTCATTAAACTGCGATAAATCTTCTTTCTTACCACTGCTGTTGTACACTTTTTCAAGGAAAGCACGAATATCATCAGCAGCACGTTTTTCTGTCAGCATACGGTCAATACGCTCACCAATACCTTTGGCAGCCCAGCCCAGATGTACTTCCAGAATCTGACCAATATTCATACGGCTTGGTACACCGAGCGGATTCAGTACGATATCCACAGCGCGTCCGTCAGCCATGTAAGGCATGTCTTCAACCGGCAGAATGCGGGATACCACACCTTTATTACCATGACGGCCGGCCATTTTGTCACCGGCTTTCAGGCGACGTTTAATGGCAATAAACACCTTAACCATTTTCTGTACACCCGGCTGTAATTCATCACCTTGTGTCAGTTTTTTCTTCTTGATTTCATACAGAGCATCTGATTCTTCATGCTTGGCCTGCAAACTTTCCTTAATCAGTTCCACCTGCTTAGCAATACTTTCATCACTCAGACGAATATCAAACCAGTCATGACGGCTCGGCAATGAAGCCAGATATTCTTTAGTAACTTCTGCACCTTTAGCCAGTTTCAATGGTCCGCCATTGACTTTTTGTCCCAGTATCAGGCGTTCAGTACGGTCAAAAGCATCATCATTGAAAATACGCAACTGATCAGTCAGATTCTGACGATAGCGTTTCAGTTCTGCATCGATAATCGCCTTAGCACGTTTATCGCGTTCAATACCTTCACGGGTAAATACCTGAACATCAATAACAGTACCACTCATGCCGGTAGGCATACGCAGTGAAGTATCTTTTACATCACTGGCTTTTTCACCAAAAATAGCACGCAACAGTTTTTCTTCCGGTGTAAGCTGAGTTTCACCTTTAGGTGTCACCTTGCCTACCAGTACATCACCGGCCTCTACTTCAGCACCAATGTAAACGATACCGGATTCATCCAGACGATTTTGCATACGCTCAGACAAATTCGGAATATCACGGGTAATTTCCTCGGCGCCCAGCTTGGTATCACGGGATACCACATTCAATTCTTCAATATGAATTGAAGTATAACGATCACCGGCAACGACACGTTCTGAAATCAGAATTGAGTCTTCATAGTTATAACCATTCCATGGCATGAAGGCGATAGTCATATTCTGACCCAGTGCCAGCTCACCTAAATCAGTAGAAGCACCATCCGCAATAACATCACCGCGCTGGATAATATCACCCTTCTGTACGGCAGGACGCTGATTAATATTGGTTGACTGGTTAGAACGGGTGAATTTCACCAGATTGTAAATATCCACACCCACTTCACCAGCAGTAGCCTCGTCATCATTAACACGTACTACGACACGGTTTGCATCCACATATTCCACAACACCGCCGCGACTGGCCGCAATAGCTGTAGCACTGTCAATAGCCACAGAGCGTTCAATACCGGTACCAACCAATGGTTTTTCAGCACGCAGGCAAGGTACTGCCTGACGTTGCATGTTGGCACCCATCAAAGCACGGTTGGCGTCGTCATGTTCAAGGAACGGAATCAGTGAAGCCGCTACTGAAACCACCTGACCGGTAGCCACGTCCATATACTGTACGCGATCCGGTGTTGCCATTATGGTTTCACCTTTTTCACGGCAGGTTACCAAATCACCGATAATCCGGCCGTCTTTATCCAGATCGGCATTCGCCTGGGCAATAACAAAACGACCTTCTTCAATAGCAGACAAATAATCAATGTCATTGGTTACTTTACCGTCGACAACTCGACGATAAGGGGTTTCCAGAAAGCCGTATTTATTAGTACGGGCATAAACTGCCAGCGAATTAATCAAACCAATATTCGGACCTTCAGGTGTTTCAATCGGACATACACGACCGTAATGAGTCGGATGTACGTCACGCACTTCAAAACCGGCACGCTCACGGGTCAGACCACCAGGTCCCAATGCAGATACACGGCGTTTATGGGTGACTTCAGACAATGGATTAGTCTGATCCATAAACTGAGACAACTGACTGGATCCGAAAAACTCTTTGATTGCAGCAGAAACTGGTTTGGCATTAATCAGGTCATGCGGCATCAGATTTTCTGATTCGGCCTGATTCAGGCGTTCTTTAACGGCACGTTCTACACGTGACAGACCACTACGGAACTGATTCTCAGCCAACTCACCCACAGAACGTACGCGACGGTTACCCAAATGGTCAATATCATCTACTTCACCATGTCCGTTGCGCAATTCAACCAGTGTAGCAATTACGGATACAATATCCGGAATAGTCAGTACATGATTGCCTTCTTTATCAGCATTGGCAAAAGTTTGTGTCATCAGACGGCCATACCATGACTCTTGCTGTGCTTCCAGCAATTTTTGCTGATAGGTACGGGTGTTGAATTTCATCCGGCCGACACGTGACAAGTCATAGCTGTCTTCACTAAAGAACAGGCGATTAAACAATGCCTCAACAGCGTCTTCGGTTGGTGGTTCGCCCGGGCGCATCATGCGATAAATAGCAATACGTGCAGCCTGCTGACCTTCAGTTTCATCAGTACGCAAAGTATTGGAAACATAACCACCCTGATCCAGATCATTAATATACAGCGTTGAAATTTCTTTGATTCCCTGTATATCAAACTGTGCCAGCAACTCTTCCGTGATTTCATCATTGGATTTAGCCAGTATTTCACCGGTATCCGGAACAACTACATCAGCAGCCAGTACCTTGCCAATCAGACTTTCCGGTTCAACTTCCAGCCATTTAATATCTGCAGCAATAATGTCACGGATATTCTTGGCATTAATACGTTTGCCTTTTTGTACCAGTACTTTGCCGTCTTTATCTACCAGATCAAACTTGGCAGTTTCACCTCTCAGACGTGCCGGAATCAGATCAGTATGCACACCATCTTTAGACAGGTGATAACTTTCACGGTCATAGAACATGTCCAGAATCTGTTCCGGTGTAAACCCAAGTGCTTTCAGTAAAATAGTTACTGGCATTTTACGACGACGGTCGATACGGAAATACAGCAAATCTTTCGGGTCAAATTCAAAGTCAAGCCAGGATCCGCGATAAGGAATAATCCGTGCTGAAAATAATAATTTACCAGATGAATGTGATTTACCTCTGTCATGTTCAAAGAATACACCCGGAGAACGATGCAACTGTGAAACAATGACGCGTTCTGTACCGTTAATAATGAATGAACCGCTGGGTGTCATCAACGGAATTTCACCCATGTAAACTTCATTTTCACGAACTTCTTTAACCACATTAGGTTTGGATGACTCTTTGTCCAAAATCACCAGCCGGATACGTGCCCGCAACGGAGCTGCATAAGTAATACCACGCAGCTGACATTCCGGAATGTCAAACACTGGTTCACCTAATACATAATGGGTGAACTCAAGGCGGGCATAACCGTTATGACTAATGATCGGAAAAATAGACTGAAAAGCAGCCTGAAGACCAACATCAGCGCGTTGGTCATAGGGTGTTTCCATCTGTAAAAACTGTGTATAAGAATCCAACTGCGTAGCCAATAAAAACGGCACTTCTAATACATTTGCACGTTTGGCAAAGCTTTTACGGATACGTTTTTTTTCAGTAAAAGAGTAGGACATGTACAGTCTCCAGTAGGGAGGTTTGGCAAGTAAGGTTTTATAAATACTCAGATAACTGTTAATATCAAAAGAGTAAAATTAGGTAAATTAATGGTTTTTTTGTAAATATTTATAAAATATCACTTGAGGTAGACAAGCGAAAGCAGGCTGGTAGCCTAAGCTACCAGCCTGTAAAACGCAACTGAAATTACTTGATTTCGACAGAAGCGCCGGCTTCTTCCAGTTGTTTTTTAATGTCGTCAGCTTCAGCCTGAGAAACACCTTCTTTAAGAGTTTTAGGTGCACCGTCAACCAGATCTTTAGCTTCTTTCAGACCCAGACCAGTGATAGCACGAACAACTTTAATCACGCCAACTTTCTGAGCACCAGCAGAAGTCAATACTACATCGAATTCAGATTTTTCTTCGGCAGCTGTAGCACCGTTATTAGAACCATTATTAACAGCCAAAGCAGCTGCAGATACACCAAATTTTTCTTCAAAAGCTTTAACCAGATCGTTTAATTCCATAACGGTCAGGTTACCAACTGCTTCCAGAATGTCTTCTTTAGTAATAGCCATGCTATTAAACTCCAATAATTGAGAATAAAAATTTAAATATAAATCAGATGAAATTTAGGCAGCTTCTTCGCCGGCTTTTTTCTCAGCCAAAGCAGCAAGTGCACGGGCAAAACCTGAAACAGGAGCTTGCATAATACCCAGCAATTTCGCGAGCAATTCGTCGCGGCTCGGAATAGAAGCAAGTTCTGCTACCTGAGCAACATCCAGCAGATCACCATTATATGAACCTGCTTTCAGTACAATTTTTTCATCTTTTTTCGAGAACTGGTGCAGTACTTTTGCAGCAGCAACCGGGTCTTCAGATACCGCATAAACCAACGGACCAACCATCTGATCAGCCAGAGCGGCAAATGATGTACCTTCAACAGCGCGACGGGCTAATGTGTTTTTCAACACATGCAGGTATACACCTGCTTTACGAGCATTGGCACGCAGTTCGGTCATACTGGCAACACTGATACCACGATACTCGGCAATAACCATAGTTTGAGCGTTAGCAATGGCTGCTACGATTTCGGCTACGGCTGCTTGCTTGGTTTCAATATTGAGACTCAAGGTCTACCTCCCACTGTTTTTAATCAGAGCGATATGAATACCACTCCACCCAGCGCGGCAACCCAAAAAGACATCCGTAAGCAAAGCTTACACAAGATTATCCGGGACTACCGTCTGCGTAGGGTTAATTTTTAAAATTTGTTTTACTACCACAAATTCCCTACGGTCTTGGACATCTACTTATTTCTAAGTAGCCCAACATATAAATGTAAGACATTTATATGAATTTTTAAGGCAGTCTGATATGAGACCAAACTGCCGGAATTCAAGGATACTTCTTAATTATTTACAGAAGCGCTGTCAACACACAAACCTGCACCCATCGTGCTGGATACTGCGATTCTGCGCAGATACTGACCTTTTGTTGCAGCAGGTTTAGCTTTAACAATGGCATCCAGTAATGCGTTAAAGTTTTCACGCAGATCAGCGGCATCAAAAGAAGCACGACCAATAGTTGCATGTACGATACCAGCTCTATCTGTACGATACTGTACCTGACCTGCCTTCGCATTTTTAACAGCTTCAGCAACATTTGGCGTAACAGTACCCACTTTCGGGTTTGGCATTAAACCACGCGGACCCAGAATAGTACCTAGCTGACCTACTACACGCATAGCATCAGGAGATGCAATTACCACATCAAAGTTCAGATTACCTGCTTTGACTTCAGCAGCCAGATCATCGAAACCAACCACATCAGCACCGGCTGCTTTAGCAGCTTCCGCATTAGCGCCCTGAGTAAACACAGCCACACGTACAGTTTTACCGGTACCTTTAGGCAATACTACAGAACCACGAACAAGTTGGTCAGATTTACGTGCATCAATGCCAAGATTGAAAGATACATCGATAGATTCATCAAATTTGGCTGTAGCATTAGCTTTAACCAGATTCAGAGCATCATCAATAGTATATAATTTATTGGTTTCCACAGCAGCACGAATAGCCTGCATACGTTTTGAAAGCTTAGCCATTTACACACCCTCCACATCTAAACCCATTGAACGGGCACTACCGGCAATGGTGCGTACCGCCGCATCCAGATCAGCAGCAGTTAAATCAGGCTCTTTAGTCTTGGCGATTTCTTCCAATTGTGCACGAGTCACTTTACCCACTTTCTGGGTTAATGGATTTGAACTACCTTTTTGCAGACCAGCTGCTTTTTTCAGCAAAATAGAAGCCGGTGGCGTTTTCATTACAAAGGTAAATGATTTATCTGCAAACGCAGTAATCACTACTGGAACCGGCAGACCCGGCTCAACATTCTGCGTAGCCGCATTAAAGGCTTTACAGAATTCCATAATATTCAGACCACGCTGACCCAGTGCCGGACCTACCGGAGGAGACGGATTGGCTTTACCTGCAGGAATCTGCAGTTTGATATAGCCTACAATTTTTTTTGCCACTTGATTTAAACTCCAAATAAACGGGTATGACGCAGCAAATGCTGCTCCCCAAAAGCAAGACCCGTGATTATAAAGAAAAAACCTTTTCCTTACAAGCACAGGTTAGTTTATGTTGTATTATTGCAGTTAAATTTTCTCTACCTGAGAAAATTCCAGCTCAACCGGTGTTTCACGTCCAAATATCTGCACAGCAACACGCAGTTTATTGCGTTCGTAATTGACTTCTTCTACAACACCATTAAAGTCTTTAAACGGACCTTCATTTACCCGCACTTGCTGACCAACATCAAAGAGGACTTTTGGTTTTGGTTTTTCTACTCCACTTTGCACCTGATGCAAGATAGCATCTACTTCACGAGCTGAAATAGGTAATGGTTTATTGGCTGTTCCACCAATAAAGCCCGTCACACGTGGTGTATTTTTAACCAAGTGCCATGAAGCATCGGTCATATCCATTTCTACCAGAACATAACCAGGAAAAAATTTACGTTCAGTAATACTGCGACGCCCGTTTTTTATATCCACAACTTCTTCAACCGGCACCAGTATCTGACCAAAATATTCACCCATTCCTTCACGCTCAATGCGCTCTTTTAAGGTTTTTTGTACATTTTTTTCAAAACCGGAATAAGCGTGTACAACATACCACTGTTTTGCCATGATCAGCTTCTCCTCATAAAGATGTCAAATAACAACCATGAAATCAGGCTGTCAACACCCCAAATAAATAACGACAAGACAGCAACAAATATCAGTACAAACAGGGTCATGCGCAATGCCTCATTACGCTCTGGCCAAACTACTTTTCTGGCTTCCGATACACAGTCGCGCACATAGGCAGTAAGTTTGCGTCCACCTGTACTCCAAAAAAATACAATTACAATGGCTGCTACTACACCTACCAATGGAAATAAATAACGGATATAAAGTGGCAATTGCGCATCAAGAGCATAGAATGCCTGAATACCAGCGGCAACCAATATAGCGGAGAGAAGATATTTCAACAAATCAAACCATTTATTACGTTTGACTTCCAACTCCTGCTGTTGCTTAGCTTCAGCTTTTAATTGTGCTTTGGTTTTGGCTCCTACATCTTTCGATGTTTTGTTGTCCATATAACCACCTTTTAATTAATACAAAAAAGACTAACCGACCATTGGCCGATTAGTCTGATTTTTTGGCAGGCCAGGAGGGTCTCGAACCCCCAACCCTCGGTTTTGGAGACCGATACTCTACCAATTGAGCTACTGGCCTACAAAACTTTAAGCGATAACTTTAGCAACCACACCGGCACCAACTGTTCGGCCACCTTCACGAATCGCAAAGCGTAAGCCTTCTTCCATCGCAATCGGATGAATCAGTTCTACGTCTATCGTTACATTCTCTCCCGGCATTACCATTTCCACACCTTCTGCCAGGCTTACTGCGCCAGTTACGTCTGTTGTACGGAAATAGAACTGCGGACGGTAGTTCGCAAAGAACGGTGTATGACGACCACCTTCTTCTTTGCTCAGTACGTATACTTCTGCTTTGAATTTGGTGTGCGGAGTGATGCTGCCCGGTTTTGCCAGTACCTGACCACGTTCTACTTCTTCACGTTTGGTACCACGCAGCAATACACCTACGTTATCACCTGCCTGACCCTGATCCAGCAATTTGCGGAACATTTCAACGCCAGTACATGTGGTTTTCTGGGTGTCTTTCAAACCAACGATTTCAATTTCGTCACCTACATTGATTACACCGCGTTCTACACGACCGGTAACCACGGTACCACGACCTGAAATTGAGAATACGTCTTCAATCGGCAACAGGAATGGTTTGTCTACTGCACGTTCCGGTGTAGGAATATAGCTGTCCAGTGCATCTGCCAAAGCCATAATTGAAGCTTCACCGATGTCTGACTGGTCACCTTCCAGTGCTTTCAGAGCTGAACCTTTAATCAAAGGTACATCATCACCCGGGAATTCGTAGCTTGACAACAGGTCACGAATTTCCATTTCTACCAGTTCCAGCAACTCTTCGTCGTCAACCATGTCACATTTGTTCATGTAAACGATAATGTAAGGTACACCTACCTGACGGGCTAACAGGATGTGCTCACGGGTTTGTGGCATCGGACCGTCAGCTGCAGAAACCACCAGAATCGCGCCGTCCATCTGGGCAGCACCGGTAATCATGTTTTTCACGTAGTCAGCGTGTCCCGGGCAGTCAACGTGTGCATAGTGACGTTCTGCGGTTTCGTATTCTACGTGTGATGTATTAATGGTAATACCACGGGCTTTTTCTTCCGGGGCATTGTCAATCTGATCATAAGCTTTGGCTGCACCACCGAATTTCTGGGACAGAATGGTACACATTGCAGCAGTCAAAGTGGTTTTACCATGGTCAACGTGACCAATGGTGCCAACGTTTACGTGCGGTTTGCTCCGCTCGAATTTTTCTTTAGCCATGGCTACTTCCTATCTAAAGATGATTAGGTTTATCAATTCTAATGGTGCCCATGGACAGAATTGAACTGTCGGCCTCTCCCTTACCAAGGGAGTGCTCTACCCCTGAGCTACATGGGCGTACGGTAGGTATTTACTTATCTGGAGCGGGTGAAGGGAATCGAACCCTCACCGTAAGCTTGGAAGGCTTCTGCTCTACCATTGAGCTACACCCGCATACTCACTTAAAAAACTACAAGTAAGACTGGAATTTTGGTGGAGGGAGAAGGATTCGAACCTTCGAAGCTTTCGCAACAGATTTACAGTCTGCCCCCTTTGGCCGCTCGGGAATCCCTCCAAAAGAGAACGGCATGATAATGTTCATTTGCCACTTCGTCAAGTCTATTCAGCATTTTTTTTTGCTTTAAATAGTAATTAACTGTTTCAAATACATTTCATGCTTGGAAAAATTTACTCTTTTTCCGCCATTAGCTGCTGATATTTTGCTTCCAGCTCTTCTTCGCTTTCCGGATGTTCTTCATCAATAATGATACAGTCTACCGGGCAAACCTGCTGGCATTGCGGCTCATCATAATGGCCGACACACTGTGTACAGCGCTCCGGGGTGATTTCATAAATCTCATCACCCTGATAAATAGCGTTGTTCGGGCACTCAGGCTCACATACATCGCAGTTAATGCACTCATCTGTTATCAAGAGTGACATGTTTTTCCTTTATCGTTAAATTTAACTCTAAACCGTTGGGCGCGGATTATAGCACTATTTTGTTTTCTCTCCTGCAATCCCGCCTTTCTCTCTATTCAGCATCAATTTTATGATAAGTCAATAATTCAAAACGACTTATACCTGACTTTCCTTGTTTAAGTACCTCCCAGCCAGCCGGAAGTACAGGTAATGTGTTACTTTCCATATATACGCGCGCATTCGGAAGCAAATGTAATGAAAGAGCATCCAGCAGTTCATGCCATTGCTGCCAGACATACGGCGGATCGAGAAATACTATGTTAAATTGCTGGTGATTATTTATGAGAAAACTGTGTGCTTCTGTACAGATAAGCTCTATCTGCCCAAAATTCAATTGTTGCACATTACTTTTTATTGCCGCAGCAACCTGCCGATTTTTTTCTATCATAGTAACTTTGGCAGCATTTCGTGATGCAGCCTCCAGCCCCATTACCCCGCTACCGGCAAAAAGATCCAGAACTGCCATTCCGGTTAAATCCTGTCCCAGCCAGTTAAACAATCGTTCACGCACGCTATCTGCAGTCGGACGCAATCCTTCGGCTGCCGGAAATGTTAATTTACGTCCGCGATGAGTACCGCCAATAATGCGTACCTGATTGCGATGCTGATGCTGTACTTTTGCCACGTATACTCACTCCGATAAAAAAAGACTTTCAGGCATTCTGAAAGTCTTGATACATCTAATTTCTTAAAGCAGCCTGATTTATTCTTTTGGTGCAGGTGGCTCAATCTGCTCCGTATAACCGCACTCTTTTTGCGGACACACTTTTTCAGTTCCGCGCCGCTTAGTTGTTTTGATGGTCATTATTGGCCAGCCACACTGCGGACAGCTTTCTTTAACCGGCGGATTCCAGACAGCATAATCACAGTCCGGATAGGTATTACAACTGTAAAATAATTTACCATAACGGCTTTTACGCTCAATCAGGCTGCCTTTATGACATTTAGGGCACTCAATACCAGTGTCTTTTGGCTTTTCAAGCGGTTCAATATATTTACATTTAGGATAATTGGCACAACCAATAAATTTACCGTAACGTCCGCGTTTATATACCAGTTGTCCTTCACACTTCGGGCAAAGCCGCCCTTCTACAACTGTCGGTTCTTCTGCTGCCTTTGCTGCTTCCTCGGCTGTTTCATTAACATTGCGGGTATAGTCACATTCCGGATAACCGCTGCATGCAATAAAACGCCCGCGCTTACCAAATTTAATTTGTAATTGATGGGTACCGCATTTAGGACAGATTTCATCTAGATTTTCGGCAGTTAATTCTGCGCGGGGTATATCTTCCTTAGCTTTGATTTCTTTATCAAAGCCTTTCCAGAACTGCTGCATTACGGGTTTCCATTCCCGCTTACCGCCGGCAATATCATCCAGCTGATTTTCCAGTCTGGCAGTAAAGTTATAATCCACATACTGACCGAAATGTTCGGTCAGAAATTTATTAACCACTTCACCGGTATCAGTGGGCATAAAACGTTTCTGTTCCAGAGTAACGTATTCCCGCTCTTTTAGTGTGGAAATAATACTGGCATAGGTTGATGGGCGACCAATACCATACTCTTCCAATGCTTTAACCAGACTGGCTTCAGAATAACGCGGTGGTGGCTGGGTAAAATGTTGCTCGCCAAAAATCCTGTCAACCGGCAAAATGTCACCCTCATGAAGTTCCGGCAACTTTTTGGCATTCTCATCTTCTTCGCTGTCGTCTACACCCTCTTCATAGACACTGAGGAAACCGGCAAAAGTTTGTACCTGACCGGTTACTCTGAAGATACCTTTACCCACAACAATATCAACACTGGTAGTATCAAAGCGTGCAGGCGCCATCTGACAGGCCACTGCCCGTTGCCATATCATCTGATACAAGCGAAACTGGTCGGCAGTCAGAAACGGTTTTACAGCTTCTGGCGTACGATACACTGAGGTAGGACGAATAGCCTCATGCGCTTCCTGTGCATTTTTTGATTTGGTTTTGTATATTTTGGGCGATGAAGGTAAAAATTCATTACCGATTTTGTTGTCAATATAATGACGTATTTCTGTTACAGCTTCATCTGAGAGACTAACCGAATCGGTACGCATATACGTAATCAGACCCACAGCTCCTTGTCCGACATCCACACCTTCATATAACTGCTGTGCGGTACGCATGGTACGATCAGTTGTCATACTCAGCTTACGTACTGCTTCTTGCTGCATAGTCGAAGTGGTAAATGGAGCTGCAGGATTACGGCTGCGCTTTTTCTTTTCTACGTTAGATACATGTGCTGGTTGACCGGCCAAAGCTGAAACGATACCTTGCTGACGTTCTTCATCAGGAATGTCAAATTGTTCCAGCTTCTGCCCCTGCCAATGGGTTAGTTTAGCGGTAAATTTAGTACGTGCTTTATGGCTGTCAAGGTGTATAGTCCAGTATTCTTGTGCAGTAAACTCGCGGATTTCCTCTTCTCGTTCACAAATCATGCGTAATGCCGGGCTTTGTACTCTGCCAGCAGATAAACCACGACGAATTTTTTTCCACAATAAAGGTGACAGATTAAAACCTACCAGATAATCCAGTGCCCGCCTCGTCTGCTGCGCATCTACCAGCGTTTGTGACAATTCACGCGGATGGGCTACTGCATCCAGTACAGCTTTTTTGGTCACTTCATGAAACACTACCCGCTTTGGCTGCAAGTTTTTCAGACCGCGTTTGGATTTCAGTATTTCCTGCAAATGCCATGAGATGGCTTCACCTTCCCTATCCGGGTCGGTAGCCAGATACAATGCATCGGCCTCTTTAGCTGCAGCCACAATTGCATCGAGATGTTTGGCATTACGACTTACTAACTGGTATTTCATAGTAAAGTCATTTTCCGGATCCACTGCACCGCTTTTGGGAACCAGATCACGCACGTGACCGTAGGAAGCGAGAATTTCAAAATCGCTACCTAAATATTTCTTCAGCGTTTTCGCTTTAGATGGAGATTCAACAATCAACAGGTTTTTTGCCATTAGTTCAGGCTCACATTCGTAATTTAAATATTTGTGATATGTTGTTAGTCTGGATTATTCTAATAAATACATTTGAACAATGCAAAAAGCTTTCAGACACGCTGACTGAAAGCTTTCATGCAACTGTATCGCTTCAGTAACTTACTGCATGACGGCTTCACCATTGAGCGCAGCCATTAATTCATCACCTATCAGCACCGGTAATTCTGAGCGGTGTGCCCATAACACCAGTAAAGCTAATACTTTAGCATGATCCACCGTAATATCTTCGTAAGGTAAGTTCATCAGGGCATTGAGTACAAATTCACGCTGCTCCGGATTAAGAGCACCATTTTGCTCCAGAAAATGTACTAATCCACGCACTTCAAGCGGAAGCGCATCGAGCTCTTCATTATTATAAATGCGTGATCCTGTGCTATTGCGTAACTTTTCTGCCGGAATTAATGGTTCAAAACGCAAATCATCCAGACAGGATAAAGCGTCGCCGATTTCTTCATCATTAAAACCGACTTCTTCCAACAATACGCCTAAGTCTTTACGTGGTGGAAATGCATCAACGTCTTGAAAGTGCTCAATCAAAAACGCTATTACATCAATCATTTGCTTTCCTCTCAAGATTTAATGCGTTGATAACAACCGCCTGGCAGCGTGGTAATCCAGCCACCAAGCTCCAATGTCACGAGATGAGCATACACATCTGTAGCAGCCATGCCAAGTGCTGTAACTAACATATCCGGATGCATTATGCCGTAACCCAGTCCGTCCAGCACCTGCTGCTCCATCCGGTTAAGTACACAATCTGATGAATGAACTGATAATAAATCTTCTGAACTATCAGTATTTGTAGATGATTTACTTATATCATCAGTTTGCAGATGAGGACGATTGCTATATGATTGCAAATCTTTTTTTTGCAAGAGGCGTGGACATTCCTGCAAAATATCTTCCAGATTTTCTACTAATTTGGCACCCTGTTTGATTAATGCGTGACAGCCTTTACTTAAAGGGTTATCAATAGAACCCGGTATCGCCATAACTTCCCGCCCCATTTCGCCAGCCAATCTTGCAGTAATCAATGAGCCCGATTCAGTTGCGGCTTCAACTACCAGCGTACCCTGACTAAGTGCAGCAATCAAGCGGTTACGTCGCGGAAAATTTCCGGGCGAAGGACGAGTACCCAATGGAAATTCAGAAATAATACAGCCATGAGCAGCAATTTGTGTGGCTAAATTTTTGTTGCTTGCCGGATATACTCTGTCAATACCTGTACCCCAAACTGCTACTGTTGTACCCATTGCCTGCAAAGCACCCTGATGTGCTGCTGTATCTGCGCCACTAGCCATGCCTGAAATAATTGTTACACCTTTCCGTGCCAGTGCGGCTGCAAAATCATGAGTAATGCGCATGGCTTGTGGTGTGGCATGCCGACTGCCAACAATTGATAAAGCGGGTTGATGCAAACACTGGCTATCACCACGAACAAACAATAATGGAGGCGGTGTTAAACCCTTGGTTAGCATTTCCGGAAAATCATTATCTGCCAGTAGTAATAAACGTGCATCAGTATGCGCTCGCTCCCATTCTATAGCTGCTTCAGTTGCCTGTTTTGCTACATCACTATGCCAATACTTACTGACTTGCCGTTGACAAAAAGGCGATATTTCAGCAGCCGATGCACTAAGAGCATTTTGTGCTGAACCAAAATATTTAATTATGCGAAGAAAAGTTTCAGCCCCCACAAACGGAGTTAATGCCAATTCAATCCAGGCCAGGCGTTCTTGCGTATCCATATTATATTTTTAATATTTATTACATTTGATTATGACAAGATTATTAAAAATAAACAATTTTTGTTTTTTATTATTAATTTACTTATGAACTAATCTTATTATTTATTCTGGCCAATATTATAATATCATATTATAAATGTCTCTAACTATTTTGAATAATAATGAAAAATTATTCACTATTAAAGTACTTTTTAATATCTGTCGTTTAAATGTTTAATCAATTTTTTCCTGAAACTATCAACAATTTAATTACTCTGAAAGTACTCCAGTATTGAAAAAATCTTACCAATTTGCACTGCAACCATGTATTTGTCACCACGTAAAACAAAAAGTTTAATTTTATCTAATTTTAAATATTGGCAAAAAGATCTTAGTCATAAATTAAACATTAATGGCTAAAAATTTTAATTATATGTCATAATGTTGTGATAATAAAACACCATTATCAATGGTTAAAATACTATAAAGTGAATATATATTTCTTATCTATGAGCATGTCTGACAATAGCTCTTTTATTCAAATAATTCTTTTAATCCTGTAAAAAATTAAACCAAATAAATAATTTAAATATCCTCAATTTCAAGCCAGATTATGGCAACACTTTTATAATTAATTATACATATAATTGACTGTATTTATTAAAATTTAATCATCAAGATAACTTACATTAATGTCAGCAATTTAAGCATATTAATATCTGAATATATATTCGTAATGAATATACTTATTGCGGTTTTACTGAAAAAATCAGATCAGTTTCAATAACTCAAAATCAGACCAATTTGCGATGTACAATCTTACTAATTATTGATTAATATCATTTTTAATAAATAATTACATTTGTAAAATAAGATATTTACATTACAATAAATTCCTAACAAAGGAGTGTACATATTTTGGTTAAAGATGATGAAATACTAAATAAAAATTTAGTTCCTATTAAAATTCTTTCCACCGGAACTGCTTTACCTCCGGATAGAATTGAGGCAGCAGATCTGGATAAAAAGCTGAACAAACCGGCAGGTTATACGCTGAAACGTTCCGGCATTCTTTATCGTTATCATGCTGACCATCATTTAAAGCAGGCTGATTTAGCGGCAGCAGCCATTAATGATGCGCTAACTCGTTGTAATATTTCAGCAGAATCTATTGATTTACTGATTTCAGCCTGTGCACTTCCTGTCCAGGCCTTACCGTATACAGCAGCACATATTTTAAAAGCCAGCACGTTATCCAAAACCATTGCTAACTTTGATGTTAATACCAGTTGTGTGAGTTTTATCAGTGCATTACAGGTAGCAGCAGGTCTGTTAAATACCGGAGCTTATAAGCGCATCGCTATTGTTTCGGCAGATTTAGCATCACGTGGTCTGAACTGGCAGGATGAAGAGTCGTCTTTAATCTTTGGAGACGGCGCCGCTTGTGCTATTGTCGAAAAAGGCGATGGTTATAGTGGCATTCTTGCCTGTTTATTAGAAACACATACTAATGGCATTGATTTTTGTGAAATCAGCGGTGGCGGTAGCCGTCGGAATATTAAAACCGGCATGGATGAAAATGATTGCCTTTTCCGTATGCAAGGTAAACCACTATTCAGACTGGCATCTGCTTTGATTGAACCATATTTAGCTCGTTTATTAAATCAGGCTAACTTAACTCTCTCTGATATAGCTACGGTTATTCCTCATCAAGCCAGCCATTTATCACTGGAACACATGCGTAAACGGCTTACTATTCCTAACGAATCGATAATTGATATTTATCGTTTTCGAGGTAATCAGGTAGCCGCATCAATTCCCAGTGCATTGCATGAAGCGGTAATCACCAATCGTTTTAATCCGGGGAAACCAGCTATGCTAATAGGTACTGCTGCAGGGCTAACCCTAGGTGGGATGATTCTGCTGCCATGAAATTTTTAGTGACTGGCGCAACCAGTGGTTTGGGGCGCAATGCAGTAGAATGGTTACTGACACAAGGCCATCAGGTTCATGCCACGGGTCGTAATCAAATAGCGGGAAAAGAGCTGACAACACTCGGTGCAAAATTTACTGCACTGGACTTAGTTACCGCAACTGATACGGATTATTTTCAACTTCTTTCTGATTGTGATATTGTCTGGCATTGTGCAGCTTTATCTTCCCCATGGGGAAGATATGAATGGTTTTATCAGGCCAATACCGCTGTTACTGCACGTTTGGCTCAGTTTGCCGGAAAATCTGGTATTAAACGTTTTATTCATATATCAACACCTTCAATTTATTTTGATTTTCAATCTCATCAGAATATTACTGAAGATTATCTTGCTGAACATTTTGCAAATCATTATGCAAATACCAAATATGAAGCAGAAAAACGCATTCAGGAATGCGTAAAGCTTTATCCGGATACTGTTTATTTAATTTTAAGACCACGAGGCATTTTCGGTCCTCATGACAGAGTGATTATTCCCCGTATACTGGCATTATTAAACCGTACCGGAGGTATTTTATATTTACCTAGTGGCGGTCAGGCTTTTGTAGACCTTACCTTTGTTCTTAATGTCGTTCATGCCTTGTACCTGGCCTCTGATAAGCAGAATATTCAGTCTGGGAATGCTTTTAATATTACCAATCAGCAACCCTGCAAACTTGATGACCTAATTCATTTATTATTAAAAGATCAGTTAAATCTTCACTACAAAATTCGGTCACTACCCTACAGATTATTATATGGCACAGCTGCTTTGCTTGAGGGTATCGCATCATTAACAAACAAAGAACCGGCACTTACCCGTTACAGTGTCGGTACGCTCTATTTTGATATGACTTTAAGTCAGAAAATGGCGATTGAACGTTTAGGTTATCAGCCTCTATATAATATGAATGAAAGTATACATCTGACAGCACAGTGGTTACAGCAAAACGGGCATGTATAAATGGCCAGAATTACCCCGTTCAAAGCCGGATATTGTACTCATATTGCTTGCATGGCCATGCGTGGAGCAGGTTTTAACGTGTGTCAGTTCCCGGCACGCGCCTGGCTTATTGAAGTTGATGGATACCGCTGGCTATGGGACACTGGCTATGCTGACTATTTTAAGCAATATACACAAACAGGTATCTTTAAACTTTATCAGAAAACCACACCTGTCTATCTCAATAAAGGTGAATCTCTTAAAGAGCAATTTATTACCTTGGGTATTGATCTTGCAAGTATCCAAAATGTCATTATTTCACATTTTCATGGTGATCATATCGCCGGACTGAAAGATTTTACTCACAGTCATTTCATCTGCTCACAACAGGGCTGGAAAACACTCAAACCTTTACGCGGTTTTTTTGCGCTTAAACAAGGATTTGTACCTGACCTTATTCCGTCTGATTTTGAACAGCGGGTGAGTTTTGTAGAACATTTTGAAATTTGTCAGCTTGCTCCTGAACTTGCTCCTTTTACTCAGGGCTACATCTTGCCAAACAGTAAAGAACAAGTGATTTTAGTTCCCTTACCAGGCCATGCTGTCGGCCATATTGGTGCATTTATTTTAACTGATAAGGGTTGGACGCTGTTAGCCAGTGATGCTGCTTGGGTCAAAGAAAATTATCAAGATTTAAGAAAGCCATCTCGCTTTGCTCAATTGATTATGGCTGATTCCAGAGCCTTTGAAAACACTCTTAATCAGCTCCATCAACTCTCTTATCATCCTGACGTGACCATTTATTTAAGCCATGAAGGTGAGGAATGAGGCTGCTAAAAATACTTTGGTACTACTGGCGCACAAAACACTTAATATTTAAACAGCGCGCTGATCTTGAAGCATATCAAATTAAACAGCTAAAAAAATTTAAACAGCGTGTGTTAACCAAAAGTCCTTATTTCAGCCAATTCATTAATCAACCGTTTGAATCATGGCCTTTAATGAACAAACAGCTGATGATGGCACATTTTGATCAAATGAATACAGAGAATCTGACTTGTGATTCATTATTAACCTTGGCTCAGCACAGCGAACAACAGCGTGACTTTAGTGCCAGAATGGGTAAGTTCAGTGTGGGGTTATCTTCGGGAACATCAGGGCAACGTGGTTTATTTGTTGTGAGTCCGAGAGAGCAACTAATCTGGGCAGGCGGAATACTGGCAAAAATGTTACCTCGCGGATTACTGACTAAAGAACGGGTTGCATTATTTTTAAGAGCCGATAATCACCTTTATCATAGCACCAACAGCCATTGGTTAACTTTTCGTTTTTATGGTCTGTTTGATAATTTTCAGCAACAGATCCAATCGCTGAATGAATATCAACCTACCATCATCGTGGCACCAGCACAAGTATTGCGTGCTCTGGCAACAGAAAAGCTTAATGGTAAGCTGACAATAAATCCGGTTCTAGTAATCTCTGCTGCTGAAGTACTTGAAGATCAGGACAAACAAATTATCAAACAGGTCTTTAATCAGTTGGCTGAAGTTTATCAGGCTACCGAAGGCTTTCTTGCAGCTACCTGCCCGCTTGGTACGCTTCACTTAAATGAAGAGTTCATCTATATCGAACCGTGCTGGTTAGACGAAAATCGCTTTATGCCGATTATTACTGATTTTACTCGTGAAACCCAACCCATTGTACGCTATCAGTTAGATGATATTTTAGTCCGGCGCCAAACGCCCTGCCTTTGTGGACGGCAAGGAATGGCAATTTCACATATTGAAGGGCGATGCGATGATCAGCTATCACTTACCGATCAGCAAGGAAATCCGTTAACTATTTTTGCTGACTATTGCAGTCGCGTGATTGCCAATAATTTACCATTAACCAGTGATTATCGTCTGATTCAGCATCAGGATAACAGTATTGAGCTGATTGCCTGCTGTTCACAAGCATATTTAAGTCAATGCCAACAGGCATTAACTGCACATTTTATTCAGCAAGGCGCCAATGTTACTCAGCTAAAGTGGAAACTCATGTCTGTTAACACGATACCTGCCGAATTTTCACAAAAAAGGCGGCGAATTATTCGCGATCGAGGTGTTCAATGAAGCACTTCTGGATGCGATGCGTTTATTTATTTACAAGTTGGGGAATAGTCGGAATGGCTTATCATGGTTCAGCCTATCTGCAACATGAACCGAGTTTACTTTCACCGTCAATAATCGATAAATGGATTGAATTTACACCCCATGCTATCTGGGCTTATCTCTCGTTTTTTTTAATTATTCCAATTTGCTTTTTTATTGCCCCTTATAAACGCCTGGGCTGGATGTCTGGCTGTTTTGTACTTAGCGGGATTCTGGCCGCTCTGTGTTACCTTATTTTTCCAACCACGATGATTTATCCGGTCGATAACGGTAGTTCTGTCAGTTCATGGTTACTGGTAAAACTGATTGAAATTGATGATCCAGTAAACTGTTTTCCCTCACTGCATGTTACCTTAACATCTCTTGCTATCTGGGGTGCATTAAACAAGTTTCACCCTCTGCGCAATATAATTTTATTACTATGGGGAATGACGATTGTGTTATCGATCATCCAGCTTCGGCGACATCTCTTTATTGATTTTATTGGCGGTACTGTACTGGCACTGATAGCGGGTTGGAGTGTACGTTATGGATTTAAACGTTTGATTAAACAACCCTAGCCTTATAGGAACATGATAAAAGTTTAATTTCATCCATATTTACTGTTAATGCAATTAGGCTGAACCGCAACGATTTAATATTCGCAAAGATATTTTGTCATTTATATATTGGAGTTAAAGCCAATTCTATCAGTGCATAATACTCTTTTTAATTTATTCACATAATATTTAAATTAAATAATTTTACAATTATGACAAATATATTAAATAGATAATTCCCTGTTTACAATAAGCTAATTAATTTTTAAAAATATAATTTTATCTAATATTCTTTATATATAAAAAAATTAATTTATGATATGAAATTATTATTTTTTATAATGTAAATATTTAAAATAAATTTAATAATTTATATTAATTTATGTTTACTTTTGTAAATTTAATATATATACTTAATTTAGGAAAATTTATGACTCCTGATACTGATTAGATTTCCAGATAAGAATTAAAGGTATTGATATGCTAACGCCTCTTAAATTTAAAGATTTTCTGCATCCGCGTCCGACTCCATCAGGCATAGATGTGGACTGTAAATTAAAACATTTTGCTATTATTACTTACGCGATTGATGCAGAGAGATTTGCAGGATTATTTCCATCACGTTTTCAGCTGGATAGTGTCATAATTAATGGTGAGCAAAAAGGCTTGTTATCAGTAGTACCTTTTATAGATGTTGATTTCACTTCAGCCGTTTATCCGTTCCCTGTTTTTACCATGGGGCAAACCAACTATAGAATTTATATTATAGATACCACTACTGGTGAACGCTGTGTCTGGTTTTTGGGCACAACTCTGGATTCCTGGACGATTATGGTACCCCGGAATGTATGGAAATTACCCTGGCATCGGGGCAAAATAAGTTTTAATTGTCACTTTGACCCACTTTCCAAATGTTACCAGCACTATGAAATGCATACAGAGTCTGACTGGGCACCTGCACAGGTACAATTAAGCCAGCAGCCAGACCAGCAATTTCATTTTCAGGGGTTTCCTGATAATGAAACTGCACTGGTATATCTGACTCATCCACTGGCCGGCTTCTACTATCGGCGTAATGGCAAATTGGGTACTTACCGCGTATGGCATGATCGACTAGACGTAAAGCCGGCAAAACTTGAGTCAGCACAATTTGGCCTGTTAAGTAGAATGAATTTAGTTAATCAGGATGAACAACAGCATCCCTACAGCGTTTTACTTCAGCCTATCAACGAATTTACTATCTATTTACCACCAACAGCGTTATAGATTTTATCAACAAAAATTATAAGTTACTAATAGTATTGTTTTGCACATAGAAATAGGTACTTTGACGAATAGCAGAATAACGTCTGGCGGACAGAATTCAACGAAAACGACCAGATTTAAGGGTTAGTCCCTGTTGAATTCTTGAAGCCAGACTATAATTTCGTAAAGCATGAGTTAGTGCTACCGCTAAAGCATCCGCAGCATCAGCCTGGGGTATACCCGACAGCGACAACATTTGCACCACCATATGCTGTACCTGCTCTTTAGCAGCTTTCCCCTTACCTACTACAGCCTGTTTAACCTGTAATGCAGTATATTCAAATACAGGCAGTTCTCCCAGGGTTAATGCTGCCAATACGGCTCCACGAGCCTGTCCCAGTACCAGTGTTGCAGCAGGATTAACATTGACAAAAACCTGTTCTACAGCAGTTTGCGTTGGCTGATAGGTTGTAATCACCTCACGTAAATTTTGAACGATTATACGGATACGTTCAGCTAATGGGGCACCTGAAGTCGTTTTAATACAACCGGAAGCCACATAAATATGCTGGCTACCGATGACATCAATCACTCCAAAGCCGGTAACTCGGCTGCCAGGATCAACGCCCAGAATTCGAATACGAGTTTGCTCTGTCGGCTGTTTTTGCATGCTTTACTACTTAATCACTGAAAAACAATAATTTATGCTGACAGGTTGTGATACTATCTTATAAAACGGATATTCGCTCTGCCAGTTGAGTAAATTATGTTACCGTATATTAATCATACCTGTTAGTGATTCATGATATTTTTTTAGCAAACCATTGATTTGCTTGTTGCAATCGCTCTACTGTACCTACATCCAGCCAATAACCGTCATAATACTCTCCGCTCACCAGCCCGGTTTGCATAGCTGTACGCAACAAAGGGGCCAGTTTAGCCCGGGTATATCTTGGTATCTCATTAAAAAGAGCAGGATGATAAACACCTACACCACTGAAAGTAAATGCCGGGTTTTCTGGCTGCCGATCAATAATATCACCTTGGTCCGTCAGGCTAAAATCACCTTCCGGATGATGTTCCGGATTGTTAACCAACCATAGATGTGCCAGCTTACCTGTTTGCTGTAACTTTTCACTAATCTTGAAAGCCTGTGCAAAATCAATATCGGTTAAGACATCTCCGTTTATAACTAGAAAAGAGGCATGACCCAATAAAGGTAAGGCCGTAGCAATCCCTCCGGCCGTTTCCAATCCACCCTCGGCTTCTGCTGAATAACGGATATCCACCCCATAAGCATGCCCTGAGCCTAAAGTATCTTCAATTTGTTGTCCAAGCCAGGCATGATTAATAACAATATCATTAAATCCGGCTGCCTTTAACCGCCGTAAATGATGAGCAATTAAAGGTAGACCACCAACATTCAGCAATGGTTTCGGACAAGTATCTGTCAGTGGCCGCATACGCTCACCGCGTCCGGCAGCAAGAATCATGGCTTTCATGGTGATTGATTATTCCGTAGTAAATACAGTTAAAATTACAGGCTGATAGATCAAGCCGATAATATAACAGGCAAAGCATATAGCTTTGCCTGTTATATTCGAAATCATAGCTGATTAATAAATTTAATCAGTTTAAATCAGATTCAAATCTGCCCCAGTATCAAAGATTGCCGCACCCTTTTCACCCTGTTCATACAGATTAATACGTAAACGTAAGTCATTGGGTGAATCAGACTGACGCAAGGCTTCGTCAAAATCAATAATACCATCAGCATATAACTGGAACAGACATTGATCGAAAGTTTGCATGCCATCATTACCTGCTTTAGCCATCAGTTCTTTTATCTGCATTAATTCACCTTTGTAGATATAGTCCTGAACAGTAGCAGTATTAATAAGCAAGTCAACCACAGCACGACGGCCTTTACCATCTTTTTTCGAAGCCAGGCGCTGACCAATAATACATACCAGATTCAGTGCCAAATCCATCAATACTTGTTTATGCTGCTCTTCTGGATAAAAGTTCAGAATACGTTCAATAGCCTGATTTGCACTACTGGCATGCAGAGTAAAAAAGCATAAGTGGCCAGTTTGAGCCAGCTTTAATGCATACTCCATGCTTTCATCACTGCGCACCTCCCCCACACAGACTACATCGGGAGCCTCACGCAGTGCACTTTGCATAGCATTATCCCAGCTCAGCGTATCTACGCCTACCTCGCGATGAGTAATAATGCTTTTCTTAGGTTTATGAACATATTCAATCGGATCTTCAATAGTCAGAATATGGCCGGCAGAATTAGCATTGCGATAATCCAGCATAGCAGCCATAGTAGTGGATTTACCGCTACCGGTAGGACCGGCAAGAATAATCAGCCCGCGTTTTTTCATTACCAGCTCGTCTAGCACCGGTGGGAGAAAAAGGCTTTCAGTAGTTGGAATATCGGTGGTAATCCGGCGCAGTACCATGCCTACCCGACCTTGTTCATGATAGGCATTTACCCTGAAGCGCACGCCATTTTTAGCAATAATGGAATAGTTCAGATCCAGTTCTTGGATAAACCGCTGACGTTGCGCCATGGTCATGGTTGACATAGCAATTTTGGCAGTTTCATCAGCAGTTAAAGGCTTAGTAGGCGCCGGTGTGATCTTACCATCAATTTTCCATGATGGCGGGAATCCTGGACTGATAAAGATATCAGCAGCATTTAAACGCACAGCTTCCACAGCCATTTTTTCCAGTACCGGATGAAGGTGGATAGTTTCCCGTTCCAGAGTAAGGGAAGCATGAGAACTGGCAGAAGCTGCTGCACTGATATCTGGTGTATGTGAATCTGTCATTGTGCTTGTAGGTTTTGTCATTGTATTGATTTCAGAAGTAACGGAAGTCTTTGCAGGAATACGTTCTGCAACCGGTACAGATACAGCTTTTTCAGTTTGTGATACCGCTGTAATAGCAGATTTTGTCATATTTCCGGCAGTTGCTGTTGTAGCTTTTGTATTCGGCGCTGAAATTTGGTTTGCTGTCGTTACCGTAACCTCTTTTGCAACAGCATTAGACTGCAAAACCGGTTGTTCTGTTGTCACTGTGGATGTATTGGCAGCTGTACCGGAAGCAGAAGTATCGGCAGCCCCGGTTGCTGCAGGATGTTGATAATGATTAACCATATCTGCAAGTAAATCAGATAAAGCGGATGACTCCTCAGCAGAACCTTTCAACGTACCCATATCAATACACTTTCCTATATAAAAACAACAAACAATTAGCCTACCATCTGATCCGGACTTACTGCTTTGGCACGTGCAACATCTATACTAATACGGTTTTCACGCACTAATTGCTGTAAACACTGATCGAGTGTCTGCATTCCAAATTTCTGACCAGTTTGTAAAGTAGAGTTGATCTGAGCAATTTTGTTTTCTCGAATCAGGTTACGTACTGCCGGATTACTGATCATAATTTCATGTGCTGCCACACGGCCGTTACCATCTTTGGTTTTAAGCAGAGTCTGAGAAATCACTGCCTGCAAACTTTCTGATAGCATAGAACGAACCATTTCTTTTTCGCCTGCAGGGAATACATCCACAATACGGTCAACGGTTTTAGCAGCACCTGTGGTATGCAAAGTACCAAACACCAAGTGACCTGTTTCGGCAGCAGTTAAGGCCAAACCAATCGTTTCAGGGTCACGCATTTCGCCTACCAGAATCACATCCGGATCTTCACGCAATGCCGAACGCAGGGCATTGGCGAAACTATGAGTATGCTGATGCAGTTCACGCTGATTTACCAACGATTTTTTACTTTGATGTACAAACTCAATCGGGTCTTCAATTGTTAGAATATGACCGGCATCATTATTATTGATGTAGTCGATCATTGCTGCTAGTGTAGTTGACTTACCGGAACCAGTAGGACCGGTTACCAGTACCAACCCGCGCGGCAGTTCTGCAATTTTCTGAAAAATTGCCGGAGCCCTCAGTTCTTCAAGTGTAAGAACTTTACTCGGAATGGTACGCATAACGGCTGCAGGACCGCGTTCAGTATTAAAGGCATTCACACGGAACCGCGATACATTGGGCAATTCGAACGAAAAGTCAGTTTCCAGGTTTTGCTGATATTCCTTGCGCTGATAATCGTTCATGATAGAAGCAATCATTTTGCCTACTTCTTCTGCACTCAGTTCAGGCAGATTGATACGGCGGATATCACCATTAACGCGTATCATGGGAGGCAGACCAGCACTCAGATGCAAGTCAGAAGCTTTATTTTTAACGCCGAAGGCCAATAAATCGGTTATCTGCATATTTACTCCATTATGCTTGCCTGCATGATACAGGCACAAAATATGGTTCTTATTTTAATCAAGTTGTCGTATCTTTAAAATGAAAATATTTGTCACTATGTCAAAATTTTTACAAATATACTTAGATTTAATCAGAAAAATTGAAAAACACCATTAATTATGAAAAATACAGACATCTTAATTCAACACTGGCAACAGGTACTGGCAAACATAAATGATGTCTGTCGGCAAACTGCGGCACCACAGCCGGTACAGCTGATTGCTGTCAGTAAAACCTTTCCCGCCAATGATATCATTACTTTATATGAGGCTGGTCAGCGTGATTTTGGTGAAAACTATATTCAGGAATTCAGCGAAAAAACCAGTCAGCTCGCTGAGCCGGATATTGTCTGGCACATGATAGGGCATATTCAGTCAAATAAAAGCCGAATTGTGGCAGAACGGGCACACTGGGTACACACTATTGATCGTGAAAAAATTGCCCGGCGGCTGCATGAGCAGCGTCCTGAATATTTACCGCCCCTCAATGTCTGTATTGAGGTGAATATTTCAGCAGAAAGCAATAAACATGGTATTAGCCCAAATAAAAGCGAATTACTGACACTGGCTAATATGATCAGCGAATTACCGCGTCTTAAACTGCGCGGACTTATGTGTGTAGCCAAGACCGGTAGCACAGACACTGAATTACAACAACAGTTCCATCAGATGCAAAACCTGTTACAGTACTTGCACCAGGCCGGTTTTGCTGTTGATGTATTATCAATGGGTATGAGCGCGGATTTAAGTATTGCTATAGCTTGCGGAGCTACTCATGTACGGGTAGGCAGTGCAATTTTCGGGCAGCGCAACTACACTCAAACAGAAAATAATTCTTAGAAATAAAATTATGCCGGTAAGGATTTCTTACCGGCAGCACAAAAATTATCATCATTATGATAAATATATAAATCAATCAGGCTATTTTCTCAGCCTGAAAGCGATGTGCAGGATGAGCTATTTCTTCCTGAGCAGCGACCACCTGCAACTCATACTGCCGGCGTTTCAGAGTTTCCAGCATAACGCCGTATACTGCAGCAGTAGTATGCTCAAATGACTCCAGCAAGGTCTTACCGGACAGATAGTCAGCCAGAAAAATACCACTGGTCATATCTCCCACACCTACCGGCTGCCGCTCACCAAAATCCACCAGTGGCCGGTGAATATGCCATGCTTCCTCAGCAGTGACCAGCAGCATTTCAAAACAGTCTGTCTTATAGCCGGCACGGCTCAAATGTTTCACCAGAACCACCCGCGGACCTTTATTGCATAAAGCGCGGCAGGCTGCAACTGCTTCCTCCACATTATGAATACGTTGTTTGTTGTTCAATTCTTCCAGCTCAAACAGATTCGGCGCAATCATATCACTCAGCGGCAAAGCCACATCACACAAAAATTCAGCTACGCCACCTGCCACAATACAGCCTTTTTCCGGATGTCCCATTACCGGATCACAAAAATAAATGGCTTGCGGGTTAGCTTGTTTCACTTTTCTGACAATATCAGTAATCGCATTGCCTTGCTCAGCTGAACCCATATAACCACTTAGTACAGCATCACAATTTTTTAATTCATCAATTGCAGCAATACCATCTGCAATATCCAGTAAATGTGCAGCCGGCATTACCATACCTTTCCATTGCTTGTACTGAGTATGGTTAGAAAACTGTACTGTATTTAATGGCCAGACATTGACACCTAACCGACGGATAGGAAAAACAGTAGCACTGTTACCTGCATGACCAAATACCACGTGAGACTGAATTGAAAGTATATTTTTCATAATAATGCCATTTACAATCCGGTGAGTGTTTACCCGGCGGGTTTCATAAAAACCTGATAATCAGCTAAACATGCTAAACGAAACTGATTATACTCAGATTATATTGGTTCGGATAAATCATTACTTATATCTACATCCCAGCCCGGAATCTTGCTTTTCATACCTGTATACACACTAATTACGACATAATTTGTCCGGATTTATCTCAAGTATTGCAAAAACAATACGATATAAAATTTATTTACATAATACTCAGATATTCATCTAACAGCCAAACCTTGTATTTTATTTTTCTTAATATTTATTGGTTTTATACATTCAGAATACATACTGCTTATCATGACCTGAATAATACAGATTCTGATTGCAGAATATAAACCAGACAAGAGTTGAATTGAATTAAACTAAAAACAATTATTTTTATTACTGAAATAAATTACAACCTTTAAATTACTTCAAGGGCATAAATATTTGTATTTACTAAATCTGATAATTGTAGTGAGTAAATAAGACTAATTCATAAGCAATAAAAAACGAAAAAGCCAGCTTTAAAAAACTGGCTTTTTTTGGTTATTAAACTATCCGGTTCAATAACTCTGTTTATTTTCTATTAGAAATAGAATTTAATATGCTACTGAATCATACCTTAGTTGTCTTTATCGTCCAGAGCAGCTGCCTTTCTGACTAATTTTACAAATTCAGCGCGGTAGCCCTGCTTGTCCTCACCTTTGGCATTATTTGCCCAGCTTGCTATCTGCTGATAAGATGTTTTAGACAATTCAGGATTATTACGCAATTTTTGTCCGTATGCAGCCACAGCGGCCATAAACCGTGTTTCTACTCCGGCGCTAGCAAAAGAACTGACCAGAGCTTTCTTTTCTATAGGCAGGGAAGCCAGTTCACTTTTTTGACCATGTGGTGCTTTCCAGCGTAATTTAAGAAAAGCAATTTCATTATTGTTTGCATTTATAGCTGTTGCAGATTTTTTGCTCTGATAACGTAAAGGATCAATACTTGGTTTACCACCGGCCAGCGTCAGTTCATATAAAACCGTCAGCTTTTTCCCCGCACCAATGTCACCCGCATCAACTTTATCATTATTAAAATCTTCCTGCTTTAACTGCCGTTTTTCATAACCAATCTGGCGATACTCGAGCACCTGAGCCGGGTTAAATTCGATCTGAGCTTTGACATCTTTAGCTACCGTAACCAAAGTGGCACTCATCTCCTCCTGCAATACCTTTTGTGCTTCTTCGAGGCTATCGATGTAGCTGTAATTACCATTACCTGCATCAGCAATCTGAACCATCATTGCATCATTGAAATTATCATCACCAAAACCAAGTGTAGATAATGTTATACCCTTTTCTTTTTCTCTGCTGACAAATGCTTTCAGCTCTTCTGTGCTATTAATACCAACATTAAAATCACCGTCAGTAGCCAGCAATATCCGGTTGATTCCACCGTTTACTTTGCCCCGCTCTGCCATCTTGTAAGCCAGTTGCAGCCCTTCTCCGCCAGCAGTACTGCCTCCGGCTTCAAATTTATCAATAGCAGCCAGAATTTTGGCTTTATTACTACCAGAGGTGGGTTCCAGTGCCACTCCGGCACTTCCGGCATAAGCAACAATAGAAACCTTATCTTGCGGCCGCAGTTTATTTACCAGTAATTTTAATGATTCTTTGAGCAAATCCAGTCTGTCTTCACCATACATCGAACCGGATGTATCTACCAGAAAAACAAGATTCGACGGGGGTAATTGATTAAAATTGACATCATTTGCCTTAATATTAACTCTTAACAGAACCTTATCTGTGTTCCATGGACTGGGTGCGAGCTCATAACCGGCAGAAAAAGGAGAACCTGTTATTGACGTTAATTTCTCATTCGAAGTACTTGGAAAATAATTAATAAATTCTTCTACTCTCACTGCATCAGGATGCGGCATCCAGCCATGTGCAATAAACCGTCGGCTATTTGCATAACTGGCTGTATCCATATCCAGACTGAATGTACTAACAGGTTCAGTAACTACCTGTTTTACCGGGTTATCAGAATAATTTTTATATTGCGCAGTATCCGGCTGCTGAGTTTCAAATACAGCCCTTAAGCCTGGACTCTGATAGTCTGCCCCCCTGAATCCTATTCTGGAATTATACTCCACGCTGGACGAAGATGGTTTACTCTTCCTAAGAGACAGGCTTTCCTCAGAAAACGAAGTTTTATATCCTGCTGACATGTTTGCATAGTAACCATCTGATTGATTACTGGTGCTATCCGTACTACTAACCCTATCCCTACTACTGGTGCCAGCCGTATTACAAGCACTCAGTATGCTGGTTAATAACACCAAGACTAAACTATAAGAAGCCTTACGACCTATTGCTTTTATTTTTAACATAAATATTCTTTATTTATCAGATAAAAATACATTATTAACATAACAGTCAAATTAACACCAGTAATTTTATTTGTTTCTTTTCAGCTTTAAAATCAATAAAATCAGTAGAATAAGATATTAATTAATTAATATTCAGCTGCTGAATCTGAAGATGCAATCCATATTGACTTTATCCTTTACACATTGAACCTATAATTAAGCTAATATTGAATATAAAAGTTTTTACAAACCAATATTGTTTAAATTTATTCAATTAAGACAATATTATCGATTAAGTTAATTATTTTTAATAAAAACTGAGGAAAATCTTATGAACGTATATTTTCTTGGCGGTGGCAATATGGCAACAGCTATCGTAGCCGGTATGACTCAGCAAGGCGGTTATGAGATTGAAGTAATTGACCGTAATCAGAATAAACGACAATATCTAAGCGAACGATATCAGGTACGTACTAGTGCTAAATTAACTGAACTGGCAGCCACAGATATCCTGGTACTGGCAGTTAAACCGCAAGATATGCAGCAGGCTACTACCGGTATCCGGCTTAACGGCGCGCTTGTATTAAGCATAGCAGCAGGCTTAACAATAAGTACTTTAAGTCAGTTTCTGGGTAATCACCAGCGTATTATCCGTATTATGCCCAATACCCCCTGCCAGATTGGTCAGGGAATCTCAGGTATGTATGCATCGGCAGGCATAAGTAAAGCAGACAAAACCATAGCAGAAAATATCATGCGCACAACAGGCGAAGTAGTATGGCTGGAAGAAGAAAGTGGCATTAATCGTATCGCTGGTATCAGTGGCAGTGGTCCGGCCTATGTCTTCTATTTTCTGAATGCCCTGCAACAAGCTGCCATACAACAGGGTTTCAGCCCTGACGAAGCACACCGTTTAACACTTGGTACATTCAAAGGTGCTGTAAATCTGGCAGAACAGTCTGGCACCGAATTTGCTCAACTACAAAAAAATGTAACATCTAAAGGTGGCACCACATTTGCTGCGACTTCAGTTTTTGACCAGCATCAGCTGACACAGGTTGTAATTGACGGTGTTGCTGCCAGCGTTGTGCGAGCAGAAGAAATGCAGCAACAACTTGCACCTTTTTAAAAGTTATTATTTTGATATAGAGTCACATTAATTAGATTATTTTGACCTAATTATTAAAAATTTCAAGCGTTTTTATGAAGTACATTAAAAAGTATATTTTTAACATATTCACTTATAATGTACTTCATTTATTGATATTTTATCTTGTTTATATTAAGTATTTAAAAATACTTCAATGTTAATCGACTAATCCAAATCTATATTTCTGGCTTTTACTTAACAATAATCTGTTTTACATATTTAATTTATTGGTTTTGATTAATTAGTAAAATTAAAATACTTTCTCTCTATGCAATTATTGGCACTGTATTAATCATCGATAAAAATACATCAAATATAGTAATCAGCAAAACAAATGTACTCTTGTGAAAGGTATAAAATGAATAAAATAACAATACATGATTTGATTATTAAATATAGTTAAAGTAAACCAATATTTACTCGGTGTGCAGAGGAAAAATTTTAATAGCTGCTACAGATATGCTTTAAAAGTCAAAGCAAAATTCAAAACCAAGAAAAGCTGCTCATCTCATAGCACTGCAATTCAGATTAGATTTTTAGACTATGAATTCTGCCCACAATCAATGGATTTTATTATTACAGCGGTAAACCCGACTTTAAATAAAAAAATCATATTTATCAAATATCATTATTTATCTCTTATATTGTATACAATATAATCTTAAGTCAGAATTTGTTTGTTCAAATTTTTCCATAATATAATCCGCCCGAATCTTTTTCTATAAAAAGAAAGTTCAATATCCGTCGGACATTAAAGGCAATATGTGATTAGTAAAACATTATTTTTATTAGCCAGTGCACTGAGTATTATATGCTGGGCCCGGCTTCTGTTACAGTGGGCTAAATTACCTTTTCTGCATCCTCTGGCTCAGTTTTGTGTACGCAGTACCAACTGGCTGGTACACCCTCTGCGTAAAATTATACCGCCATTGTACCAATGGGATATTGCCTGCATTCTGGCTACTGTCATTATTTATTACCTGGCATGTACGCTAAATCTGTTTATCAGCCTTAGATGGGTATTACCGGATATTCGCACTATTGCAGCCAGTCTGGCTCTTTGCATTCTGTTTTCCCTGAAAGCACTGTGCTATGTATTATTCATCGGGCTGGTAATAAGAATGTTTTTAAGTCTGAGCAAACCTTATTCAGTACTGCTATTTACCTTGCAGCGTATTTATGCTCCATTAACCCGTCCGTTTGCCTTTATGCGTATTGGTAAATATGATTTTTCTGCGACAATTATTCTGCTTGTGCTCTGGCTTTGTCTAGAATGGTGGCTGCCGCAGGCAAGCAGTAAGATTTCATACTGGCTGATATTCGGATAATGTTGTCGAATGCAAAATTATTAATAAATTATAAAAACATGCTATTATGCCCGAACTTTTTTAACAGCCTGAAATCCAGTATCTGTTATTTTCAAATCCAGATTAAGCTGTCAGTTCCTGAGCTAATTGCTTAATCGAGCTATGCAAAAGAAAGACTGTACAATGGCCAAACTCACAGAACAAGACATCCAGGCCTGGAATGGCCCTGAAGAAGAATACATGAATGAAGAACACCAAGCTTTCTTCCGTGATTTGCTGTTAAAACTCCAGGATGAGCTGATTCATAATGCCAACAATACGGCCGGACATTTACAGGAGCAGGCTACTACGCCTGATCCTGCAGACCGCGCAACACTGGAAGAAGAATATGCATTAGAACTGCGCACCCGTGACCGTGAACGTAAGTTATTAAGTAAAATTCAGGCTTCATTGCGTCAACTAGACGAAGGCGATTATGGCTTTTGTCAGGATACCGGCGAACCTATTGGTCTGAAACGACTACTCGCTCGCCCTACTGCAACTTTGTCGGTAGAAGCACAGGAACGGCGCGAACGAATTAAAAAACAGTTTGTTGATTAATTTATCTGTTATAGATTAAAAACGCTTTCCTGCCGGAAAGCGTTTTTGCATTATTGCTACATATCATCATTGCAATAATGCATGCCTCACCGCTGATTTGCCTAAATATTAACTGCTGCTAATTATTTGAAATTAATTCAATAGAAATCATAAAATGTTGATATAACAGCGATGTACAGGTTAAGCATAAAAAGTACAATCCCGCGGCTGAATAGCCTCAGAAACAGTATTTTCCCTGCGCCAGCAAAGCTTTCACAGGTGCAAAATCCTGCCGGTGCTGTGGCAGTACACCAAACTGCTGCAATGCAGCAAGATGTGCGGCTGTACCATAGCCTTTATGACGGGCAAAACCATACTGCGGATAACATTTATCCAGCTCATACATCTCTGCATCACGTGCCGTTTTGGCCAGAATAGAGGCGGCAGAAATAGCGGCTATTTTGAGATCGCCTTTAACTACTGCTTCTGCCGGCAAAGTCATATCAGCAGGTATGCGATTGCCATCTATCCACACTTTAGCCGGCTGAATATGTAAACCGGCTACAGCACGAGCCATGGCACGCATAGTTGCAAACAGAATATTAAACTGGTGTATTTCTGCCACGTCTGCTGCAGCTACAGACCATGCAGTTGCCTGCTGCTTAATTAATATTGCCAGCTCATCACGCTTTTTCTCGGACAATTTTTTTGAATCAGTAAGACCGGGTAAATCATAACCTGCCGGTAAAATAACTGCTGCTGCATATACACTGCCAACTAACGGACCACGACCGGCTTCGTCTACACCGGCATGGCTGGGTAATACCATCAGCTCTGTATTCATAATTGCCCCGTTGCATGCTGCAATACCGCCTGTGCAGACAGTTCATCAGTATTCAAACGCAGCTGCTGATGTAGTGCTGAAAAGTCTGCCTGCAAATCCTGTACTTCCTGTGGCGATTCGTACCAGTGAATCACAGCCTCTGCCAGTTTTTGTGGCGTTGCATTACTTTGCAGTAATTCAGGTACCACACTTCTGTCTAACAGAATATTAGGCAATCCAACATACGGCACTTTAATTTTATGTTTGACATATGCATAGGTTAAAGGTGAGATTTTATAGCTTATTACCATAGGGCACTGGCATAAAGCCACTTCCAGCGTGGCCGTACCGCTGGTAACCAGTGCCACATCGGCTGCCTGACAGGCCATTTCTGCATGTGCAGACATTAAACGTATCGGCAATTTTTGCCATACCGGCTGAGCCAGGATATCCTGCATACGCTGCCGTGTTGCCGCCGTAGCCAATGGTAGTAAAAACTGAGCCTGAGGATAACGCTGGTGAATAATTTCAGCAGCCTGTAAAAAAATCGGTGCCATGAAATCAATTTCACTGACCCGGCTGCCCGGCATTAAAACAAACACTGGAACCTGTTCAGACAGTTTCAGCTGCTGCCTTTTCGCCTTTCTGTCAATAACCAGTGGCAAAGTCTGAGCAAGAGGATGTCCGACAAAACGTGCCCGTCCGCCTGCCTGCCGGTATAGTTCCGGTTCCATCGGAAACAGGCATAATACCTCGTCCACCTGTTTAACAATCTTTTTTACCCGTTTACGCCGCCATGCCCAGACAGACGGACTGACATAATGTACGGTAGCAATACCGGCCTGTTTTAAACTTTCGGCAACACCCAGATTGAAATCCGGTGCATCAATACCGACAAATACCTGTGGTCTGATTTGTTTCAGTGAACGAATCAGGCCGCGACGAATGGCCAGAATTTCCGGTAGTTTTTTGACAACTTCAACAAAACCGCGTACTGCCAGTTTTTCCTGATCATAGAGACTTTGTATTCCGGCTGCCAGCATCCGCGGTCCGCCAATACCAACGAACTGTACCCGCGGATATCGTGTACGAATTGCATTCATCAAATGGGCACCCAGTAAATCACCAGATGCTTCGCCGGCACACAAGGCTATGGTTAAAATGGGAAGTTCAGTTGCAGCTTTATTCATAGCAGGATAGCAGTTTTATAAGCAACTATTATAGTAAGACGTAATAGATAGCAAGTTTAGCAGGCGATAGTGTATTCCCGAAGGGTACCATAAAAATTAAAAGCCCAAGCAAACGGCTTGGGCTTTTATATTGGGGTGGCTGATGGGGCTCGAACCCACGACAACTGGAATCACAATCCAGGGCTCTACCAACTGAGCTACAGCCACCATAAAACTTTTCAAACTTTGGTGCGCCCGACAGGAATCGAACCTGTAACCCCCGGCTTAGAAGGCCGGTGCTCTATCCGGTTGAGCTACGGGCGCGTACTCTCAAATCTATCCGGACAAGGATTCGGTCGATATGGTCGGGGTGGTGGGATTCGAACTCACGACCCTCTGCTCCCAAAGCAGATGCGCTAACCAGACTGCGCTACACCCCGACGAGAGAGGCGAACTATACAGCCATGAAAAACTATCGTCAAGAGGTAAAGTAAATTTTTTTGCCATATTTTTGAAATATGGCTGATTTATATGAATGGCTATATACAAAAGCAGATGAAACCGCTTAAAAAAAATGCGACAATGCTATTCTTGTAAATATTAGCTGACAGCTACCTGCCATCGGCATAATCTTTTTCTCTGGAATTTTCTCATGACCGCTCAACTCATTGATGGTAAAAAAATTTCTCAACAAATCCTGCAAGAATTAACCATTCGTGTACAGCAGCGTCTGGATAATCAGCTACGCCGCCCCTGTCTGGCTGTGGTTCTGGTTGGTGAAGATCCGGCCAGTACAGTATATGTACGCAATAAAAAGCGTGCCTGTGAAACCATTGGCTTTGAATCCCGCAGTTACGAGCTGCCTGTACATACCACAGAAGCCGAATTACTGGCCTTGATTGACGAAATGAATGCAGATAATGGTATAGACGGAATTCTGGTGCAATTACCACTGCCTGCACATATTGACAGTCAGCAGGTACTGGAACGGATTGTGCCTCATAAAGATGTAGATGGTTTTCATCCGTATAATGTTGGCCGGCTGGCGGTAAAAACGCCACTAATGCGTCCGTGTACACCTAAAGGGGTAATGACATTACTGGATGCCTGTCAGGTACCAGTCACCGGTAAAAAAGCTGTTGTAGTAGGCGCTTCAAATATTGTCGGCCGGCCACAGGCGTTAGAATTACTTCTGGCACGTGCAACAGTCACAATCTGTCATAGCGCCACCCGGAATCTGGCACAGGAAGTTGCTGCTGCTGATATTGTGGTTGTAGGCGTCGGCATTCCGAACTTTGTTAAAGGTGAATGGATTAAACCCGGGGCTGTAGTAATAGATGTGGGAATTAACCGTCTGGAAAACGGACAGTTGTGCGGGGATGTAGAGTTTGATGCAGCCAGAGAACGTGCTTCTATGATTACACCGGTACCGGGCGGAGTAGGCCCTATGACCATAGCTACCTTAATGGAAAACACATTGAAAGCAGCAGAAATTCACGATACAAAACAATCGTGACGTTATCGGCAAAGCTATATTGTGTATTGATTACACAATAATATCAGCCATCATACAAAACAACAAACATGTTTGCTTGGTAAAATAGACATATCAGTCTTCTGGTCTGTACTTGATTATGATGCGATAGAATGGCTGCCGATTAAAATAGCTATCCTTATTTACAACCCTAATTGTGGTATTAACCTGATGTATCAATTTTTTCTGGACGCCTGTGCTGCTCTGCGCCTGCGCTTTTATCCCAAAACACATTATCGTTACAATCCATTAATCTTCGTTACCGTTTTACTTGCGCTTGGTCTGCTGAATATGGCCAATATGTCACAGATTCTGGGACGGCAAACCGGTATAACTATCTTTGTCATTGTGTTAACAGTGGTGCGCTGGGGTGTTCTGAGCATGGCAATGGAGATCATTCTGGGCTATTACAATAAGCAGCCAGGACACTGGTATGGTTATGTACTGGCCACTGAGGTGCTGATCCTGCCTACACTGGCCACACTATACTGGCCACAGGTATTAGCCGCTCCGGGGTCTTTATGGCTGCTATGGACATTGGTAGTACAGATCTTTGGATTTGTCCGCATCAGTCAGCAAAATATATTTAAAGTATTTTTGGGATACATTATCTATTTCTTAATTACCTGTCTGGCCGGAGGCATACTGCTATTATTATTCAGCGCCATGAGCTGGGTGGATATTAACAGCATGTCAGATGCATTTCGGCAAATGCTGGAAGCACAGTCAGCTGGAACAGGTATGCGCTGATACAGATGTGGAAACAGGCCGGTTCAGCTATAATACAAGATGTTTTTGGTACGGTTTAAACCATTTCGCTCTGTACATCCCGAATTTGCCTGATTGGTTTTGTTGATTTAAAAAGGAATAAGCATGACGTTAAAAGTTGCCATTAATGGTTATGGCCGTATTGGCCGCCAGGTATTGCGTGCAATCTATGACTATAACTTGAGCAACCAGTTGGAAATTGTTGCGGTAAATGCCAGCGGTTCACTGGAAACCAGTGCCCACCTGACAAAATTTGATACGGTTCATGGCCGTTTTGCCGCAGATGTTTCATCTGATAATGATGCTTTAATTATTAATGGCGACCGCATCCGTTTTTTTTCTACCCGTAACCCGGCAGAATTACCCTGGGGTGAACTTGGTATCGATCTGGTGCTGGAATGTACCGGTGCTTTTACTACCAAAGAAAAAGCCAGCATTCATTTACAAAGTGGTGCTAAAAAAGTTCTGATTTCCGCACCCGGCGGTGCCGATGTGGATGCTACCGTGGTATACGGAGTTAATCATCAGGTATTAACACCGGAAATGACAGTAATATCCAATGGTTCTTGCACAACCAACTGTCTGGCTCCGGTGGCAAAAGCCATTAACGACGAACTGGGAATGGTAAAAGGCTTAATGACAACCATTCATTCATTTACCAATGATCAGGTACTGACTGATGTTCGCCATAAAGATTTACGCCGTGCCCGCAGTGCTGTTGAAAATCTGATTCCGACCAAAACCGGAGCAGCCAAGGCTGTAGGACTGGTATTACCGGAATTACAGGGTAAGTTTGATGGCTTTGCAGTACGTGTTCCCACAATTAATGTTTCACTGGTTGATTTAACGTTTGAAGCCGCCCGTAACACCAGTGTCGAAGAAGTTAATGCCATAGTTAAAGCAGCCAGTGAAGGCAGTATGAAACATATTCTGGGCTACAATACTCTGCCATTGGTTTCCACCGACTTTAATCATACAACTCAGGCTTCGATATTTGACAGTACATTAACTAAAGTTACCAATGGTAATATGGTAAAAGTACTGGCCTGGTACGACAATGAATGGGGTTTTAGCTGCCAGATGCTGAATACTGCACGTGCTATGTTTGGCATGGAAGTTACACCACTCGCTTAACCCGTTTTACCAGCAGAAGTACAGGCTGTCTGAATCCGCTTATACAGGCTTCAGACAGCCTGAACCTATTGTGGCAAACAGAATCAGTACCTGTTTGCCATACAAACACCAGAACAAATTCAACCAAGTTAATATTAATCTTGGCAATTTTTCTCTGACAGACAACGCTGATATTTCTTTTCCGCTTCATTGAGGCACAAATTATGCTTAACTATCATTTGCAACCCCATTCTCTGACTCAGCATCTGTGGCAAGTACGCCTTAGTTTTACACAACTGGATAATCAGAATTTCAGTCTGAGTTTACCCAGCTGGGTACCCGGTAGTTACATGATTCGTGATTTTGCCCGTCATATTGTCACTTTATCGGCCAGTTGCAACAATACACCGGTATCAGCTGAACAGATAAATAAAAATACCTGGGCTTGCAACGGACAGACAGGTAACTGGGAGATCACTTATCTGGTATATGCTTTCGATACTTCAGTGCGCGGTTCTTTTTTAAATACTGAACGAGGTTTCTTTGACGGAGCCTGTCTGTTTTTACGGCATAATCAGCGTGAACAGGAAAACTGCCAGTTAATCATTACTGGCCTGCCTGAAAACTGGGATATTGCCACTACCATGCCGCAAACATCACAGTCCCATGTCTATCAGGTAAATAATTACCGCTCTTTAATTGATTATCCGGTGGAAATGGGCTATTTGCTGCGTCTGCCATTTAGTGCAGGCGGCATTGAACATGAAATTGTTATCAGCGGCCATTTCTCATCTTTTGATCAGCAGCGTCTTGTAGATGATGTAAGCAAAATATGTGCCAGTGAAATTGCTATGTTTGCCGCACCGGCACCGTTTGACCGCTACAGCTTTTTACTTTTTGTCGGAAATGGCATTTATGGCGGACTGGAACATAAATCCTCCTCTGCCCTCATGGCCGACCGGCATGATCTGCCGCAAAAAGACGGAAAAAATACCGACGCTTATATTACATTACTGGGTTTGTTCAGCCATGAATATTTTCATGCATGGAACGTAAAATCTATTATTCCTTCTGCATTTTTAAACAGCAAACTGGATGATGAAGCTTATACACAGCTGTTGTGGGCTTTTGAAGGTATCACTTCCTATTATGATGACTGGTTTCTGGTACGCAGCGGTGTGATTACACCAGAACAGTATCTGCAATTACTGGCCAAAACCATTACCCGTGTACAACAGGGTGCCGGCCGTTTAAAGCAAAGTCTGGCAGATTCCAGCTTTACTGCATGGACAAAATATTACAAACAGAATGAAAACAGTGCCAACAGTATTGTCAGCTATTACCAGAAAGGCGCACTGGCAGCTCTGTGTCTGGATCACTATATCCGCCAGCATACCGGCCAGCAAAAAAATCTGGATGATATTATGCGTGCCCTGTATCAGGACTGGCGTCAGCGGGGTATGGGGCTGGCGGAAAATGAATGGCTGAAAATAGCCCAGCAAGCTACCGGAACAGACTTAACTCAGGTTTATCAGCAATACATTATGACCACGGCAGACTTGCCTTTGACAGAACAATTACAGCAGGCTGGTGTACAGCTCCACTGGGCTGCCTTGCCTCGCCAGCATGGTGGCGCATATGTTGAGCATTATTCCGTTGCCGAACAGCCCAGTGCAGATCTGGGTGCCCGTGTTCAGCCAGCCTCATTCGGAGTCAGCCTGCAACAAGTATTTAATCAAGGCAGTGCCGAGAATGCAGGTATGAGTGCCGGTGACCAGCTGATTGCTATTAATGATGAAATTATTACCGATTTTAATAAGCAATGGGCACGTATTCATGTTGGTGAAACAGTACGGATACATTTCATCCGTGACGGTTTACTGCGACAGACTACTTTACTGGCACAGGCAGCATTAGCTGATACTGCGTTGCTGAGTATTGATAATGCATTGCTATTACAGCGTTGGTTACAGCCACAGCCTTAAATTCATCCGCATACTTTTACCGTTATCTTTCTCTGGTTTTAGAATGACAAGAATAGCAAACATTTTTTTATGGTGCTGCGTGTGTTTCATTATCAGCAGTTGTCAGTCTTATGCTAATTCTAATCAGTTACCCGGCAATTTTTATAAAGTATCTGATAATGTATACCGATCTGAACAACCCTCTTTAAAAGAGGCTGAACAGCTTAATAAAATAGGGATTGAAACAATAATTAACTTGCGTTCATGGCATAGTGATCAGGACAAAATTGCTAATACGGACATGTCTGAAATCCGGATTGATATGCGGGCTGAGAATATAACCGATGAAAAAATCATTCAAATTCTTAAAGCTATTAAAAACTCGCCTAAACCAGTATTAATTCATTGCTGGCATGGCAGTGATCGCACAGGAGTAGTTATTGCAATGTATCGGTTAATTTTTCAGAATTGGACTAAAAAACAGGTTATCGAAGAATTAATGAAGCCGGAATTGAATCATCATTACAAGATTTATCCAAACATACAAAGATATATTGAAGATGCTGATGTTGAAAAAATTCGTCAGGCTGTATTTGAATAATTCCATGATGGAATGAATTAAAAGTATAGTATCAAATTAACAATCTGATTTGATCAAAACTCAAAGTGATATTGATTTTTATACTGGGAATATTGTGTATTCATGTCTGCCGATTTAAGTATAACTCTCGTTCTGCCGGGTTTATTATGGCCGCATCAGGAAGCTGCGGTACCTGACTTACAGCTACCAGCACTGAATACCCTGCGGCAATGGAGCAAATATACATTACAAACCATAAACAGAAGTCAGTTATATCAGCAATATCTGTGGGAAGGTTCATGGGTTCAACAGGCTCAGCAGCAATTAAACCTAAACCCGGAATATTGCTGCTTTATTGTCACACCTATAAACCAGACAGCCGGCATGCATCAGCTTCAGTATCTTGACGGAAATGCGCTTGGTCTGAATCCAGAAGAGGCAAAATCTTTCTGTGAAGTTTTGAGTACATGGTTACAGCCAGATGGCTGGCGGTTTTCTCCGGTCAGACCGGATTTATGGCTAGTTATTACGCCACAGGTACTTGATTTTACCCTGTCATCTTTACTTGATTTGTCAGGCTGCATAGACGGTACCGCCAAACCTTCGGGTAAAGATGCAACTCTGATTCTGCAACAGCAAACTGAGCTGCAAATGTTGCTGTATCAGCATCCATTGAATCAGGAGCGCAGCACACGCGGTCTGCCCACGATTAATGGTTTATGGTTTGAAAAAGACCTTATTGGCACAGCAAAGCACGACACACTACTTTATACCAATAGTTCGTGGGCATTGCATGCGCATGAATTACCGCTAAATTACGCAGCATTAATGGATACTCTGTCAGATTCAGGCCAGCAGGAAATTGTATTGTTTAATGATAGTTTATGCTTACCAGTAAATCAGGGTGATGTTTATACCTATGCACAAATAATGCATCAATGGGAACAAGACTGGTGGCAACCTTTGCTGTCAGGATTAAAAAACAGACATATCAGCCAGCTGAATATCCGATGTGAAGCCGGATTGCTTCAGATTCGCAAGCCCAGATTTCGTTTGTTCCGGACTAAAACCCAACCTTTTACCGGATTAAATTTATGAAGCCGGCACATATTATTACCCGTTCGGTAGATACTGATGCTCTGCAAACTCTGCTTGCTCAGGGTGTTGATCCTCTGCTTGCCAAACTGTATGCAACACGAGCAATTAAAAACAAAAGTGAAACTGAATACAATTTATCTGCGCTGTTACCGTTTCAGAATTTGAAAAATATTCAGGCCGCCAGTGAACGACTGGCTCAGGCAATCGAACGGCAGGAAAAAATTCTGATTGTTGCCGATTATGATGCAGACGGAGCCACAGCATGTGCCTTAGGGATGCGCGGATTACAGGCAATGGGAGCGCAAACCGATTTTTTCGTCCCCAACCGCTTTGAAAATGGTTATGGCTTAACTGAACAGATTGCTGAGCTTGCAGCTCAGGCAGGTACGAACCTGCTGCTTACCGTGGATAATGGTATCGCCAGTGTAGCCGGCGTACAACGCGCACAACAGCTAGGCATGGACGTCCTGATTACTGACCACCATCTGCCGGGTGAACAACTGCCTGAATGTATTATTGTTAATCCTAATCAACCAGATGATCAATTTCCCAGTAAAGCATTGGCTGGTGTGGGTGTGATGTTCTACGTACTAATGGCTTTGCGTTACCATCTGCGCCAGCAAAACTGGTTTAGTAAACATCCGGAACCTAATCTCGCTCAATGGCTTGATCTGGTGGCACTGGGCACCATCGCCGATGTGGTACCTCTTGATCAGAATAATCGCCTGCTGGTAACTCAGGGACTCAGACGAATTAAAGCTGATAAAATGCAAGCAGGAATACGCGCCTTGTTTGCAGTGGCCAAACGCAACCCGCAACAGGCACATGCATTTGATCTGGGTTTTGCTATCGGACCCCGTCTGAATGCTGCCGGCAGACTGGATGATATGAGTCTGGGTATAGCCTGTCTGTTGAGCGATGATATGGAAAGTGCAACCGATCTGGCCGAACAACTGAATGATCTGAACCATGAACGTCGTCAGATTCAGCGCAGCATGCAGGATGAAGCTAATCTACAACTGGCCGGCTTCAATACAGAAAACAGCTATAGCATCGTTGCTTATCATGATAACTGGCATCAGGGAGTAACCGGAATTTTAGCAGGCCGGTTACGCGAAACCTTTCATCGACCTAGTATTGTTTTTGCTCAGGCGGAAGATGGTACATTACGCGGCTCCGGCCGGTCTATTACCGGTTTACATCTGCGTGATGCACTGGATATGGTCAGTAAACGCCGGCCGGATATTATCCAGAAATTTGGCGGACATGCTATGGCTGCAGGCTTAAGTATTTCCGAAATACATCTGGCAGTTTTCCAAAATGAATTTGAGGCAGTCTGCCGGCAACTCATCCGGCCGGCGGATTTAAACTATACGTACCAGACTGATGGTTCATTAGACAATCAATATCTGAACTTAGCCACAGCACAGCAATTGGCGGCTCTGGTATGGGGCCAGAATTTTCCTGAACCCCGTTTTTGCGATGAATTTAAAGTAATCAGACAACAAATAGTGGGTACCGGCCATATTAAAGCAGTGTTACACAAGAACAACTGTGAATATGAAGTTATGTTTTTCCGCTGTACAGCCACCTTACCGGAACATATTCGCGTGGTTTACCGGCTAATTGCCAACCAGTGGCACCAGCAAATGGAATTACAGTTATATGCAGATTACTGGGAAATTTGTAATTAAACCGATATATAGGCTGTTTAAATACACAAATTCACTTATAATTAGCACAATTAAACATTAACATGAATTTACTCTGGTCTTTTATCTGATACAGGTTAGAAAAAAGTGTGCTGTATGCAGTAATATTTCAGTCAAACCTGAACAGGTACAGCATTTACCAGAATGTAAACTCAGAAGTTATGGAGACGGGAATTAATTTGTATGAGTCTTGGACTGATCAGGGTTTTATATAAGCACCAGATTATTGACGCAGAAAAAGCAGAAAAACTGCGTCAGGAACTGGAACAGAAACGTCCGGTTATACCGGCACTACTACAATCTGGAGCCATCAATGCTGATAAACTGGCCAGCTTTCTGTCCGGTGTATTCGGTATTCCTTACCTGAATCTGGAGCCATATAATCAAAGTCTGGTACCGCTGGATTTAATTAATCTGAAAATAATGCAGCAATACATTTGCGTGCCGCTATTCAAGCGCGGTAATCGACTGTTTTTAGCTGTATCTGATCCTACATCAATTCAGCATTACCAGAAAATTGCCACAGATGCCGGCTGCGTACTGAATCTGGTTATAGTCCGCGATAGTCAGTTACGCCAATTACTGGAAAATCTTGGTCAGGAATCCACCAACCTTCTGGAAGATATGGATTCAATTGGTGACTCCAGTGCTGTAGAAAATAACGCCATGTCTGCAGATGACGAAGATGGCGAAAATGGACCAATTGCAAAATTTGTTTTTAAAATACTTGGAGATGCATTAAACAGCGGCGCATCAGATATCCATTTTGAATTTTATGAAGAAATGGCACGAGTACGCTTTCGCGTTGACGGACAGTTGCGTGAAGTGGTACGTATGCCACTGAATATTCGCAGCCAGATCGCTTCACGTATTAAAGTAATGGCCAAACTGGACATTTCTGAAAAACGTATTCCTCAGGACGGACGTATTCAGATTCAGTTCCGTAAAGGTGCCAAGCCAATTGATTTCCGTGTCAGCACACTGCCCACTCTGTTCGGGGAAAAAATTGTAATGCGTATCCTGAATTCGGATGCGGCTACTCTGAATATTGAACAACTTGGTTTTGAGCCATTTCAGAAGGAATTACTGCTTGAGGCCATCCACCGGCCATATGGTATGGTGCTGGTTACTGGCCCTACCGGTTCCGGTAAAACCGTATCACTGTATACCTGCCTTAATATTCTTAATACCGACAGTGTTAACATTTCCACTGCTGAAGACCCTGCGGAAATTAACCTGCCTGGTATTAATCAGGTAAATGTTAATGATAAACAAGGACTGACATTTGCTGCAGCGTTAAAATCATTTCTGCGCCAGGATCCGGATATCATTATGGTGGGGGAAATCCGTGATTTGGAAACCGCAGATATTGCCATTAAAGCTGCACAAACCGGCCATATGGTATTTTCAACTCTGCATACCAATAATGCCCCTGCTACATTATCCCGTATGCTGAATATGGGCGTTGCTCCGTTTAATATTGCCAGCTCAGTAAATCTGATTATGGCACAGCGTCTGGTGCGGCGTTTATGTACCTGCAAGGCACCGGCAGAGCGTCCGCCTGAATTTGCACTGAAAAAAGCAGGTTTTTCAGATGAAGATCTCGCCAAAGAATGGACATTTTACCGGCCGGTCGGCTGTGAAAGGTGTAAGGGCAAAGGTTATAAAGGACGTGCCGGCGTATATGAAGTTATGCCGGTCAGTGATGAAATGCAACGTATTATCATGAATAATGGTAATGAAGTAGATATCAGCACTCAGGCGCTCAAGGAAGGTCTGGTCGATTTACGCCATGCCGGTTTACTGAAAGTGATGGAAGGCATTACGTCTCTGGACGAGATTCTTGCAAGCACTAATGATTAAAACTGATTGTTCGCCTATACAATTAAGTCAATACTGTGAGAGAACACTATGAATAAACCCGTAGCAGTATCCAAAACCAAATCCTCCGGTACCAGTTTCAGTTTTGAAGGCAAAAACCTTAAAACTGAACAGATTGTACGCGGAGAAGTTGTCGCGAAAGACGAAGCTGATGCACGCGCCAAGCTAACCCGGCGTCAAATTCGTGTAATACAGATTGCTAAGGTCAAAAAACAGCGCCAAAAGAAAATCAGTCAGGCAGATATTACCGTCTTTACCCGGCAATTATCCACCATGATGAAATCCGGTCTGCCTATGATGCAGGCTTTCGATATTGCAGCCAAAGGCCATTCCAACCCGGCAATGACCCAGCTACTGTTGCAAATCCGCTCTGATGTTGAGCAAGGTACATCTCTGGCAGAGTCTTTTGCCAAACATCCGAAATATTTCGATCATTTTTACTGTAATCTGGTGCATGCGGGTGAGGCCGGTGGTGTACTAGAGGCTATTCTTGACAAGCTGTCGGTATATAAAGAAAAAACTCAGGGTATCAAGAAAAAAGTTAAAAGTGCATTAACCTACCCAGCTGTAGTTGTAGTTGTTGCAATTGCACTGGTAATCGTCATGATGATGTTCGTATTACCTTCATTTGGTAAAGTTTACGAGGGTATGGGCGTACCATTACCTGGTTTGACTCAGTTCATGATGAATATTTCCGATTTCTTTGTACATTACGGCGTATTTGTCATCATCGCACTGATAGGTGGCGCAATTGGCTTATTTAAGTGGTATCAGAACTCAGATGATCTGAAAAAACGTTTTGACTATATGCTGTTAAAAATGCCTATTTTCGGCCAAATCGTTCGTAAAGCCACCATTGCACGCTGGTCTCGTACAACAGCAACTCTATTTGCAGCAGGCGTACCATTGGTAGAAGTTCTTGATTCAGTTGCCGGAGCCTCCGGTAATATTCGCTATGAAGAAGCTACTCAGGAAATCCGTGCCAAAGTTAATCAGGGTATTTCTCTTACCTCAGCCATGCAGGCAACAGAGTTGTTTCCGAACATGGTGATGCAAATGGCTTCAATCGGTGAAGAATCAGGTTCTTTGGATGATATGCTCAATAAGGCCGCAGAATTCTATGAAGAAGATGTAGATACTGCCGTTGCACAACTGTCTTCATTGATGGAACCGATTATTATGGTTGTACTCGGTGGTATTGTCGGGATAATTCTGGTTGCCATGTATTTACCGCTATTTAATATCGGTAATGCCGTAGGTTAATACCTGATGTTAACTGATACTCTGTTTTTTAGCGTCATTGCATTAATATCGGGATGTGCTGTTGGCAGTTTTCTGAATGTAGTAATCTATCGTTTACCTATTATGATGGAACGAAGCTGGCAGGCAGAAGCACGAATGGCATTGCAACTGCCTGCAGAACACACCAGTCGCTTTAATCTCTGTGTTCCGCATTCAGCCTGCCCGCACTGTCAGCATAAAATCCGCTGGTGGCAGAATATACCTCTTGTCAGTTATATACTGCTACGCGGACGCTGTGCTTCATGTTCAGCATCCATCAGCCCGCGCTATTTTTGTGTAGAATTATTAACCGGTATTGCATTTGCTGCAGTAGTCTGGCGTTATGATGTCACACCTGTTGCTGCGGGCGGTCTGATACTGACTGCCGCACTGATTGCACTGACTTTTATAGATGCCGAAACCCAGCTGTTGCCTGACCAAATCACCTTACCTCTACTCTGGCTGGGTTTACTGTTTAACTGGTATTGTGAATTTGTTCCCTTAGCTTCTGCTGTCTGGGGTGCTGTATCGGGCTATCTGAGTTTGTGGTCACTTTTCTGGTTATTCAAACTACTAACCGGTAAAGATGGTATGGGTTATGGTGATTTTAAACTACTGGCTGCCCTTGGTGCGTGGATGGGCGCTTCTGCATTGCCTTTAATTGTATTTATGGCAGCAATTGTCGGTATTATTGCTTCACTAGTTCTCAGAGTTGCCCGCAGCCAGCCTATGGCTTTTGGTCCGGCACTGGCCATTGCAGGCTGGATTGTGTGGATGACAAACAGTCAGATTAATCAGTTGATTCACTGGTGGCTGCGTCTTTCCGGGTTTAGTACATGACGTTCTGGATAGGTCTGTCCGGTGGCATAGGTAGTGGAAAATCTGCCGTAGCAAGCTGTTTTACTGCTCTGGGCATACCAGTACTGAATGCAGATGAAATCGCACACCAGCTTACTGCTCCTGGTGGTCTGGCGTTACCTGAAATCCGTAGACAGTGCGGGAATAATCTATTTCTTACTGACGGCAGTCTGGATCGGCCAAAACTGCGTAATTGGGTGTTTGCCGATTCACAGAATCGTATTCTGCTGGAAAATATTCTCCATCCGTTAATTCTGCAAAGTCTTCAGCAAGCAAAACAGCAAATCGTTTTGAATCAGCATTTTGGAATTATTGAAATTCCTTTACTGGCAGAAAAACCGGAATTTCAACAACTGGTACAACGTATACTCATTATCGAAGCACCGGTTAACATATGTATTCAAAGAGTTCGGCAGCGCAGTAATCTGGACGAATCAACAATCCGTGCTATCATGGCGCAGCAGGCTGACAGTAATAGCCGGAAAGCCATTGCCGATGACATCATTATCAACGATGGCAACTGGGAGGAACTTAACCGGAAAGTTATCCAGCTGCATCATTTCTATCAAGCTCTAACACCAGCCAAGTTATGACAGATATTATCCATTTCGAACATCCTTTGTCTGAGCGCGTCCGTAATTTCCTGCGCATAGCACATCTGTTCAAACACTTCCATGAAGTAGTGATACGCAGTGAAATCTGGGCACATCATTGTGCATTATTCTCACTATTCGAAATCATGGAAGCAGCAGCACGTGCCGAATTGAAACTGGATATTCTGCAAGAACTGGAACGACAAAAAAGTCTGGCCAGACAACGTGGTGAAGAAGGTAAAAATGTCCTGGTAGATATACAAACTGCAATTACAAATCTGCAAAGTGTTCAGCAAAAATTCGGACAGCATTTGCGCGAAAATGAATGGCTGATGGCAATCAAGCAGCGCATGTTCGTACCCGGCGGTACCAGCCCATATGATTTGCCTTCCTATTATTACTGGCAACAAAAAAAACCGGCAGAACGTGAATTACAGTTACGCCAGTGGATCCAAAGTCTGTTACCTACTTATGAAGCCATCAAACTGCTACTGGAAATTCTCCGTCAAAACAGTCTGTCTGTAGACTGTCTGGCAACAAGCGGAAGTTATCAGCACAACAGCCTTGGACAGAACATTCATCTACTGGGTATTAATGTTTCCCAAAATGCCACTGCACTGCCAGAAGTATCTGCTAATAAATATTTTACCCATATTCGCTTTTTACAGGCATCACAACAACAGGCACGTGGCCAGGTTTTAAATACTGATATACCATTTACTCTGGTCATGTGCAGCTTTGATCCGGTAATCAAATAATGACTGAAAAAATCACCACTGTTATTTGCCCGATATGCGGGAAAAATGTTGACTGGACTCCGTCCAATCGCTTTCGTCCGTTCTGTTCAGAGCGTTGCAAAATGATTGATCTGGGAGCATGGGCTAGTGAAAATTATAATCTGCCAGCCGATGAAGATCAGCCGCTAAGTGAAGAAATAACACCATCAAAGCATTGATAAACAGCGGCAAATATCACTTATAACCTTACAAATATTCAATTTTATGACTTCCCCTGCTCTTTGTATTAAACAAGCAGTAAAAACCTATGCTAATGGTTTTACTGCTTTAAAAGGTGTCAGCTTTAGCGTCCAGCCCGGTGAATTTTTTGGTTTACTCGGTCCTAACGGTGCCGGCAAAACTACTCTCATTTCCGCAATGGCCGGACTAAGCCGCCTGACTTCCGGACAAATCAGCATTTGTGGTCATGATGTACAACTGGAAGCAAACACTACCCGTAAACTTCTGGGTGTCGTTCCGCAGGAACTGGTTTTCGATCCTTTTTTTAACGTACGTGAAGCACTGAAATTTCAGTCCGGCTATTTTGGTCTGCGCAATAACGATGACTGGATAGATGAAATTATCTCCGGTCTCGGACTGACAGATAAAGCCGACACGAACACACGTAATCTGTCTGGCGGGATGAAACGCCGCGTTATGGTTGCTCTGGCTTTAGTACACCGGCCGCCTGTTATCGTACTGGACGAACCCACAGCCGGAGTAGACGTAGAATTACGTCAGAATCTGTGGCAGTTTATTACCCGGCTGAATACAGACGGTCATACCATTATTCTAACCACACATTATCTGGAAGAAGCACAATCATTATGTAATCGCATAGCCATGCTGAAACATGGTGAAATTGTCGCACTGGACAGCACACGCAACTTACTGGATACCGAAACAGAATTACGGCTGGCATTAACTACAGATCAAACATTACCGGATAATTTACGTCATTATCTGATTAAAGAAGATGATAATAACCATTATCTGCTCAAACTCGCTGACTACAACCAGCTAACAGCCTTATTACAAATTCTGCAGACTCAGAGAATTAACGTTATCAATCTGAATATTCTGGAAAACGATCTGGAAAACGTCTTTCTGCGCCTGACCAGTGACCATGCGAAAGGCACAAAATGAGTACAATTGGTTGCTACACCCTTTTTAAAAAAGAAGTATTGCGATTCTGGAAAGTAGGTTTTCAAACTTTATCTGCTCCTATCCTCACCGCCTTGCTGTATCAGCTGATATTTGCTCATGTAATGCAGGGGCGTCCTGATATATTACCGGGAGTCAGTTACAATGTATTTCTGATACCGGGTCTGGCTATGATGTCTATGCTGCAAAATGCTTTTGCCAACTCATCTTCCAGCCTGATTCAGTCACGGATTACCGGTAATCTGATATTTATTCTGTTGCCTCCATTGGGTACCATTGCTTTCTTTTGCGCTTATGTCGGCGCTTCCATCCTGCGCGGACTGATGGTAGGTATTGGAGTCATAGCAGTAACAGCTTTTTTCGGATTAACCATGCCACATCATATCGGCTGGATCATAACATTTGCACTGCTCGGATGTGCCATTATGGGTATGTTTGGCTTACTTGCCGGCATTGTTGCAGAAAAATTTGATCAGCTGGCCGCTTTTCAGAACTTTCTTATCATGCCTTTAACATTTCTGTCCGGTGTATTCTATTCCATCAACAGCCTGCCTGAATTCTGGCGTTCACTCAGCCATTTCAATCCGGTTTTTTATATGATTGACGGCTTCCGTTTTGGTTTTTTCGGCCAGAGTGATTCCTCTCCCTGGCTTGCACTAACGGTAGTCGGCAGCTTTGCCTTCGTTTTGTGTATTCTTGTCTGCGGCATCCTGAAATCAGGCTGGAAATTACGCAATTAGACATAGCAAAACGCTATAATAGCCGCCTTACTAATAACTATTCCGGAGCCCGTTATGTTAACACCAGAAGAAGTTAAAACCATGATTGCAAACCTTCTGCCTTGTGAATATCTTGAGGTTGAGGGCGATGGTCATCATTTCTTTGCCCGGATTGTATCCAGTGCCTTTAACGGAAAAAACCGTCTGGCACGCCATCGTATGATTAAAGACGGGCTGGCGCAGCAGATTGCAAGTAATGAATTACATGCACTATCCATTACCACTGCCGCCACTCCTGACGAATGGGCTGTCAAACAGCATTAATCCGGCAAATAGACACTATTGCCATAATTGAGAATCCATATGGAAAAATTAAAAATCCGTGCTAACGGCGCATTACACGGTGAAATTGTTATTTCCGGCGCTAAAAATGCCGCTTTACCTTTGTTATGTGCCTCCTTACTGACTCGTGATACCCTGCATCTGACCAATGTGCCCATGCTACGTGATGTTAAAACCACCCAAAAACTGTTACAAGGCATGGGAGCACGTGTACTTACAGATAATATTCAGGAATTTGAAATAAACTGTAACAGTATCAATAATACCTGTGCACCATATGATCTGGTTAAAACCATGCGTGCATCTATTCTGGTACTGGGTCCCACACTGGCACACTTTGGTGAGGCTCAGGTCAGTCTGCCGGGAGGCTGTGCCATCGGATCGAGACCGGTAGACCAGCACCTCAAAGGACTTGAAGCCATGGGGGCAGAAATCAGTATTGAGCATGGTTATGTCAAAGCCCGGGCAAAACGTCTGCAAGGTGCACATATTGTTATGGATATGGTTACCGTAACCGGTACAGAAAATCTGTTAATGGCAGCAACTCTGGCAAACGGAACAACTATTCTAGAAAATGCTGCCATGGAACCGGAAGTTACCGATCTTGCTGATTGCCTGGTTAAAATGGGTGCCAATATTCAGGGAATAGGTACACCGACTCTTACTATTACCGGAGTAGAAAAGTTACACGGATGCAGTCACCGTGTCGTTCCCGACCGCATAGAAGCTGGAACTTTTTTGTGTGCAGTGGCTATGACCGGCGGCAAAGTCGTTCTTAAACATGCTGCACCTAAAACCATGCAGGCCATTCTGGAAAAACTAAGTGAAGCCGGCGCAATTATTGAAGCCGGTGAAGACTGGATCAGCATCGACATGCAACAGCGTCCCAAAGCTATCGATATCCGCACCCTCCCCTATCCGGCATTTCCTACCGATATGCAAGCACAGTTTATGGTAATGAATAGTATTGCCAGCGGTAACAGTAAAGTAGTAGAAACCATTTTTGAAAACCGTTTTATGCATGTACCCGAACTTAATCGCATGGGTGCCCGGATATCCGCTGAAGGTAATACTGCCATTGTGGAAGGTGTGGAACAATTATCCGGTACAACTGTTATGGCTACCGATTTACGCGCTTCTGCCAGTCTGGTACTTGCCGGTCTGGTAGCCAGTGGTGAAACTACTGTTGAACGTATTTATCATCTTGATCGCGGCTATGAAAATATAGAACAGAAGCTAGGCGGTGTGGGCGCAATTATTGAACGTGTCAGCGACCACTAATCATCAGTAAATCGCACCGACATATCCGCATATATATCCGGATATGTCCTTTTATACATTACAAAGCAATTAAAATTCAATTTGTCATATTTTAAATTTCATAAATATATTAAATAAATTAAAAATAAAATTAATTATGCATAATTTTTAATAAAAAACAGATATTTACATAATAAAAAATCATATTATTTTAAAAAAAAATATAGATTATTTGATATAAATCAAATTTTATACCGGTTATACAGAGTATATATACCCTCAGATTATGATACATAAAGCTTTGATTTATAATGATTAAAACTTAAACATCATAATTAGCGCTGATTCTGACTAGTCAGCAAACTTTATTTAAGAATATAAACTTTAATCAAGGAGATTCAGGATTATGGAAACTTTAAACAATTTATACAGACAGCAAAATAATTCCCAGCCAAGAACTGAAATAAACTCTCTGAAATCAGCAGCTTTTGCAGAAAGTCCTAATTCAGCAAACACTAATGGTCTTATTCAGGGTAATGACTGGGTAAAAGACAGATACGTATTCAGAAACGGCCACGGACAACATACTATCAGTGATCAGGGATATGATAGTTCTGACTCTTATTGGCAACAACAACGCAATGATATTGTTTTTGAAAATATCAATTCCGCTGAGGCATTATTTAAACGCTCCGGTAATAATTTGATTATTTACACTAATAACTCCAGAGACTCTATTATCTTAAATGATTATTTTGACTATAATAAAAACAGCCGCGCTTTTAACTTCATTTTCAATGATAAAACGATAACCTACGAAAATCTGAAGAGTGATTATACCTTTAGTGTAAACGGTGATAATAATGACAATATCATTAATGGCTGGCAGGGTAAAGATCTACTGTATGGAGGTAATGGTAACGATACTCTTAACGGCAACGACGGCGATGATACTCTCTACGGCGATGCCGGCAATGATATCTTAAATGGTGGTAATGGTAACGACACCCTTTATGGCGGTACCGGTAATGATACTCTGAATGGAGCTGATGGCGACGATATTATCAACGGCGATGATGGAGAGGATATTCTCTATGGCGATGCCGGTAATGACCAGCTCAATGGGGGTTACGGCAACGATACCCTGAGCGGAGGTAATGGCAACGATATTCTTAATGGTGATAGTGGAGATGATATTCTCTACGGCGATGCCGGTAATGATGTGCTTAATGGCGGTTACGGCAATGATACGATAACTGGCGGCACTGGTTTTGATATTCTCAATGGTGGCTATGGTAACGATATTCTCAATGGCGGCGATTACGAAAAAGATCAGTATATCTTCCAGCGGGGACATGGGCAGGATATTATCAATGATAAAGGGGATGATTACGCCATTTCTTACTGGCAACAGAAACGCAATGATCTGGTCTTTCAGGGTGCCAATTCAGTAAATGCCCTATTTACCCGTGCCGGTAATGATCTGATTATTCGTGCCTACGGCACTACTGATTCCGTTACTTTGCCGGATTATTTTGATTTGAATAAAAGCAGCCGTGCCTTTAACTTTATCTTTGATGATAAAACCATCACTTACGAAAATCTCAAAACCGATTATGGTATTACATCCAATGGTGATGCCGGTGACAATACCCTTATCGGCTGGGTAGGTAAGGATATTATGAACGGAGGTAATGGTAATGATGTCCTGTGGGGTAGAAATGGTGATGATATCCTGAATGGCGGCGATGGCAATGACGAACTCAACGGAGAAAACGGTGACGATATTCTTAATGGCGGCTACGGTTATGACACATTAAATGGTGGTGCCGGTAATGATATTCTTAATGGCGGAGATTTTGAAAAAGATCGTTACCTGTTCCAAAAAGGGCACGGACAGGACATTATTAATGATATGAGTAAACCTAATCAGACTTCTGCAATTAATGACCTTGTCTTTCAGGGTGCGAAATCTGCGGATGCTGTCTTTACCCGCTCTGGCAATAATCTGATTATCAGTGCTTATGGCTCAAATGATTCTGTCACCTTAATTGATTATTTTGACTATATATTAGGCAGTAGCGCAAATAGTAAAATAGATAGTAGGTTAGACAGTCGCGCATTTAATTTTATCTTTGATGATACAACGATCACTTATGAATATCTCAAAAATAATTACACCTTTACTGCTAATGGCAATGATCAAAATAATATTATTAGAGGCTGGGAAGGCAAAAATATTCTGAATGGTGGTGCCGGCAACGATACATTATATGGTGATGGTAGTAATGATATTCTTATCGGCGGGACAGGTAATGACATACTCTATGGAGGAGGCGGACAAAAAGACATTTTTCAGTTCGAAAAAGGACACGGACAAGACATTATCGGTCGAGGGGTTTTTGCCAGTGATACAGCAAACAGTAATGATCTTATCTTTAAAGGAGCCTATTCAGCCAATGCTGCATTCAGCCAGTATGGAGATGATTTGATTATCCATGCCTATGGTTCTGATGACTCTGTTACTATAAATGGTTATTTTCTCGGTAGCAATAATCAGGCTTTTAATTTTATTTTTAATGATAAAACCGTTAATTATCAGTATATAGAAAATAATTATATCCTTACTGTCATAGGAGATAGTCGTAGAAACTACCTATCTGGCTGGGAAGGCAAAAATATTCTTTATGGCGGTGCCGGTAATGATGTTATATATGGAAATAAACAAGATGATATTTTAAACGGCGATGACGGCGATGACTATTTAAACGGCCAAGATGGTAACGACACTCTTAATGGTGGTGCTGGTAACGATAGATTAGATGGTGGTCATGGTTCTGATATCCTCAATGGCGGTGCCGGCAATGATATTCTTGATGGTGGCTACAATGAAAAAGACACTTATGTGTTTCAGCGCGGACACGGACAGGATATCATCCAAGAAAGTTATTATATCAATGAATCTGTAGAAGTGAATGACGTTATATTCGAGGGAGCAAATTTTGCAAATGCAGTATTTATCCGCTCTGGTGATAATCTGGTTATCCATGCCTATGGTAGCGATGACTCTGTTACTATAAATAATTATTTTTACAAAAATGGTTATCTTTATCCTAATAGTAATAGCCATGCTTATAATTTTATTTTTAATGACAAAGTAATTACGTATTCCGACCTTGTTAATAACGATTACTCTTTTACTGTTATTGGTGATAATACCAATAACAATATTTATGGCTGGGATGGTAAAAATATTCTTAGCGGCGGTGGCGGTAATGATTTTTTATATGGGCAAAACAAAGATGATGTTCTGAATGGAGATGATGGCGATGACGAACTCAACGGAGCAGATGGTGACGATATACTTAATGGTGGTGATGGCAATGACAAATTATATGGCGGTAGAGGTTCTGATGTTCTGATCGGAGGTACAGGCAATGACATCCTAAACGGTGGTTATAATGAAAAAGACACTTACCTGTTTCAGTATGGTCACGGACAGGATATTATCATTGAAGGATACAATGGTAACCAGCCAGTATATGCTAATGACGTTATTTTTGAAGATGCCTATTCTAATGATGCCTCTTTTACCCGTTCCGGAAACGATTTAATCATACATGCCTATCACTCCAATGACTCTGTCACCATAACTGATTATTTTACTAATCCACAATCTTATAATTTTATTTTTACAGATAAAACTATCGATTATGAATATCTTAAAAATAATTACACTTTTACGCCCACGGAGATTATTAATAAAACAATAACGGGTACCAATGGTGACGATATTCTGAACGGAGGTGTGGGTAATGATACTCTCTACGGGCAAAGTGGCAATGATACTCTGAACGGAAATGATGGCAACGATATTTTATGGGGCGGAGACGGCAATGATATCCTGAATGGCGGTAACGGCAATGATACCTTATGGGGCAATAGTGGTTATGACATACTGAATGGTGGCGCCGGTAATGATATCCTGAACGGAGGTGACAGAGAAAAAGACCGTTATCTGTTTCAGCGCGGACACGGACAGGACACTATCAATGATACTGGACGTACTGAATATTTAAATGAGGTTGATGATATCGTTTTTGAAGGTGCCAATTTTGCCGATGCAGTTTTTATCCGTTCGGGCAAAGATTTGATTATCCGTGCCTATAGAACTGAGGATTCTGTTACCCTGACTGATTATTTTACTAATAATTTTACTAATGCGTTCAATTTTATTTTTAACGATAAATCCATTGATTATCAATATATCAAAAATAATTTCACTTTTACTGCAGATGGTGATGATACTGATAACACAATCAAAGGCTGGAGAGACAGTAAAAATATTCTGAATGGCGGTGCCGGTAATGACATTCTGAACGGAGCAGATAAGGATGATGTTCTGAATGGCGGTGATGGCAATGATAGTTTGTATGGTAACGGCGGCAGTGACACCCTTAATGGTGGTGCCGGTAATGATTTTCTTGATGGAGGTGCTTCCGTAGATCGTTATTTATTTCAGCGCGGACACGGACAAGACACTATTAATGATAACTTTCCCTTCGATGATGTTAATGAAGTCGTTTTCCAAGGTGCTAATTTTGCTGATGCCGTATTTACCAGCTCTGGCGAAAATCTGATTATTCATGCTTACGGTTCAAATGATTCTGTCACTATTAATGATTATTTCTATAATGGCACTTATAAACCGGCCAAAGCTTATAAATTCATTTTTGAAGATAGAATTATCACCTATCAAGATTTTCAGAATTATTATACCTATATTACCTATGGTGATAGCAGTAATGACACAATTAATGGTTGGGAGGGCAAAAACATTATCAGTGGCGGTTATGGTAATGACAAGCTATATGGTCAAGACAAAGATGATATTTTGAATGGTGATGATGGAAATGATATTCTAAATGGTAAAGACGGAAATGATATTCTGAATGGCGGTGATGGTGATGATAACCTACATGGAGGCAGTGGCTTTGATATACTGAATGGCGGTGCCGGTAACGATTATCTGGATGGTGGTATGTATGAAAAAGATCGTTATCTGTTTCAGCGGGGTCACGGACAGGATATTATCGATGATAGGGGGAATGATATATCCAGTGAATATAATGATATTGTTTTTGAGGGAACAAATCTTACCAATGCTGTATTTAGCCGTTCTGGTTATGATCTGATCGTGCGGGCATATGGTACTAATGATTCTGTAACTTTGAGTAGATACTTTGATTCTAGTGCACGAGCCCATTCTTTCAACTTTATATTTGATGATAAAACCATCAGCTATCAAGATATTATTAAAGGAAATTACTTGTCTGCCCAAACCGGTAAATCCGGCTATGGTCTAACTTCAAAAAGTTTACTTAACCGTGATTTATTGACCAGAAATTCTACTCCTGTAGCAAATGAAAGTCCGGCTGTAGCCACTCAGGCTCAGCAACTGGCTTCAGCTATGTCCGGTTTTACCGCCAGACATGATAGTTCTCTTTCCGGCATGCCGGATCAGATACAACAATTTGTTCAGAAAAATAATTTTGCTGCCTATTGGGGCACTTAAATCATAGATGATTTAATTAAAGCGGCTACCGAATATCATTTCGGTAGTCGTTTTTTTATTTATTCAATATTGATTGTGATAATTTTTTTGAATTATATCTTTATTGGTATTGATAGCTTAGCTGCCATTTAATTAATCTTTTTTCTGCAGATAAAAAATACCTACGATTAATATTTACTAACTTAAAATATTTGAAATTATATAAATAAAAACACATATATAACCGAGGCAGATTTTATTCTAATTTAATTATTTAAAGGCTTTCCGAATAAAATTAATCTAACTAAATCACGTAATCCACCATCTCCGGCAATCTGAACATAGTCAACCGCTGAGGTCTGAACCATACTGTCTGAGCCGGCTGCAATGACAGCGTACGAAACTCGGCCGGCGACAGCCATACCTGTATACGCTGATTATTATCCTCCCGGCGCAACCATAACCTTATTTGTGCACCGATAGCATGTATTTTTTCTACGCATGCACTGGCAATTACATTATCCTGAATATGAGTTAATACCTGTACTTCCTGAGGCCGGATATAAACAGCTACATTCTGACGGGCTTTTTCTCCTGTGGTAATAGGTTCATGATAATGCCCCAGACACAATTGTCCGTGTTCAATACAGGCATCTTCAAATACATTAACCTCACCCAGAAACTCGGTAACAAATACATTTTCAGGATTATCATACAAAGATGAGGCAGCTCCGCTTTGCTCAACTTTTCCCTGATTCATCACTACTATCTGGTCGGCCATTTCCAGCGCCTCTTCCTGATCATGTGTAACCAGTACACTGGTAATCCCCAGCTGATGATGAATTTCCAGCAGCCACTGGCGTAATTCCTTGCGCACCTTGGCATCCAGTGCACCAAACGGCTCATCCAGCAGCAGCAGCTTTGGTCTTGTAGCCAGAGCACGTGCCAGAGCAATACGCTGGCGCTGACCTCCGGATAGTTGCTGCGGATATACTTTAGCCAGCCAGTCAAGCTGCACCAGTTGTAATAATTCATGCACCCGGGCAGCTATTTCTGCTTTATTCGGGCGAATGCGTTTAGGCAGTACCTGTAAACCAAAAGCCACATTATCAAATACGGTCATATGTCTGAATAAGGCATAGTGCTGAAACATAAATCCGACCCGGCGCTCACGCACATGCAGATTACTGACCTCATCATCAGCAAAAAACAGCTCACCTGAATCTGCGCGTTCCAGCCCGGCAATGATGCGTAACAAGGTGGTTTTTCCACAACCGGACGGACCAAGCAATGCCGTCAGTGAACCGGTTGGTACCTGCAGATTAATATTCTGCAAGGCATGATAATCACCATAATATTTATTTAATTGTTTAATACGAATACTCATAATCGCTACCCAGCACGGTACTTTACTTATTCAGTCGCTTACTGCAATCTGCTCGCGCCGTGCATCTTTGAACAAACGTGTCTGCCGCCAGTCGAGATACTTCTGTAATACCAGCGTGCATAAAGCCAGCAAGGCCAGTAAACTGGAAACAGCAAATGCCCCTACCATGTTGTATTCGTTATACATCATCTCTACCAGTAAAGGCATTGTATTGGTTTCACCGCGGATATGGCCTGAAACCATGCTGACAGCCCCGAATTCACCCATTGCACGGGCATTAGTCAGAATAATGCCGTAAACCAGAGCCCATTTCAGATTGGGTAATGTGACACGCCAGAACATTTGCCAGCCACTGGCACCCAGTATCAGTGCAGCCTGTTCTTCACTACTTCCCTGAGCCTGCATTAAAGGGATGAGCTCACGCGCCACAAAAGGGAAAGTAACAAACAGAGTCGCCAGCACCATACCCGGTACTGCAAAAATAATCTGTATTCCATGTGTTTCCATCCAGCCACCGAACCAGCTGTCACTACCGAAGAGTAAAACAAACATCAGACCCGCCACGACCGGTGAGACTGCAAATGGCAGATCCAGCAAGGTTGTCCATAACTGTTTACCACGAAATGAAAAATGGGTTAACAACCAGGCCATTGCCACACCTAGTATCACATTCACTGGCACAACAATAACAGTAATCAGCAAGGATAAACGAATGGCAGAGAGTGCCTCTTCATCAGTCAAAGCAGCCAGATACAATTGCCAGCCCTTTGCCAACGCAAAACTGAATACCGATAACAGCGGCAAAAGTAACAGCAAACCTAGACACAGCAGCGTTATGCTTATCAGCAAGTAGCGCAGCCAGCGCGGCTCGGTAAGCAACTCATTGGTTTTAACTGTGCTCATCAGTATCGCCCCTGCATACGCCGGCTCAGACGCCATTGCCACAAATTCAGCATAAACAAAATGGTAAAGGAAATTATTAGCATAAATAATGCGACTGCTGCCGCTGCAGGCAAATCAAATAATTCAAATTTACTGACAATAATCAGCGGCAGAATTTCTGATTTAAATGGCACATTACCGGCAATAAAAATTACGGAACCGTATTCTCCGGTAGCGCGTGCAAAAGCCATACCTGCCCCCATTACCAGTGCCGGCAAAACTTCCGGCAGCAGTACCCTGAATACAATGGTTAATCTGGAAGCGCCCAGAATAGCCGCAGCTTCTTCATATTCTCCTGATAATTCTGCCAGCACTGGCTGTACTGCGCGTACGACGAATGGCAGGCTTACCAGCAACAATGCCAGCCAGATACCTGCCGGTGTAAATGCTATCTGCAATCCAAACCGGGTTAATAACGCACCTATCCACCCTGTAGGTGCATATAAGGTAGCCAAAGCCACCCCTGTTACTGCAGTAGGTAAAGCAAACGGCAAATCCACCAATGCATTAACCAGATCCTTACCCCAGAAGTGGTAACGTACCAATACCCATGCCACCAAAGTTCCCAGCAGCACACTGGCCAGCATTGCCAGTAAAGACATTTTCAAAGTCAGCCATACCGCAGCAAGTGTCCTTGGTTCAGAAATGACTTGTATAAAACCATGCCAGCCCAGATCAGTAACAGTCCATACCAGCATCGTAAATGGCAACAGCACCAGTACTGACAGCGATAACACACTTATGCCGAGACTAAGCGAAAAACCGGGCAGTACAGATGGCTGTTTTAAAAACAGCATAACCTTCTCTCCCACAGACCTGGCAGGCACAAACAATACCGGTAGCTGTATCAGACACACCGGCACACATTGGAAGCATCCTGTTCGGGCTATGTTCCAAGCGCAAAATACCAACCACAACAAGAAAATGAATTAACAAGTCAAAAAAAACAGAATGTAAAAATAAATTCAATCATTCCGTTAAATCAGAATCAGCCAACAATATAAAAGGCTGTTTGGGTGATTGAGAAAGAATATATTTTTGTAACCTAAGAAGCTGAGGTTATAACTCTTATCAAATCAGTAGTATTGCCCGTACCATCACCACGTAATATCATGGACACAGGTTATTCAACATAAACACAAGTCTGCAAAAGCGAGAACACAATGCCAACATCACTTCTGGACGAGCGTAAAGATGCGCCCTTGTCGGCAGATATCAAATTCCTGACTGAAGCACTATTTAACGTCCTGCAAAATGAAACCACAGCTACTGTACAAACTGTATTGCGCCAGCTCCTCAGTGGTAATCAGCCACAAACCATCATTCAACAGGTGGTGCCTACCCTGGATTTACAACAACAGCAAGATTTGATTCGTGCATGCAGCCTGTTTGCACAAGTACTGAATATTGCCGAAGATGCCCACCATGAACGGCGGCGACAGGCATATGAAAATGACAGACAGCATCCCGGACGCACCAGTTTTACTCATGTTATCAACCAAATTCAGCAACAGCAGATTAGTGCTGCGCAACTGGAACAGATTTTGCAGCAAACCAGTATCAGTGCAGTGCTAACCGCTCATCCGACTGAAGTACAGCGCCAGTGCATTCTGTGCTTTCAGCGTCATATCCGCACTATTCTCAGTGAATATGACCATTCTGATCATCACTATAACGAACAGCTAAAGCAACAGGCTGAAGCTATTCTGCTGGCTTTATGGCAGACTGATGAAACACGCCATTTCAAAATCAGCGTAAGTGATGAAATTTATAATAGCGTTACCTATTTTCCATTAAGTTTTTTTAAAGCGGTACCAGCTCTTTACCGCAAACTGCAACAGCAGCTCACCAGCGCATATCCGCAAATAACTCTTCCTGATGTACTCAGTATCGGTGGCTGGGTTGGCGGAGATCGTGACGGTAATCCGTATGTTAATGCAGATACTTTACAGGAAGCTTTCATCTTTCAGGGTGATACTTTGTTAAAGCATTATCATCAATGTCTGGATGAGCTGCACCAGCTGCTGCCGCTTTCTTCTCGTCGCGTTCAGATTGACAGCAGCGTGTATCATATGGCCGAGCAGTCACCGGACACCGCAACGGCTCATAGCGAAGAACCATACCGCCGTGCTCTTACCTATATACAGGCACGCCTGAATGCCACCTCACGGCAACTGAATATTGCTCCACACAACCAGCATCATGGTCTGCCTCCATATAAACAACCGGCGGAACTTTTGCAGGAGCTTAATAATATAGCCAGCTCTTTACAACAAAATGGCAGTGCCCTGCTCACACAAGGCAAACTGGCGGACCTGATTCGTTCTGTTTCCCTGTTCGGTTTTCATCTGATGTCCATCGACTTGCGTCAGCATGCAGCCAAACATGCCGAAGTTGTAGCCGAGCTGTTTACACACGCCGGTCTTGAAACATTTGAGACATTAAGTGAAGCAGCCAAACAGCGCGTTCTGTTACGTGAATTAAGCACCCAGCGCCCGCTATACAGCCCTTATATTCAGTATAGTCCGCACACCATGCGTGAGCTGGCTATATTCCAGACTGCGGCGAATATTAAAAATAACTATGGTGAAAGCGCTATCAATCAGTGCATTATTTCTAACGCCGAAACCGTTAGCGATATATTGGTGGTAGCGTTATTGCTGAAAGAAACCGGTTTACTCAGCATCAGTAATGAGAAACCGACCAGCCGGATTAATATTGTTCCTCTGTTTGAGACCATTGATGCCTTGCATAATTGCATCAGTATTATGGATAAATTGTTTAATCTGCCCTGGTATCGTGCTTTTTTGCGTAGTCGTGATAACCTGCAGGAAATTATGCTGGGCTACTCCGACAGTAATAAAGATGGTGGTTATGTAACCAGCCAGTGGTCACTTTATCAGGCTGAGTCGAGACTGGTACAACTGTTTGGTCAGCACCATATCCGTCTGCGCCTGTTTCATGGCCGCGGTGGCAGTGTCGGTCGCGGTGGCGGACCTTCATTCGACGCAATCATGGCACAGCCGGCTGGCAGCGTAGCCGGACAAATACGCATTACTGAACAAGGAGAAGTTATTACCGCCAAATATGCTGATCCGACCAATGCAGAACGTAATCTTGAAGCACTCATTGCTGCTACTCTTGAAGCTACTGTTTTACCCATGCACAACAGTGAGCCTGACAGCGAACTGATGAATGCATTGTCTGCCAGCGCATTCACACATTACCGGCAATTAATTACCTTCGCGGGATTTATTGATTATTTTCTGCAAACCAGCCCGATTCAGGAAATTGCGAGCCTGAATATTGGCAGCCGCCCCGCCAGCCGGAAAACACTGGCTAAAATTCAGGACTTACGCGCCATACCATGGGTATTCTCATGGACCCAGAACCGCCTGATGCTGCCGGCCTGGTACGGTTTCGGTAGTGCAGTAGCGGAACTGATTGAACAGGACAGCACCAATCTGCAACGATTACAGCAGCAGGTTAAAAACAGTCCGTTTTTTCAAACCATGCTTTCCAACATGGATCAGGTCATGGCCAAAGCCGATCTCACTATTGCTGAGGCTTATGTAGATCTTGCCAGTGATCAGCAAGCTGCCAGAACCATTTACACCATGCTTTCTGAAGAGTTTGAACGCAGCCGGCAGGCTTTGCTTAATATTTTGCAACGTCAGCATTATCTGAGTGATAACCGCACTCTGGCACGTTCTCTGGCCTTGCGTATTCCTTATCTGAATGCACTGAACTGGTTGCAGATACATCTGCTGCAACAATTACGCCAGCAGCCGGATAATAGTGAGATACTCCAGCTCATCCATCTGACAATTAATGGTATTGCACAAGGGTTACGTAATACCGGCTAGATATCATCCTCTTTTGTGGACAGTATTTCCATTCTGTCCGCTCATCACCAGTACATATAACTTGAATTTTTCCAATGAAATATATACTTTTATATCCAAAATAAAATACTTGGATACTGATATATAAACATATTTAATTTTTATAAAAATCAGTGCATTAAAATTAATAAGTAAAAGTGATTATAAATCTGTTACAGTCGCTTGAAATCGATATACAACGACCCAATTTAATCATATAACTTACCCTTTTGCAGAGGAAAAAATATGCAACCGGAAAACAATACCGAAAACGAAACACAGGTTAACGATAATACCGAAACCACAGAACCAATCGTTGCTCCTGAAGCTACCATAGAAGAGTTACAGGAACGTGTTAGCGAACTTGAAGGGCAACTCAAAGACGAACAGTTACGTTCACTCGCCAATGAACAAAATCTGCGCAGACGTCATCAGGATGAACTGGAAAGCGCACACAAATTTGCAGGACAGAAATTTGCCAGTGCTATGTTGCCAGTTAAAGATTATCTGGAAATGGCCCTGCAAGATCAAAGCGGTAACTTTGACGCACTGAAAATGGGCGTACAAATGACGCTGACCGAATTACAAAAAGCTTTCGATCAGTCTAATATTAAAGAGATCGATCCTAAAGCCGGTGACAAACTTGATCCGCACCGTCATCAGGCCTTGCAAAGTGTAGAAAGTGAACAAGAACCCAATACAGTAGTTTCGGTAATGAAAAAAGGTTATACCCTGTCCGACCGTGTATTACGCCCTGCTATGGTAACTGTAGCTAAAGCTGCTGATACAGAATAAACTGTATTTTCTAAAAGCCGTCAGACATACTGTTGTTCTGACGGCTTTGTATATAACGATTTTATATATATTCAATAAATTAACATCTATAAAATATTTTCACTTCAGCATCGAGCTCAAAAACGCCTGTGTTCGTGCATGCTGAGGATTAGCAAAAAAGCTGCCGGCTTCACCAGCCTCAACAATCACACCTTTATCCATAAACAGCACCTTATCGGCCACCTCACGCGCAAAACCCATTTCATGAGTGACCACAACCATAGTCATTCTGTCTTCAGCCAGTTGCTGCATCGTTTTCAATACTTCGCCGGTTAATTCAGGATCAAGAGCTGAAGTAGGTTCATCAAACAGCATAATTTGCGGCTGCATAGCCAGTGCACGGGCAATAGCAACCCGCTGTTTTTGTCCGCCGGATAATTGAGACGGGTAATAATCCTGTTTATTAGCCAGACCAACCTTGCGCAACAACTCCTGTGCCAGCGGAACAATCTCATCACGCTTCATTTTTTTCACAGTTATTGGTGCTTCAATGATATTTTGTAATACGGTCATGTGCGGAAACAGATTGAACTGCTGAAAAACCATACCCATCCGAGTACAGATTTTTTTTATCAGACCTTCAGATACATAATGGGCACGATTGTGGATATTGTTCTGTACCAGAAAATCATTTTCAATGGCAATACTGCCCGCATCTATCTTTTCCAGATAATTCAGACAACGCAGTAATGTAGATTTGCCTGAACCGGAAGAACCGATAATGGCAACTACTTCTGAGCGTGCTACCTGAATATCTACACCTTTGAGTACTTCAGTATTACCAAAAGCCTTATAAATACCGCGAGCATCTATCATTAAATCAGTCGTCGTAGCGTGCATAGCGTTTCTCCATTTTCTGGAAGCCCCAGGTCAGAATCAGAGTCATAATCAGGTAGAATGCAGCCGCCACAAAAAACGGCATCAGATTAAATTCACGCTGTACCAACTGATAAGTTACCCGCATTACATCCTGTAATGCCAGCACATATACCAACGATGTATCTTTAACCAGTGTTATCGTTTCATTGCTTAACGGCGGCAGAATTTTTTTCCACATTTGTGGTAAAACAATACGACGCATGGTTTGGCCGTAGCTCATCCCTAATGTCTTTGCTGCTTCATACTGTCCCTTACCTACCCCCTGAATTCCGGCACGGAAAATCTCTGCAAAATAAGCAGCATAGTTAAGCACAAACGCTACTACCGCTGTAGTATATGCCGGCAGTAAAATATTAACTGCCGGTAAAGCAAAGTAAATAAAGAAAATCTGTAGCATCAAAGGTGTGCCGCGCATCACCCAGATATAAAAATTAACAATATAATCCAGCGCCCTGATTCCGGAAAGGCGCAATAATGCCAATACCAACCCTAACGGAATAGACAGTAATAGAGTAATGGCAAACAGGCTCAGAGTAATTTTTGCTCCTGTCCAGAGTTCAGGCAGCATATTTAACACATAATTCATGTGTATTCCTTAAAACAACAATAACGCTGCCTGAATAAATTCTATTCAGGCAGCGTTGATTCCAAAGTAAAACAACATTTATTTAATGATGTCTTTACCGAACCATTTTGTAGCAATTTTAGCAGATGTACCGTCTGCTTTCATACTATCCAGAGCCCCTTGAATTTTTTGCTCCAGAGCCTGATCATCTTTACGGAAGGCAACAGCATATTGTTCCGTACCAAAATTATCACCTAATACTTTATATTCATTAGGTTTTTTTGAAACATAATAGCGACCGACCACTTCATCTACAACCAGTGCATCTACACGTTTGGCGGATACATCCATTAATGCTGTCACATTATCTGCATATTTCTTCAATTCTTTGAATGATTTGGCTGTATTCTGATCAGCTTCTACTGCATCAACAGCACTACTGCCATCCTGAACCGCCACAATTTTACCATTCAGATCAGCTTTAGTATTAATTCCGCTATCGGGACGGACAACAATAATCTGATGATTGTCCATATACGGTTTGGATAATAATAATTGCTGCTGCCGCTGTGGAGTAATGGTTAATCCGTTCCACAGCATATCAACACGTTTACTGTTAAGCTCCGATTCTTTGGCACTCCAGTCGATTGGCTTAAGCTCAACATTCAGACCGGCACGCTTGGCTGCTTCACGAGCCATATCAATATCGAAACCAACCAACTCATTTTTTTCATTACGAAAGCCCATAGGCGGAAAGCTGTCATCCAGCCCCATTACTACCTTTTGACCTGTACTCTCACCGGAGCCGGAAGCAGTACCTGAGGCAGATTCACCACCACAGGCAGCTAACGCCACCGCAACCACAGAACCAAATAAAAAATTACGTATGGCGTTTTGCATATATAAAGTTCCTGATTTAAAGGTAATAGATAATTGTGTCATACACACTATACCGGAATTTTTTAACACTTTCATCTGCCGGCAATCAGGTACTTACTGCAAATACCAGAACACATAGCAGACAAATACCAAGTTATTATTGGTATTTTATCTCTGATTCAACATGAACCGTGCTGATACTAACCATGAAGATTCACTGCGATATTATGCGGCAGCCGAATGCAACGCATGATGATTCATACGAAAAAACAGTTTACCATCCTCTTCAATACGCCGGATGGGCCATTGATATACTTCACTCAGCAAAGCAGATTGCATAACATCCTGAGGTGTTCCTGAAGCAACTATCTGTCCTTCATTCATTAATACAATAAAATCAGAATGATTTGCTGCCATAGTTAAATCATGCAGTACCATAACAACAGAAAAATCAGCGTGATGCTCATGCAGATAATGCATCAGTTGGTGCTGATGACGAATATCCAGATGATTACATGGTTCATCAAGCAGTAGTAATGGTGCATTCTGAAGCAGCGCACGTACCACATTAGCACGCTGCTGTTCACCTCCAGATAAACTGCCTATGCGTTGCTGTGCCAGTGAGCATAAGTCGAAAACATCAAGTAACTGCTGGAGCTTTGCTGCGGGTGCCCGGGCTTTCTTAAACCAGCCACCCTGAGGAGAGCAACCAAGCTGCACATACTCAACTACCGTAAGCGGCAAATTATATTGTCCGTGCTGACCCACCCATGCAATCTGCCGGCGCTTTAAACTATTGTCAACCGGTTCTCCAAATAATTTGACACCGGCACCATGCAGGCCTAACAGTGCACGCAGTAAGGTTGACTTACCGGCGCCATTCGGCCCGATAATGCTGATATGCTGATTGGCCGGTAAATCAAGTTGTGGTACCGATAAAATACAACGGCCACGTGGTTGTACATGTACATTGCGAATGGTAAATAAATTTTCCATATCCAGATCCTAGCGACGCAATGGTTGTAAAAACAACCACAGGAAAAATGGTCCGCCAAGTAAAGAAATTACGATACCTACAGGTAAATCAACCGGATAACTCAGCCAGCGCGATACACTGTCTACCAGCAGCAAAAATATTGCTCCCAGCCAGGCAGACAACAGAATAATTTTACGCCGACTGCCGCCGCGATTACGGGCAACCACATTCGGTACCATCATACCCAGAAAACCAATAATACCGGCCATTGATACCGCTGCTCCGGTTAACAGAGCAGAGCCTATCACTGCCCATATCCGGGTACTCCCGACAGCAACACCCATACTAATGGCTGTTTCTTCTCCCAGCATCAGAATATCCAGTCGCCTGCCCACTGCCACCAGAACACACAATCCCAGCAGCATTACTACCAGCGCATACCATGGTGAAGTAAAACCGGATTCAGCCAGACTGCCAGCCAGCCAGCTAGTTGCACTGCGTAAAACCATATCATCCGACATAAACAGAATCATGCTTACCAATGCACCACAAAAGGCACTGATAACAAAACCCATCACCAGTAGCCCTAATGTTCCTCCGCCTAGTAGACGATGTACCGTCAGAATCAGAACACATACCAGCAAAGCCCCCAGAAACGCAGCCATTGGTACTGTTACAGCACCCCAGCCACCAGCCAGAACGGCAATAACCCCCAGTGCGGCACCACCGGAGGTACCTATCAAGCTCGGATCCGCCAGCGGATTATCAAATAATGCCTGCAATGCAGCACCGGAAGCAGCCAGTGCGGCACCCACTATCAGCGCTACCAGTACTCGCGGCAGCCGGATACCTAGTGTTATCTCATCCATGGATTGCGGCCATTGCCAGCCACCCATACCCAGTCCCAGACAAAACCAGCTCAACAGTAAACTGAATAATATAGCGGCGATAAACCAAACCAGTTTAGGCCAGAACGCACTTTTCACCCTATTGTGATCAGGCGTACCGGCCGTTTGCTGCACTTGCGTCATAATTATTGTGCCAGTTTATAAAGTTTAGGAATAACCTGCGGAGTATTCAGGCCATAACGAAAAATATCATTTGACGGCATAAAATAGATTTTCTGTTGTTTTGCGGCTGGAGAAGCAGCAATTTCCGGCCGTTTAATCAAACCCTGCACGCCGCCTGTCAGTTTTTGGTTACGTTCGGCAATCAGAATGATATCCGGTTTCGCGGCCAGCCATGCCTCGCGTGACATCGGTTTCATACCTTCAATAGCAGCGGCTGCATTAATACCACCAGCCCGCCTGATGAGTTCATCCGCAGCAGTACCCCGACCGGAAACATAACGACCATCATAGCTAATCAGATAGCGCTTACCGGTTTTCGGCATCTGTTTCACCTGACTGAGCCAGCGATCTGCCAATGCATTGGCTTCTTTACTCTTACCAATAAGCTGCCCAATCTGGCGAATACCGGCCGCATAGCCATTAATATCATCCTTTGGCGCAACATTCACTGCTTTAACACCTACCCGGTTCAGATTGGCGTAAATACTGGTTGGCTGAGCCATCCACGAACCCAGAACAAGAGTTGGTTTTCTGGCCGCAATCGGCTCTACACTTAAACCGTGAAACAAGCCTATACTGGGCACATTTTTTAAAGCCGGATTAGTAGAAGCCATCTCGCGCCCTACTACTTCTTTAGCACTACCCAACTCCACCACAATATCTGCCACATCAGGCGTCAGCGTAACAATACGAGCAGCAAACGCAAATGGAAAAGCAGCGCACATAGCCGCTGCCAACAGTAATTTTTTCATAATCCACCCTTTAATTACTCATATTACAATGGCAGATATCCATATTCCTAGTAATTTATGATTTCACCATAACTACAAAATGCATATCTGCCCCGGCTACTTAGCCTGCTAACAAGCCATCCATCAGCTGATGCCATGATTGCATTTCATCATTACCTTCTTCACGGCGACCAAAAATTTGCACCACAGTTTGACGATTTTTGTCGAAACCTTCTATACAAGTAACATAACCTTCACTGATCGGACGACGTACCACCCAGGTTTCCACAATATCACTATCGCGCAGATGCAAATCAAAGCCTTCTTCCGGTACTTTGGCATCCAGTACATTCAGATAGCCATGTGAGCGCACTACATTGTGTAGTTTACCAGTCTGAATCTGCACTAAACCACGATTACCGACAAATACCATAATTTCCAGATTATTTGCCTGAACATACTGCAGAACTTCTTCCCATACACTGCGATCGACCTGCTTAGTGCTGCCTGCCGGTGCATGACGGTAAGACTGCTGGCGGTCAATTTTAAAAGTCTCCAGCAAACCACCAAAATGATGTACATCTTTCAGCTCATTCCAGCGCTCCTGAAAGGCCTGCTCGCGCTCTGGTGACAATGGTTCCGGTATCGTTACATTAATTTCCGGTGCCGGCAGAAATTCCGGTTTGCCACTGGTTGCGAATTCATCAATCAGAGCCTGCCATGCGTCCAGTTTAGTTTCATCACGCATGAAAACTTTTTCAATACTCATGCCGTATTCGTCATAAAACTGAATCGAACGCATGGTTCTTTCACCAATCACCACAGTTGTAGCGATAGCATGATGCCAGTTATGCAGGAAAAAACGTAAATCCAGCCCGCCCACATTCAGCGCCAGCCCTGTACGCGCAGTCAGCGTTACATGTTCATAAACACCAACTTTTTCATGTACTGCGGCATCATTACGCACCACACTCAAAACTTCTCCCAGGGTTTCCAGCTTAAGTACCAGATCGCGAATCCGGCTGCCCAGATAAACAGAGTCCGGAGCATCTGCCATTAATGCGCCTTCACTCACACCCAGATCAGCTGCTGCCTGACGCGGAAAGTACATTCCTCCTTCGACAGTTGCCTTTTTATCCAGATATTGTTGCCATAAACTCATGTCTCGTTCCTTTACAAAGTTATTATTGATAGTGATTTAGCAAATAATTCAGCTAATTATTTTAATTTCAGATTTATTTAAAAGGTGTAGCGCAACCCTACATTAAATGTCCGTCCCGGAGCTGAATAGAAATCAGCATTGTCTCTGGTTAACTTAGTCGCATTGCCGTCGCTTTGCCCGGAAGTGCCCGACTGACTGTTTACATTCGGCATCATGTAAGCAATATCTGCCCAGTTCCAGTATTTCTTATTAAAAACATTATTCACACCAGCACGGAAACTCAGATGCTTAGTTGGTTTCCAATAGCCACCCAAATCAACCAGCGCGTAATTTCTGGACGGATTATAGTAACTTGTTCCTTTTGGAACATTTTGAATGTCGCTATCATCTTTTTTCGCCACATAGGTTAAATCAACATTGGCTCCCCACACTTCCTTATCATAGGCAAGACCAAGTTTCACTTTAACCGGCATCACTGAGTTAAGCGGTCTGTCTACGCCTTCCTGGCGAATCGAGCCACGCGAATAGGCTATTGAACCATTTACTTTCCAGTCTGGCGCGAACTTCCAGCGTGCATATGCTTCACCGCCGTAAATATGTGCCTTACTGAAATTCTGTGCCTGCAATACCAGCGTCTGTTTACTGCCCGGACGACTCCATACAGCATCAGCCGGTAGCTTCACCACATCAGAAATATTTACATAATCAATAAAGTTTTTATAGTGATTATCAAATCCGGCTATACCGTATTCAAAAACATCATTTTTACCGCGTAAACCAAGCTCAAAATTATTTGCAGTTTCCGCTTTCAGATTCGGATTACCCCAGGAACTGTAGTTTCCCGGATTCCATGAAGAAGCCAGCTGCTGAGATGATGGCGCATTAAAACCACGGGCATACTGAAAATACGGTACCAGCAATGGAGTAATCTGATACGAAATACCCAGACGAGGTGTTAATGCACTTTGATGTTTTTTGCGCAATTCACCGATTTCACCATTGATACCGGTTACAAAGCCATTGGAATTAGGCTTCATATTATAGTAAGCAGCCGATAAGCCCGGACTGACAACCAAATTGCCCCATTGCAGATCTGCATCTATATACGCACTGGCCCGAATAGTAGTGTTATCGGCATTAGGCTTCGATCTGGCATAATATCCTTGCCAGTCACTAGTTAATTCATGGTGCGCAAAACTCAGACCATAGCGCCATTCCTGACTCAGACTACCTGTATCAAAATGCGATGACCAGTCTGTTGTCAATCCCCATACTTTATCTTTATTGGTAAAGTCAAAAACGCAACGATTATTCCGGTCAGGAACCATACTGGTACAGCCTTTGACATAGTCACGCCGGGTACTTGAATCTGTTTTAGTCTGTTGCCAGTAAATCTGAGTTTTACCTGATTGAATCAATCCCTCATCACTATGATAATCATGTCCCAGTGAAAACCGTGTTTTCTTGTTGTCATCTATACCGCGTACATCAGTATAGGTACTATTTACCTGAGACAATGAATCAGTCCACTGATTGCGGCTCAAATATTCAGCAGTAAAATTCAGGGTATTTTTGTCATTAATATCAAATTCGTGCTTAGTAAGAAAATACCGGCTATTGTGATCAACAGGGTCTGATTTAGTACGCAAAGCCCCTTTGCCGCCAATATTACCCCGGTTATCCACTTCATCACCTTTACGGTAAGTACCCAGTACCATTCCGCGCCAGCGGTCACTTCTCATTGCACCGACACCTGTTACCGCTGTAGATTTATCCACACTGTTATACTGAGTATCAATATAACCACCCTGATCTTTATCCTGCAAAATCTCATCAGGGGTAAGTGTGTGCATAGCAACAACACCGCCCAAACCAAAACCACGGGCATTTTTACTGATATCAACACTACTGAGCGCGGAAACATCCATAAAATTACCACGACCGAAAATCGCATACTGTCCCGTATGCTTCATTTCATTTGCTTCAGGCAACTCAATTCCATCAATGGTCATACCAACCCGGTTACCACTTAAACCACGAATATTGACACTGTCATTACCCTGTCGTGTACCCTGAGTATCCAATACCTCTACACCCGGAACATCTTTTAATGCCGTTTTTAAATCCACCGCACCTTGTTTCTTAATAGTATCTGCCTTGACTTTAGTATCTTTGAATACACTTGGCGTAACACGTTTACCCTCAACATGAATTGTTGGCAAATGAGCTTCGCCTTCGGCATAAACTACTGCAGGAAAGCCGATATAAGCTACAGCCAGCGCAATAATCTTGGGTGAGCGGCGCATATTAAGTTAACCCCTTTTGACACAAATTAATATAAAGATGCCGCATTGTAATCAATAATGATTCTTTTATACAAGTGCAAATAGGAATTATTCTTATTAATTTTAAGTCATATTTTTCTAATACTGCTCAGCTGCTTTTTATAATATTTTTTATAAATGATCGTAAGCATAAATATGTTTTAAATCCGGACATATCGGCCTTGCAAAAATATAATTTTTTATTAATATAAAAACATCACTTCCTCATAATTATTAAAAATTACTCTTGTATAAAATTATACAAACTTTGTTTTAGGTTATTTTATATTCTGAATTTATCTTTCAGAGTAATAAAAAATTTATTTTATCAATTATATTATCAAAATAAAATTTGCTGAATTCTATATAATAAGTATCTCTCATCACCACTTACTGTCGGTTTACCACTGCATGATTCAGATTATTATTTTTTTAACATTCTAAATGTATCAATGAGAACCAGACAAATACAAAACACTTCCTGAAACCATCATATCATAATTAAAATCACACATCCGGATTACAAAACACAGCAGCCTGCTACCAGAACTTAATCAGGCTATATTACAATTATTCCATTATTTATATTGATTATCACAGACAGCCATGCAACTTGATCGTACTCTTCAGTATCAGATTCTTACCGAACTTACCGATTGTTTTCCGAATCCCTCATCGCAGGAATTTTTTGACCAGTTAGTAACACAACATAGCCTTGATCATGTACTGGGCAATCTTATCTATCTGGACGGACACGGATTAATCCGGTTAAAAATCGATCAGGGATTTAATTATAAAGAAATTCTCTGGACACTAACCGAACCAACCGTAAAGGCATTTGATTTTCTGGCAGACGATGGTGGTTTAGCAGCTATTCTGCAGACCGGAACAGAAAAACCGAATAATAAATAGGCAAATTCCTAACTTGGTCAGAAAATTTAATAAAAATGAGACATTAAAGTATATAAAATCATTTGTTTTTATGTATTCTAATGGTAGAAATGTATTTAGTTTGGTAAATTACAGATTCTGAATTATTGTTAACTGATTCATATTGCTTTTTTCTGTAAGATTACGAAAGAAAGTAATATAGCAGGTGATTATCTTGCATAAAAGTACAAACCTTCATATCTTTTCGCTCAAAGAGAAAATCTATCTTTTTTTTTCATCATTTTATTACCACTTATTAGCATTCGCCTAAACATTTACTATTATCCCTCCTCATCACAAATCCAGAGCATCAATCAGGAAATCTTTCAGCTTTCATTACAACAGCAAGAGTTACTACAGCAGCCTGAAAATTATGAGAATAACTGCAAGCGTCAGCAAATAAAGCAAGAAATTAAAAAGCATAATTTCGCACTTACATATGCCAGACCACTCGCTACCGGCGGCATAGTTAGCGGTATTATGTGTCTTTTTTCCGGAGTAGTTGCTTTATTCCTGATTCAGCATTTGGGTAGAAAAGCAGATAAATCTTTAAAACAATTGCGCATTAATTTTACTCGTGCGTCGCATATGATACAGGCAATTTTGCTGATATTGCCCATCAGTCTTATTCTGTCTTTTTTATTCGTTTTCATAATACTTACTGATGGTACAAGACCGGAGAAGGCAATCATCCCTCTGTTTGTTGTAGCAGGATTATGCTTTTTCTATTTACACAGATATAACAAACAGGATAATACAGGAACAGCCAGAGTAAGCGGTGTGCTGATCACGACTGAAACCAATCCGGAATTATGGAAATTAATTAGGGAAATTGTACAAAAGCTTGGGTTAAACGCTATGCCAAACCATATTGTACTTTGCATAGGAAATGGCTTCAGGGTAAGTAATAAAGCAGTTCGTCTGTATCCGGACAGAATAGTATTAACAGGAAATACTTTATATCTGGACAGTACTTATATTAATTATTTAACCTTAGCAGAATTATCCAGCATAATTGCGCAGAGATTAAGTCATATTGCCAGTAATGATTTAAATGTATCTGCAAATTTTAATCGTCAGATTGATAAGTTAACTGAAACAGCTAATTTTTTATACCAGAATTATTTATCCTATTCTTTATTCGAAAATTATTTATTCTACCCTCCGTATTTGCTAGCCAAATATTTTTATTGTTCGTTCAACAAAGCAATTCATTGGTGGTATCGTTCCACAGAAGCTATGGCGGATTTAAATGTTTTAAAAGTTACCCATAAAGAGCAATTTGCTTTAGCCTTAAGTAAAATGCATCTTTTGCAAACACGAATTAATCAGGCATTGGAAAATTATTACTATAAAACACATATAAACTTTCTGCCTTTAGATTATGTTACACACTATGTAGAACACTCAGAAACACCATCGCTTAGCAAATTTCTAAAAAAATCACCTTCTGTTTATGCCCGGCACCCAACTTTAGCTCAACGACTGTCTTACATTAAATATGGCGAATTAAACCGTTTGAGGGGTTTGCTCATCAACATTAGTCCAACCACGCTTCTGAAAGATTTATTTAGTAAAGAACTAAACATCCTGCAATCAGATTATCAAAATGATATACAGGAAACAGCAGAAACTAAATTAAATTATCTAAAACATATCAGTAGCCAACATCAGGAAACCATTACCTTAAAACAGGGCGGAATAATCAGATCGTTTCTGCGATCCCTGCTGGCTGGTCTGTTTATCTTAATAACATATGCTTGTATTACAACTGATAAAGCACATGATTCAGAGTGGCTGATAGGTGTCATTATCCTCTCAATGATCAGTGCTTTTTGCTTATTCAGATGCTACAAAATGTATAAAAGCATTGGTTCAGCACTACTTACCATGAAGCCACGCGGATTAATTCTTCCCTGCTTTGATAAAGCTATTCCATGGAAGCAAATAGACTCTTTTGAGATAACTGGCCAAATGTACAAAAAGCTAACTCTTTATCTCAATCCAGCATTCAAACCGGGAGAATTCAAACCATGTAACGCAAAAATAAAATATAACAAACGAAATAATCATATCCAGATAACTGCATATGAAATCAGAGGCAAATTAAAGTTACCGGATTGTGAGTCTTTAATATCAGACTACATAACAGTTGCTCATGCCCGAATAGAGCTGCAGTTATTTATGCAAAACAAAAAATAATCAGTAGATTATGGGTAAATTCATTATTATTCCTATTATTCTGCTTCTTCAGATGGCCGGCTATATATTTCTGTTTTATGAAAATAAACATGGACATGCTGATTTTCCTATTGAATGGGTCATATTTAACATTTTGGGAATTTTTAATCTGATTGTATTGGTACTGTCTTATTTTCTTTTTTTTAATTCTGAAAATAAAATTTCTTTTTGGTGGATTCCTGTAACAATAGCTGTAATTACTATTATCAAACTGATTATTCAATATATAAGATTGGCTATGGGTGAATTCTAAATTTATTAGCACAAAACGAGACAAGGAAAAGAGAAAAATTTATCTTTTGCAATAATAGAAAGAGAAGAAGGTAATATAACCGATATAAAATCTTTTATTAATTATTTAACTTTAGCAGCATAATCGCACATAAATTAAATCACATTGCCAGAAATCATTTAAATGCATAAGCAAGTTTTAATCATCAAATTGTAAGTTAACTAAAACAATTGATTTATTAAAAAATTATTTATTTTATCGAATATATCTGCCATCTAAACATTTTTTATCATTCATTTAACTGGACAATTTATCAATGGAATCGTTCCAAAGAGTTTATGGCAGATTTAGATGCTTTAAAAATGATTCCTAAATAGCACTTTACCTTAGACGTATCTTTTGCAGGAGCCAATTATTCAGGCATTGGAAAATTATTATTACAAAACAGATATAAATTATCTGACTTAGATTATGTTACATATTATGCAGGAAAGTCAGAAACACTATCACTTAGCAAACTACTTAAATAATCACCTTCTGTTTACAACCGATACCCGAATTTAGCTCAACGGCTGTCTGGTATTAAATATTACCAGCCTAAATCATTGAATATTTTACTCATTAGCATTACTCTAACCAGGCTTCCGGAAGATCCATTTAATAAGGAATTAAGCATTCTGTAATCGAATTACCAAAACGATGTACAGGAATTAGTAGAAATTAATCTAGATTATCAAAAAAGCATCATTAATGATCATCAGGAACCCATTATCCTAAAACCGGGCGGAATTATCAGATTATTTATGCGATCCCTGCTGGCAGGTCTGTTTATCTTAATAATATATGCTTGTATTACAACTGATAAAGCACATGATTCAGAGTGGCTGATAAGTGTCATTATCCTCTCAATGATCAGTGCTTTTTGCTTATTCAGATGTTACAGAATGTATAAAAGCATTGGTTCAGCACTACTTACCATGAAGCCACGAGGATTAATTCTTCCCTGCTTTGATAAAACCATTCCATATGAGCAAGTAAACACCTTTGAAATAACTGATAAGATGTACAAAAAGCTAAATCTTTATCTCAATCCAGAATTTAAACTGGGAAAATTTAAACCATGTAAAGCAAAAATAGAATATAACAAACAAAATAATCAAATCCGGATAACTGTATACGAAATCAGAGGCAAAATAAAATTACCGGAGCGTGCTTCTTTAATATCAAATTATATAAAAATTGCCAAAGCCAGAATAAAGCTGCAGTTATTTACAAAAGAAAGATAATCCGCGACATAAACGACAATAAATAGTAAGCAGAAAAAATTTATTCAATATATATTTATTGAAAACAACTGTATACTATAGTTGTCAGTATATCTTATAGCTGGTTCAATTTTTTTCTGCTAGTTGTCTGACTTTCTTTTAACCTTTACCGGTTAATTTATCCGGGGTGCCGCTGGCTGAGATTACACCCGTAGAACCTGATGCGGTTAGTACCGCCGAAGGGAGTATAAAACACGCTTTTTTTCGAATAATAAGTCTGTTTTGTTACTCCTTAATATATTATTTATTAAAGAAGCTTTTATGCCTTCGTTTCAATCATTCACAGAAGCCTGTCAGGATGAATGGAACCGCTATATTCAGCATGATTTTATCCGTCAACTTGGTAAAGGAATATTAGATAAATCGTGTTTTCAGCATTATTTAAAACAGGATTATCTTTTTTTTAATTCAGTTTGCGCGTGCATGGGGACTCGCGGTTTATAAAAACCATGATGTATTTGAAATACGCAAGGCATTAGCAGGTCTCAAAACTATTATGGATACTGAGCTGGAATTACATATACAGTATTGTAATGAATGGTGCATCAGTGAACAGAAACTTAGTACTCTGCCCGAAGCCAAAGTAAATATTGCATATTCACGCTATATACTTGATGCCGGACAACAAAGGGAATTACTGGATTTACATGTTGCACTGGTACCATACTTAATCGGAGATTAATTAATTTTATATCTAATACTGTTTTTAACCAGTCAAAAAAATGGAAAATTTTTATTGTGGGTATAAACAGTAATTCAATGATACTAAAAAAATCAATTACAATTGGTGTTAATATTTTTCTTTAATATTATATATTTTATTAATTAATATTTATAAAACTAAATGTATTGATTGTGAGAAATTAAATGGATCAAAATGAAAAGAAAGTACAATTATTGAATACTAAATCTGAGGAAAAAAATTACCAAATATCCGCTTATTTAAGTAATTATATCAAAACCAATCCGGTAAAAAGTATAACAGCAATTATTTTAGGGATTGGTGGAATACTATTACTATTTTTTTTCATGTATATCGGATTTATGCCCGATGTTACATTAAACTCTATAACATCAGTTCTCTATGCTATTTCTGCTTTAGGTATACTTACTTTTTTATCTCTTATATTTTTATTAGCACTACCGATATTATATAGCCTACATGACAAAGAAATTCAAAAAATAAATAAATGGTCTTTATTGTTTTTAAATTTTGTTGCCGTAATTGTTTGGTGTTGTTTTTTATCTTATAATTTTAAAATAATTGGTCGTACAGCTTTTTTTATTGATCTTTTAATATGTGTATGTGTGGTTATATTGACTAGAATTTCAATTCTAATTGATATTATTAAAAAAGTATATCATATATTAATAAAAAATAAAAAAGGAAATATAAAACAAGAAATTATTACTTTATTAAAAGAAATTAAAGAATTCAATAAATCATATTTAATTTTTTTTAAGTTAATATTTGTTTTAATTTTCCCAATCTTTGTATTGATTAATTTAATTTTAAATAGTCAATTAAGCAATGAAACAGAATGTACTATACTGGTATTTTTTTTAGTTTTTCTATTAATTTATTCATTTATTTCTGTTGCTATAACTACCGCTAAAGGAACCCTCTTAGACAAAATTAAAGCTAGTTTATTTTTTTCAGCTATTATATTTTTAATCATATTATTTCATTATGATAGCTTATCTTTTACATTTTTAAATACTTTTAAAAGATTAGGGTTAGGAGAGATTAATTCAGCACGAATATCAGTTACAAAAGAAACCTGTCAAGAGATTAATCAAACATTAGGAAAAAAAGTATGTGAAAATCAATCTGTTAATTCTTATGTACCAATCTGTCCAGTTAAAATTAAATCTCGTATAGGTAATCAGGTAGTTCTTGAATTTTTCTCTTTGATCGAAGTTAGTCAGAAAGAAAAAAACGACACAAATAACAACAGCACTTCTAAGAATAAATACTATTGGTTAACAAGTAAAAAGATTGATAACAGTGAAGAAAATATCAGAATGACTCAACTAGTTATTGTGGATAAAAATAAAATTAATGCTTTACAACCTCTTACCAGAATAGAAGAAAATAATTTTGAAACAATTAAAGAAATGACTATAAAACAAAATACCATGTTAAATAAGAACAATCTCGGACATACTTCTAATAGTGATGATAATCAATATTTAAAACTGGTTACATTGTATGATGCTCTACAGAATCTACGGTCGGGTGGTCAAATATCTGGTATAGACGAATTTTTACTAAATCATTGTAAAGAAATTGATGCTTCTGATAAAAATAGTGGACTTGATTAGAGTTAATAACTATATAGCTAAAACAACTGTATACTATAGTTGTCAGTACATCTTATAGCTTGTTTAATTTTTTCTGCTAGTTGTCTGACTTTCTTTTAACCTTTACCGGTTAATTTATCCGGGGTGCCGCTGGCTGAGATTACACCCGTAGAACCTGATGCGGTTAGTACCGCCGAAGGGAGTATAAAACACGCTTTTTTTCGAATAATAAGTCTGTTTTGTTACTCCTTAATATATTATTTATTAAAGGAGCTTTTATGCTTTCATTTCAATCACTCACAGAAGCCTGTCAGGATGAATGGAACCGCTATATTCAGCATGATTTTATCCGCCAGCTGGGTAAAGGAATATTAGATAAATCGTGTTTTCAGCATTATTTAAAACAGGATTATCTTTTTTT
>NZ_JAAEDS010000007.1:0-20125 GCF_013344955.1 Snodgrassella sp. ESL0324 | reverse complement strand
CACTCACAGAAGCCTGTCAGGATGAATGGAACCGCTATATTCAGCATGATTTTATCCGCCAGCTGGGTAAAGGAATATTAGATAAATCGTGTTTTCAGCATTATTTAAAACAGGATTATCTTTTTTTAATTCAGTTTGCGCGTGCATGGGGACTCGCGGTTTATAAAAGCTATGATGTATTTGAAATACGCAAGGCATTAGCAGGTCTCAAGGCTATTATGGATACTGAGCTGGAATTACATATACAATATTGTAAGGAATGGGGTATCAGTGAACAGGAGCTTAGTACTCTGCCTGAAGCCAAAGCAAATATTGCATATTCACGCTATATACTTGATGCCGGACAACAAGGGGAATTACTGGATTTACATGTTGCACTGGCACCATGCTTAATCGGATATGGAATTATTGCCTGCTGGCTTAAAGATCAGCCATGGTATCAAACAATTAATAACCCTTATCAAAGCTGGGTAGAAATGTACGCAAATGATGAATTTCAGATTGCCATGCAGGAAGAAATTGACTGGATTAATCAGCGTTTAGCCGATATTGATTCACAGCGCTTTCAGCAACTGAGCAAAATTTTTACTAAAGCGACACAATTAGAAGCTGATTTCTGGCAAATGGGGCTGGATAAAAGCTACTAAATATTTTATATACATGACTTTCCCGTCAGGATAACTGATGGGAAAGTTTAATAATATTCATATAGAATATTATTTCTATTAAAAATAAATTTAAATTTTAAAACAACACTAGAAATTATATGATTGATTATTCTCTATAAAAAACTGTTTATTTAAAACTCTGCTTCAACATTTATATTAATCAGATTTTCAATTAATCAAAACGCGGTACATCTGAAATTGAAATTTTCTGCTTTGTAATATTCCAGACGAAATTAATCAATAATGGGGCGGAATTTCATTAGCCGGATTAAATGGTTCGTTACCATTTTCTATCTTGTCTGGCAGGCGCTGGTAAAGCAGACGCAGTTGTGCCTGCTGTAAATCCAGAGTTTGTTGAATTCGTGCTATGGTATCACTCAGGCTCTGGATAGTTTCCGCCTGTAGTGCACTTTCAATTTCCAGCTCTACGATTCGGTGTTGTAATGCTTCCAGGATTTCAGGCATATTATTGTCCATTGTTTGATTATTTAATCTTTACCGACAAAGATAATCTGATTTTGATTATTTGTAATAAAAAAACCTGAGCAATAAACTGCTCAGGTTTTTCAAACCAGTAAGAAATAATTATTTCAGTTTGGTTTCTTTGTACAGTACATGTTTACGCACTACCGGATCAAATTTTTTGATTTCAAATTTACCAGACATGGTGCGTTTATTTTTGGTAGTGGTGTAGAAATGACCAGTACCAGCAGAAGATTCCAGTTTAATTTTGTCGCGCATTGCTCTATCCTTAAATCACAATATGATTAAGCTTCACCGCGAGCGCGCAGGTCGGCCAATACTACATCAATACCTACCTTGTCGATTGTACGCAAGGCGGCGTTAGAAACGCGCAGGCGTACCCAACGGTTTTCACTTTCAACCCAGAAACGACGTGATTGCAGATTAGGCAAGAAACGGCGTTTGGTTTTATTGTTGGCGTGTGACACGTTGTTGCCACTCATCGGGCGCTTACCGGTCACTTTACATACACGTGCCATGGTTAACTCCAAACTTCTAATAATTTTGTAAAACGCGATTTATACCATGAAAAGCGGAATCTATTCAAGGGTTAAATCATTTTGTATGACATGAACAGCCGAAAATGTTGCTGTTGAATCAGGCAAACTGCAGTAAGTACAGATTTGATACAGGCTGATTACCGGTTCAGGTTACTGCCTGTACTGTATTTTCAGTAAGCTGCTTATGCCGTCAGACGGATGGCAGAGTAATACTGCCATCCGGATTTCAGACAATTACCGCACTGTGGTTGTGGTAGTAGTTGTCGTGGTAACGCTAGTGTTTTCTGCAGGTGTGACTGTTTGCTGATTCAGGCCGCCACCCAGTGCTTTATAAAGATCGGCACGGTTTTCCAGCAGAGTCTGCTGTGTATTGAGTAGTGCCTGCTGTGCAGCATAACTGTCACGTTCTGCATCCAGCTGTTCCAGTGAGCTGGCTATGCCGTGTTTATACCGTAACTGTGTGAGCTTGTAGCGATTAGTTTGTGCCTGTTCACCACGTGATTTAGCCTCATACTGCTTTTTAAGGGAATCACGTGCCACCAGTGCATCGGCCACATCACGGAAAGCAGCCTGTACAGTTTGCTCATACTGGGCTACAGCAATGTTTTTACGCGCTGTTGCCAGATCCAGATTACCTTTGTTTTGCCCCCATGTGAAAATCGGCAGGGTAATCTGTGGCGTAAAGCTCCATGTACGGTTCGGACCATTGAACAGATGACCAATATCGTTGCTGCCGGAACCAATACTGCCGGTCAGGCTGATGCGCGGGAAAAATGCTGCCCGCGCCGCGCCGATGTTGGCATTAGCAGATTTAAGCGCAAACTCAGCTGCACGTACATCCGGCCGCTGATACAGGATGGTCGACGGCAAACCGGCCGGCAGCTCCGCATTCACAAACTGGCGGCTCAGTGGTGCTGCTGCCGGTAAATCGTCCGGCAATGGTTTACCCACGAGCAAAGTTAAGGCATTGTGCGCCTGTTCACGCGCCTGTTTAGCCGCAGCATAATCGGCACGGGCTGTTTCGATTTGTGCTTCTGCTACATCTACCTGTACCTGTGAAATCACACCGGACTTGAATTGCAGATCAGTCAGACGCTTGCTTTCTTCACGTGATTTTAATACACGGCTGGATAAATCCATTTGTGCCTGAGCAATACGCTCAGCAAAGTAGGCTTTGGCCACGCTGGCAATCAGGCTGATCTGGGTAGAATCGCGCACTTGCTTTTGCTGGAAATACTGATTCAGAGCTGCATCAGACAGGCTTTTAACCCGTCCGAATAAATCCAGCTCAAATGCGGTTACACCTAAACCGACATTATATGATTCTGCAATATAGCTGGTTTGCTGACCCGCAGCATCGCGCATAGCACTTAAGTCCTGCGCAACACGCGAACGTCCGCCATTACCTGTCGCACCTAATGCAGGCAGGCGGTCTGCGCGCTGAATAGCATACTGAGCCCGAACCGCTTCCACGTTTAATGCGGCCACACGCAAATCACGGTTATTAATTAAAGCCAGATTGATAATCTGTTTCAAACGCTCATCAGCGAAGTAGTCCTGCCAGCCGAGATTGGCGGCAGCCACTGAACCGGCATACCGGTCATTGGCTGCTGCACCTGGAAAGGTTTCTGCCAGCTCTACTTTCGGCTGATGATAGCGGGGTGCCATCGAACAGGCAGACACTACTCCGGCAACTAATACAGCCAGCAGAGTAGGTTTCACTATGTGTTTCATGCTTTATCCTCTTTGTCTGTCTGGTTGGCAGACTGCACACTGACACTGCCATCACTGTTTACTGTCATCGGCAGATTTTTTTCATTGTCAGGAGCACCGCCATTTTTGTCGTTCTTTTTCCTGCTGAACAGACTGCGTACGGTTGAATAGAATACAGGTACAAAGAACAGAGCCAGACAGGTACCCACTAACATTCCCCACAATACGCTGGTACCAATGGCTCGCTGACTCGCAGAAGAGGCACCACTGGCAAAGTACAGAGGCACTACACCCATAATGAACGCAATGGATGTCATCAGAATCGGACGGAAACGCAGGTGAGCGGCAGCCAGTGCAGCTTCAAGCGGACTTTTACCCTGCTCTTGCAGCTCCTTGGCAAACTCCACAATCAGAATAGCGTTTTTAGCACTCAGACCAATTACGGTAATTAATCCCACCTGAAAATAAACGTCGTTTTCCATACCGCGCATCCATGTACCCAGTACGACACCAAGCAGACCCAGCGGTACTACCAGCATTACGGATAATGGAATTGTCCAGCTTTCATACAGTGCGGCCAGACACAGGAATACAGCCAGCAGTGAGAACATATAGAGGATGGTAGACTGGTTACCCGCATCTTTTTCCTCTTTAGACAGACCTGTCCACTCATAGCCAAAACCATCCGGCAGCTTGCTGGCAATTTTTTCCATTTCATTCATGGCATCACCAGTACTGTACCCCGGAGCAGCATTACCGGTAATCGCCATAGCGGTATAGCCATTGTAGCGGACAGTTTGTGCCGGACCGGTAATCCAGTGTGTCTTCATGATGCCGGATAATGGTACTGGCTGTCCCTGTGCATTATTAACGGTAAGCTTGCCCAGGTCTTCAGGTGTCATACGGGAAGCCACATCTGCCTGTACAATTACCCGCTGCATACGCCCTTTATTCGGGAAGTCGTTAACGTAGTTGGAACCCAGAGCAGTACTTAATACAGTTGAAATATCACCGAATGACACGCCTTGTGCATTAGCAGCATCGCGGTCGATATCAATCTGCAATTGCGGTTCATCCTCCATGCCGTCCGGACGTACCTGTGTCAGCACTTTACTTTCACGCGCCATACCTAGCAGCTGATTACGCGCGGCCAGTAATGCCTCATGACCTTTACCGCCACGGTCTTGCAGCCGGAAGCTAAAGCCGGTACTGGTACCCAGTTCAGGAATGGATGGCGGTACCAGAGCAAAGATATAACCATCACGTACTGAACCCATCATAGCACCGGTAATGCGGTTAGCCAGTGAATTGGCACTGTGTTCTGCACCGCTACGTTCTGACCAGTCTTTCAGTACAAGGAAGCTCAGACCAACGTTCTGCCCCTGACCGGTCATACTGAAGCCCAGTACGGATACCATGTTTTTCACTTCAGGCTGATGAAGAGTGAATTCTTCCATCTTCTTGAAAGTATCCAGGGTACGATGCTGAGTCGCACCCGGCGGCAACTGAATCAAAGCAATGGAATAACCCTGATCTTCCTCCGGCAGGAATGAAGTCGGCAGACGTACCATTACTAACAACGCACAGGCTGTGATAGCAGCATAGATAATGAACATACGTACGCTGCGATGCAGTACATAAGCCACTTTGGATTCGTATTTTTTGGCACCGCTGGTAAATTTGCGGTTAAACCAGCCATAAAAACCCTTTTTCTCCGCTTCATGTTCGTTAACCGGTTTAAGCAAAGTAGCACACAAGGCTGGTGTCAGCGACAATGCCAGAAAAGCAGAGAAGAAAATGGCTACCGACATCACGATAGAGAACTGACGGTAAATATTACCAGTAGAACCGGAGAAGAACGCCATCGGGATAAATACGGTAATCAGTACCACTGTAATACCAACTACAGCGCCGGAAATCTGCCCCATAGCCTTTTCTGTAGCAGGCTTTGGCGGCAAATGTTCATCGGCCATGATACGTTCTACGTTTTCCACCACCACAATGGCATCATCGACCACAATACCGATTACCAGTACCATGGCAAACATGGTCAGTACGTTAATCGACAGACCGGCAAAGTACATGATGGTAAAAGCACCCAGCAAAGCAATCGGTACCACAATCGTCGGAATCAGGGTATAGCGAATGTTTTGCAGGAATACCAGCATAACAAGGAATACCAGTACAATTGCTTCTACCAGAGTATGTACCACTTTTTCAATGGAAATACTAACGAAGGTAGAGCTGTCATATGGTGCAGACCAGCTCATACCGGCAGGGAAATATTTTTGCAAATCGGCCAGCTTAGCCTTAACTGCATTGGCTGTAGCCAGTGCATTACCTTTAGTCGTCAGCTGAATACCTGCACCCACTACGTCTTTACCATTCAGACGGGCACCAGTAGAGTAATCCTGTTTACCCAGCTCTACACGGGCAACATCTTTCAGACGTACCAGTGAACCATCGGTATTGGCTTTAACAATAATATTTTCAAACTGTTCAACTGTTTTCAGTTGACCGGGCACAATGATAGTCGCTGTAGTCTGAATATTATCAGGTGAAGGCAAAGCACCCAGACTACCTGCAGAAATCTGCTGGTTCTGTGCAGCTACTGCGGCATTAACTGCTGCCGGTGTCAGATTAACACTGCGCAGTTTGTCTGAATCCAGCCAGATACGAATGGCGCGTTCAGAACCGAACACCATTACATTACCTACACCGTCAATACGCTGTAATTCCGGCTGAATGTTACGTGCCACATAGTCTGCCATATCTGCCGGGGTCAGATTAGGACTATCACTGGTATACATGGTTACCATCAGGAAGTTACTCCGTGATTTGGCAATCTGTACACCAGTTTGTTTTACCATTGCCGGCAAACGCGGTTCTGCTCGTGAAAGCGCATTCTGCACATTCATCTGTGCAATATCATCATCGGTACCCGGGTAGAAGGTCAGGGTTAATGTACCCGTACCGTTGGATAACGATTTTGCTTCCATGTAATCCAGATTTTCCAGACCGTTCATTTCACGTTCTATACGTGACAATACAGTATCTTCAATGGTCTGGGCATCAGCACCCGGATAGGAAATAGTCAGACTGATGGAAGGAGGAGCTACTGTCGGATACTGGGCAACAGGCAGCTTGGTAATACACACTATACCGGCAATGATGATGAATAGCGCCACCACCCATGCAAAAATCGGTCGGTTAATAAAAAATCGTGACATATTACAGATTCCTTACTGAGCCTGAGAGGCAGATGCCGCAGAAGCTTTAGGTGCAGATGCAGAAGCTGCCTTAGCCTGAGGCGCAGGCGCACCATTAGCAGGTGCAGGTTTCCACGGCTGAGTCTGTACTTTCTTCGCACCGGTTAACTGTACCAGTGCCAGACCATCCATTGCTACTTTATCGCCAGTACGCAGACCTCCGCTGATTACCCAGTTTGTGCCCTTTTGCTGTACTACGGTTACATTGCGCACAGCCAGACTGCCATCAGCATTAACCACCGTAACCGTATCACCACTGGCACCACGAGTTACTGCCTGCTGTGGCAAGACGATGGCATTCTGAATTTCAGCCTGCGGAATCTCTACACGTACAAACTGTCCGGGCAGCAACATATCATCATCATTCGGAATTTCGGCACGTACTTTAACTTCACCGGTACCTTCATCTACAGTCATATCTGTAAACAGTAAACGACCTTTTTGCGGATATTCACTACCGTCATCAAGCTTGATGGCCACTTCAACGGCACCATTGATGGTTTTCATCTTACCGGTAGCAATATCCTGACGGATCTTCATTGCCTGTGCGGCAGTCTGGGTCAGGTCAACATATAAAGTATGTGTTTGCTGAATCAGCGCCAGCTGAGTAACATCATTCTGGCCGACCAAAGCGCCTTCAGTTACCAGCGCCTTACCAATACGGCCTGAAATCGGAGCACGTACATAGGCATAACCAACGTTAATCTGTGCGCTTTTAATTGCAGCCTGTGCGCTGTCAATCTGTGCATGCGCCAGACGCTGTTGTGCGATTGCCTGATCAAATTCCTGTTTACTGATTGCGTTAGCTGCAACCAGCGGACGATAACGGACAATATCGGCATCAGCCTTCGCCGCATTAGCCTGTGCGGTTGCCAAACTGGCACGTGCCGATTGCAAAGAAGCTACATAAGGCGCATTGTCGATCTGAAACAGTGGTTGGCCTTCTTTAACATAAGTACCTTCTGTAAACAGACGTTTCAGCAAAATACCAGCTACACGGGCACGTACTTGTGACTCGCGAATCGGCTTCAGACGACCAGTCAGCTCGGTATCTACAGTCACCGTTTCCGGATGTACAGTCAGTACACTGACCATTGGTGCCTGTGGTGCTGGTGCTTTGTCGCCTTTGCCACATGCAGCTAATGCCAGCGCACTTGCCAGTACTATCGCACTGATGCGCCATTTATCTGCTTTTCGATTCGTTCCCATATTCACCTCAATATGTGCATATATACTTTAAAAATTAAATAACTTTTTACTATGCTGTGCTAAAAATATGACAAAAATAGCGCTGGTGCCAACACTTAGGGCTGCCGAAATCTAAATATCAGACAGCCAGCAATGCGACAACAGACGATTAAATAAGAATAACTTTACGCTGCGCATTATACATGCAACAATGTATGTATACCAGATGCAATAATTTAATACTTAAGTTATTTTAATCAAAAAATCTTGTGCTAATCTGAATTAAATACAGATTTGCCTAATTTAATTTACAGATAAACGGAAATTTATTATGCGCAAGACCAAAGAAGAAGCCCTGCAAACTAAAGAGGCTCTCATGGCTGCTGCACTGGATATCTTTTACCGGCGCGGTGTCAGCCGTGCTTCACTGCAAGAAATTGCCAGCGCAGCCGGCGTGACTCGCGGTGCTTTATACTGGCATTTTAAAAATAAGGAAGACTTATTCGATGCGTTATTCCAACAGGTTTTCAGTAAACTGAGCAGTCAATTGCAGCATGACATTGACACCAGTTCTCCTGACGCATTGAATAATCTGATGCAGGCGCTGAAACACATGTTTCAGCGTATGGCTAGTGATAATAATTATCGTAAATTCTGTCATATCCTGCATTTAAATTGTGAGCACACTGCTGACAACCATGCGATTGTGGCTTTGTTGCAAAAATACCAAAATTTATGGTGGCAAAACCTATGTGCTGTATTTCATATGTGCTGTCAGCAGCATATTTTGCCGGCAAATATCAATATCCAGCAGGCCGCCCTGTATTTTCAGGCTCTGTTTATGGGATTAACCAATTTATGGCTGACTGATCCGGATAATATAGATATTACCAGTATTGCCCCTAATTTTATTAATATTGCCCTCGAATCACTGCACCATAATCCGAATCTTCGCCAGTAAATCATCCATCCTGATTAGAATTGATACTTTACATAAATAAATAGCAGGCAATAATTGAGCTCATTGCCTGCCAGATTTCAATAGAAATAACAAATTAGAAATAACAAATTGTTAATCAGTCATCATCACGTACACGTAATAACATCACCGGAATATCAGACTGGCGTAAAACACCTTCAGCCACAGAGCCCATTAATATATGCATAAAACCACTGAAGCCGTGAGTACCCATCACCAGCAAATCAACATTATGTTCCGTCGCTTCCTGAATCAGCATATCAGCCACTTTATCACCGGCACTTTCCAGCACTTCAATTTCATACTGCATACCAGATTCTTCAAGTAGTTTTTCTGCCTGCTCTAAACCTTTTTTACCTGCTGCATTAACTGCTTTGCGTACTTCTTCAGAGGGCAGCGCTCCTACACCACCCCAGCTAAACTGTGCCAGATCCACAACATTGACTACCCGTAGAACCGCATTACATAATTTAGCCAGCATGATTGCTTCCTGCAAGGCTCGCATAGCAGCTGCACTTTCATCTACCGGTACCATAATTTTGTGATACATCGTTATTCTCCCTGCCCGACAAACCATAACTGCGTTTGTTAATAAACTGAAAAACAACAATACAACCTAAGAAATACTGGCAAAGCTTAGCACAAATTTGCCTGATACAAACATCAGCCGGCTACAGAATGCCTCAAAAACTGCTACCATCTAGCCTCAATCCAGTAAGGAAAACCCATGAGCCGTATTCATATCGAACCACCCGAACACTGGCTGTTTCATACCACAATCAAGGTATATATCGGTGACATTAATTATGGCAATCATCTGGCCAATGATGCCGTATTACGCCTGTGCCATGAAGCACGGCTGCGCCTGCTGGCCTCGTTCGGCTTTAGTGAAATGGATATTGGTGGTACCGGTTTGATTATGCTTGATGCAGCTCTGCAATTTCAGGGACAAAGCTTCTATGGTGATGAATTAAACTTTGATTTGGGTATATCTGATCTGAGCAACACCGGTTTCAGTATTTTGTACCGTATAACCCGTGTCAACGATGGTGCTGCTATTGCCATGGTAAAAACCGGTATGGCTTTTTTTAATTATGAACGCCAGCGTATCAGTCGCACACCTGAAGCTTTTCGTCATCTCCTTGCACAGAGTAATTAAATGCAGACTACTTCACCCCCCAACTGGATACTCTGGAATGAATTTTTTCAGCACTTACAGCAGCGTGGTCTGTCTGCCTTAACCTGCACTGCCTACACTCGTGACCTGATTCAGCTCATCCGGCTTCTACCCGATAACCTTACTGCTGAAAGCATTACACGGTTGCATCTGGTCGGTGCATTGAAAAAACTTAGCGGGATGGGTGATAAGCCTGCCTCACTGGCTCGTAAGCTTAGTACGTGGCGAGCCTATTTTAATTTCCTGCAACGTCAGGGAAAAATTGAAACTAATCCAACTAACAACATTAAAGCTCCTAAAGCGGGGGCACGTCTGCCTAAAGCCGTTCCGGCAGAAAAACTAAACCACACATTTGACCAGCCCACAGCCGAAGATACTCTATCACTGCGCGATCAGGCTATTTTCGAATTGCTGTACGGCAGTGGTTTACGCCTGAGCGAACTCGTGCAACTGGATTTGCATCACCTAATGCTGAATGAAAACTGGGTTCATGTTAGTGGTAAAGGGAACAAACAGCGTCAGGTTCCTTTGGGTCAGAAAAGTATTGATGCTTTACGGCGCTACCTGCCCTGCCGTTATGCCATTGCGGGAGAAAATGCCGTTTTTACCAGTCAGCGCGGCACACGTCTGAGTGCGCGTCAAATTCAAAACCGTTTAAATGTCTGGTCAATTACACATGGCAGCGACCGCCATTTATCACCACATATGCTGCGGCATAGTTTTGCCAGCCATGTTTTACAAAATGCTCATGACATTCGCGCCGTACAGGAACTGCTTGGGCATAAATCCATCAGCACTACCCAGCAATACACTAAGCTGGATTTCAATCATCTGGCACAAATTTATGACAGTACTCATCCGCGTGCCAAACGTCGTAACAAATAGCCGTTTTAACTCTGAATCTGTTTATGCTTAATCAAACACAATCCATGATTGCCAGTATTGTTTTGCTTAATCTTCTGGGACAGCTATCTCCGGGGCCGGATATGCTTCTCATCAGCAAAACTGCACTGAATTATTCACGCTGGGCTGCATTTTGCGTAGCACTTGGCATTACTACAGGCGTGGCTTTCTGGTTATTACTGACTATTGAAGGTTATAGCGCCTTATTGCAGCAGCTGCCCTGGTTACAGAATATCCTGATGCTGGCTGGCGGTTCATACTTAATCTATTGCGGCTACCAGATGCTACGTACAGTTATACCCCAGAATAATTCCATTACTGCACCAATACAGGAAAAGCATTTTTTCTGGAAAGGTCTGATTACCAATCTGTCCAATCCGAAAATCATTTTTTATCTGGGCAGCGTTATGTCCATGGCTATGGCTAATGTACATAAACCCACATTAAAATATGAGATTATGCTTATTTTACTGGTACAGGTTTTACTGACTTTATGCTTAATGATATGGCTGTTTTCCTTACCCATAATTAAACGCAACTATTTACACTGGAGTCTGGCTATCGACCGCATTGGCGGCTGTGCATTCATCTGCTTTGGCTGCTGGTTATATATTCAGATTATCACTAGTCAGCTTTATCATTAACTGATAAATAAAAAGGACAGATAAATCATCTGTCCTAATTTTTTACTGCCAAAATTTATTTTACACAGTGCACAATAATTCTACTGGCTAAATCCATCATGATAAAATGCCGCCAGCAGTACCATAGTTACCCGATGTGTAATCACCAATTTCCGCACAAATTCATTTTCTGGCGCAGTGCTGACATCTCCGTAATTGAGTACCCTAAAATATATTCCCTGAGGCACATAAACCTCAAAACGTGAATAATGCAAACCAGCTAGCATAAAATTGCATTTTTGCTGAAAAAAGCAGCCTAACTTTTCATAATGTGAAGCATCTGCCAGATAAACAGCAATAGCATATAGTATAGGCGTATGGATACCAAATACATCAAACTGATGAACCTTGCGAAACGCTGTCATCAATACAGCAGCTGCTACACAATAGCCTATTTTCCAGCCAGTTGCATGTAACAACTTAGCAAACAACCGATAACCAAAGTTCGTTTACGTAATAACGGGTGATTTAACAATATCTGCGGGCGGGGTAATACACAAAGGCATTATTACCGGTGCTCATCTCTGCCAACGCATTCTTATATAATCATTTATCCTGCTCAATTGAACGTAATTGATTGGCTCCTTCGAGCACTTTTCCATATGATGATTTATCTTCAATAAGAATTTATTTGAATTGTTAGCCTCATAAGTAAAAATGAGACTGTATTTATTTTTTTATTCTAAATAAAGAGACATATGAATAAACAAACATAATAGAGAGTACACTAAAAGTAATACCCCATAATTTTTGATAGGTAGAAATATTCTCTAAAGGCGAAATCTTTGCTTCTAATAACATTAAAGAACATGCTGACCCAATAATAATTCCTCCATTTTGAAAAAGCCTTAATAAGCCTCCAATCGTTGATTGTTTATCTTTTTTTTGATCCATCGCTATCTGAATTAATGAACCTTGAAACAGTCCGCCACCTAAACCATAGCACAAAGCAGCTATAACATAATTAAAAATTGAAATATTAAAACTCACAAAGAAAAGCAAGGCAAAAGCAAATAGCATAAGCGGTAAAGCATAAATTAGTATAATTTTATTACAACTTGAATTTATTACTTTTCTGCCAAACACACTTAAAATAACGCCAATAGGTGCGGCAGTACAGATTAATCCTATATAATCGATTGGATAACCAGCTTCTCTAATAAACAAGAGAGGTGACGCTGAAAAAATGATGCCTGCTGTCAACCCAAATATCAAACTGCCAATTGAAATGTATCTAATTGACGAGATTAATAATAATTTGACAGGAAAAAAAGGATTGGAGCATTTTGACTCTATCCTCAAAAAAATAAAAAAAATGATTAAAGTAGAAATACCAATAAAATTTTTTTCAATCAATAACAGATTTAAATTATCAGAATAAATAAGAGAAACACAAGCCACTAACATCATAAAAAAAAGTATCATTCCTTTTAAATCAAAAGTCTCTCTTTTTAGTGTGTTTACTGCTTTAGTTATTTTTAAACTAAAAAAACATCCCACAATACACAATGGAACATTAATTAGAAACAAAAATTGCCATCCCCATAATTTTAAAATAACACCGCCGAAAGAAGGCCCTAAAATTGGTCCTAAACTTATCGCCAACATTATGAAAGAATTTAACCTTATTTTCTGTTTACATGATTGTAAACCAGCCAGCCCCAAGCAATTTGCCTGCAATAGCGCGGCACCAATTCCTTGTCCGCATCTTGCTATAATAAGCTGATTGGCAGACTCAGAAAAACCAGCTATCAATGAGGTTAGACCAAAAAGCACGAAACCTGCTATTAACGCTATTTTTTGCCCCCAAAAGTCACCAAGCCAACCGCCAGGAACAAGAAAAATAATTAAAAATAATAAATATAAAGTAACAGATAATCCGATATACTTCAAAGAAACACCAAAGTCGATGGAAAACGTATTCAGTGCTAAGTTTATAATACCGGTATCCAGTGTTGATAAGAATAATCCTAAACAACATGTAATATAAATAGAATATATTGGTTTAGAACTATCTACTACTTTAGTCATTTATAGTCCCCGTCTTAATTTGATTACACCATTAGCTAATTGCCTGCAGAAGAAAGTAATTTCACCCTCAACCAACCATCAAAAGTTGCAATAATAAAATATCCATTTTTCATATTTGCTCAAATATTTTCTCTCTTGTTTTTATTGGTGAAAATATCTGATTAATTTATTTACTTTTCAGGAATAATGTTTAAAAAGAAATTTAAACAAATTAGCTAAAAAGCGTATATTAATTCGCTGTGCTTAATTAATTTCAAATTGAATAATAATAAAAAATCATAGATTTTTCATGGAGACTCTAAAGAGTGAATAAATTATATTGTAAGGATTTAATACGATTTTCAGACGCAATGTCTGATTTCAGTAGAGTTATAATTATCACTGAATTAATGAATGGCAGAGCTCTTTCAGCCTCATGGTTAGCAAATCGACTGAATCTGTCGCCACAGGCTACGCGTTTTCATTTAAAAAAACTAGAAGATATTGATCTTATCCATCACAGGGCGTGTGGTAAACACCATTACTATGAAATAAAAAATCAAGATACCGCAATGTTTATTGAATCAACTTTTAATATTATTCCCCCGAAAGAGTGTTTATTTTTATCCAATACTAACACTAAAGAAAAATTTAAAGAGGCAAGAACATGTTATAAACATCTAGCCGGTTCATGGTCTGTTGCACTTACGCAGTCATTTATTAATAATGAATTTATTGTTATACAAGATAATTTTTTTATAGTTACTGAACATGGTAAAAATTTTTTTAAAGGACATAAGCTATTACTCAACGCTTCTAATACAGCTAGTGTTGGAAAGCGCTGTATAGATTTTACTGAGCATAGGGATCATATTGGTGGTCCATTAGGGACTTTATTGCTTCAATCAATGCTACAACAAGAATGGTTTAAACAAAATGATAATAATCGTGAATTGACAATTACGCCAAAAGGTAGAAAAAACTTAAATGTATTATTAATTGATAAATAGGGATTTACAATAAAAATTAACTTTTTGATGATAAAATAATTATATATGTTTAGCATAATGTCAATTCTGGATTAACTGATTCTAAGCAATTTTTAGATCAAATAAGAGCTTAAGCAGATCATGCTTTAATTGAAAATGATTGCTATCATATCCAGATAAATCAACAATTAGAAGGGGGGCTTTAATTATTATGAAAAAAACATTATTTATATTTTTCTGCTTAATATTTTTTTCTTTCCACACGGCTTTAGCAGGACAAAATAATTTAATACTATTCGAGAAAAAAACAAAAATTATTTTTGACAAAGATATAGTTATATTAGTCACTCCCAGTGAAAATACAATTAATAAGTTAAAAACTAGTATGGGTGATGATTTCTATATTATGGCCGATGACGCTAATTATTACTCCTTCTTAGTTTTTAATTACCTTAAATCTATTAATAAACCATATTTAATAAAGAACGATGAAGCTATTTTTTATTTTCAAAAAAATGACGTACTACACAAAATACAAAATAATAATTCCCATCTCCATTGGTGGGCATTGTTATATAAGCATAACGAAGGAAAATACAAAATTGTAGCTTTAATTGATTTTGAAGATGAATATAAAAAATTCATATCAGATGGAGATACTTATTCAAAAGATGAATGGATTTTTAATAGTAAAGTTAGCGATATACAAAAATACTTTTTGAGGTTCTGCATCAGACTCATTTTACTAATCTAAAGAGTTCTACATATACTACGTTTACCATTTAACAGTAAGTACTGTCGCAAACTTGATTTATATATTTTATTTGATAGCAAATTAATAGATGTTTTTTATATAACACCATCACAAATTTCAGTTCCTCTTGATGGTAATTTAAAATTTAGATTCAACATGATTTAAACCAGAAATAGAATACCATATAAAAAATATTTAATATATTAACAATATATCAGATTCTAACAACAAAAATACTACCCAACTTTACCAAATAAGACTAAACTAAAAAATAATAAACCCATATGAACCGCATCATGAGAAAAAATATTTTAGCTTTATGTCTTAGCCTTGGTCTGGCTACCTCAGCCATGGCGGAACAAACCCACTGGGGTTATCAAGGTGATAACGCACCGGAAAACTGGGGTAACCTGCCTGATGCACAAACTTGTGCATCAGGCAAAACTCAATCCCCTATTGATATTTTTGACAGCAAAAACAATAAGCAATTACCGGCACTGAAATTTAATTATCAACATGCCGATATTAAGCAAATTATTGATAATGGTCATTCACTCCAGTTTAACTTTGATGCAAACAGCACATTTAGCTACGAAAACAAAACATACAAACTGGTTCAGTTTCATGCTCATGAACCGGCTGAGCACACGATTAATGGTGTCCGCTATCCGCTGGAATTACATTTTGTTCATCAGGCTGCTGATCACAGTAATCTTGTCATTGCCGTATTTGTGCAGGAAGGTAAAGAAAATTCCTACTTTGAAAAATTATCCGTATTTAAACAACTTGCCAAAAATAGCAGTGAAAATACCGATATATTATTCAACCCTGAACACATTTATCCGAAAAATCACAGCTACTATCGCTATACCGGTTCTCTGACTACTCCGCCATGCAGTGAACCGGTAACGTGGATATTATTCCGCCAGCCGATTACCTTATCCAAGGATGAAATCGAAGAAATTTCTCATTATCTGCCGAAAAATAACAACCGGCCGGTTCAACCACTCAATAACCGCATTATTGAAAACAACTAAGCCAGAATTGTTCAATAAAAGGTCAGAAGAGCATCAGCAAAGTCTGGCCTTTTATTAAACCTGACAGCCTATGTGTTTTTTAATCCTGCATTTATAAAACAAAATTACATCAGCTAAACTTAAGCAATACTGGAAAAACTATTATCCATGTATGCTTAATGTTATTCTCAGTTTTATAAGCTTCAAACTCTTCACTTGTCTTTTCTCAGTTCACCTCAGCCAGTCAGCTCATTTTCAATTTTTTTCAGCATTACCAGTTATTCTGATTACAACATTTTTATATTTTTACAACTGAATTATCCACAGATTAAGTTCGAATACTTCACAAGTTCATATCTAACTGAAAAATAATCTGAATTTTAATTATATCTAGATGAATTCATATCCTATATTTTTGGATTTGCCTAATTTTAGACTCCACTATCCAAGTACAAATAAGCATCTGAGAAGTGAAAAAATGATATGCTACTTATATTCAAAACAATATCCAGAAATTTATCTTTTCAACCCGTCTACACTAAGGAAAAATAATGCACATCTCTATTATTCTATATCCTGATTTCGAAACCCTTGATGTTTTCGGACCTGTAGAAATATTTGGAAAAGTTCCAGACTGGAAAATGCAGTTTTATTCCCGTGATGGTGGCTTAATAAGCAATCGAGATGGTGTACAGATTGCTACCGAAAGTTTTAACACGATGCCGCAGTCCGAAATCGATACGCTTTTCATTCCTGGTGGAACAGGAGCCAGAACACTTATCCTCGAATCCGACTATATCAACCAGCTAAAGCAACTGGCACAAAAAAGCCGGTATGTATTAACAGTATGTACGGGTAGTGCCCTACTGGCTAAATCAGGATTACTTGATGGAAAACGAGCAACATCCAATAAACTCTCTTTCGAATGGGTAAAAACCTCATCGTTACAAACTCAATGGATAGAAAAAGCCAGATGGGTTACAGATGGGAAATACTACACATCTTCAGGTATTAGTGCAGGTATGGATATGGCTTTAGCCTTTGTACAAGACAGGGCCGGAGAAACCGTTGCCCGACAAATCGCAACCAGAATCGAATATCGCTGGCAGCAAGACAGCCAGCAAGATGAATTCTGTCTGAAATAAAATTTTATTGTTATAAAAATTAACCCGGGAAAAATTATGCTTTTAGATGAGCAACAAAAAATAGGACTGTTTTTTGTAGTATTGTATTCTGTCTTTTTTATTATATTTATGGAAATACACTTAATGTCCGGTGTTATTTCCGGCTTACTCACCTATACCCTGACACAGAAGCTTGAAGATTTTCTGGCCAAAAAAATGCATCGCTGGGGCAATAAAGCCAAACTTTTTTCCGTATTATTACTTTCACTGCTCATCATGGCAATACTCATTAGCGGCTTTGGTTACCTGATTAGCTGGGTAATTAGCGTAGCCAAAGATCCGCAACAAACCCTTACTCATATTCAAAGCTTATTTAACAGCATTGCCAGCTCACTGCCCAAAGAACTAAATAAATATATTCCTGATAATCTGATTGAATTGCGAACCAATGCACTAAACTTTATCAAAGAACATGTTCTATATCTTCAGTCAGTAGTTAAGCAATTATTTCATTCATTACTAATCATCATCATTGGTATGATTATCGGTTTAATTGCCGGCTATCAGCAGAACAAACGCAATATCACTGAAACCCATTCCTCATCAACAATTTATATGCAGGCTCTCAAAGAGGGGTTAAATCGTCTGGTACTGGTATTTCAATATGTTGCCTTCTCACAAGTAGTGATATCCTTTTTTAATACCATTCTGACTGCTATTTTCCTGCTTATCATATTACCTTTATTCGGTATTCATCTGCCTTTCAGCAAAAGCCTGATACTGGCTACTTTCGTTCTTGGACTGATCCCCATTATTGGCAACCTCATAGTCAATACTATTATGTGTCTGGTTGCATTTACTATTTCCTTCTGGATGGCGGTAATTGTCCTGTTATATCTAATTATCATCCATAAAATCGAATATATACTCAATGCCAAAATAATTGGTAACAAAATCCACGCCGGCATTTGCGAACTGCTGATTGCGATGGTATTGTCTGAAAGCCTATTTGGCGTAATCGGATTGATTTTTGCGCCTATCTTTTATGCTTTCCTGAAACTGTCTTTAAAACAACTCAAAATCATTTAATCTGATTTCGTATATTAATAAAAAGGCCATGAACAATGGCCTTTGGGTATTTTAGCGTTTATACCGCTCCACATCCGGTAACAAAATTGTCAGTATTCCAAGTAATGGCAGGAAAGAACAAAATTTAAAAATAAGTTGTAAGCTGGTTTTATCGGCCACATATCCTAAAACTGCTGCTGCAATTCCACTCATCCCAAACATAAAACCAAAAAACAGACCGGCAATCATCCCCACGCGTCCGGGAATCAACTCCTGAGCATAAACCACAATTGCCGAAAAAGCAGAAGATATAATTAAACCAATCAAACAGCTTAACAGCGCCGTACCCCAGAGATTTGCATAAGGTAAGGCCAGAGTAAAAGGCGCAGCCCCTAAAATAGAGAACCAAATAACATATTTCCGACCAATACGGTCACCTACCGGACCTCCGACAAACGTACCAATTGCCACACAGGCCAGAAATAAAAATAGAAATAACACTGCAGATTGTTTAGTTAGAGCAAATTTTTCAATTAGATAAAAGCTATAATAATTACTCATACTGGCCATATAAAAAAATTTAGAAAAAATTAATACGGCAAGAATGAATAAGGCTAGAACGGTCTTACTTTTATCATAAGGTAAAGTACAATTTGATGTTGCCTTGTGTTTATTTGCAGCCAGATGACGAGCACTCCATGCACTGATGCGGCACAAAAGCAAAATAGCAATTACACCAATAACGATAAACCACAGAATATTACTTTGCCGGTTATATCTCAGCACAACCAAACTCACCAGTAGCGGCCCAAGTGATGAACCCAGATTACCGCCTACCTGAAATGCCGACTGAGCCAGACCAAACCGACCAGCAGAAGCATTACGTGCAACACGGGATGCCTCAGGATGGAAAGTAGATGATCCTACTCCCAGAAATGCTGCAGCCAGTAATAATAAATAGAATTGACTGACCAAACCCAGCATGCACAAGCCAAACGTCGTTGAAACCATACCTAGTGGTAATAAATAAGGTTTCGGATGCTTATCTGTGTAATAACCGATTGCGGGCTGTAAAATTGAAGCTGTAAGCTGATATACCAGACTAATACAACCCACCTGAGCGAAACTTAAACGATATTTTTCTTCCAGTAAGGGATAAGTAGCTGTCAGCATCGACTGAATCAGGTCATTACACAGATGTGCGCCCGCTACCATTAAAATAACCGAAAGAAATAACTGATTAGATGAGAACTGACTATCTTGCTGATTCATTATTTTCAACCAAAGCGAATAAATAAATGATAATTTTGGTATGATATATTACTGAATAAGTGTTAATAATTGGCACATTTTTCTATCTAATACAATCCGGGATCTGATAACAATTTAATTTGTTATACTGTCTGCCACAAGCATTTACTCAGACCTAAACAGAGCAATGTCTGCGAATTCCGCAGTCAGAGCACATCCGCTCACTGAACCTGTCCAACGCCGCCGCCATCGTCCTCTACGAAGCGCTGCGTCAGCAGTCCTTCCCCTCTCTGGCCTAGATACAGTAACAG
>NZ_JAAEDS010000006.1:0-40909 GCF_013344955.1 Snodgrassella sp. ESL0324 | reverse complement strand
TTCGACTGCGTTCTACTTTAAACTGTTCGTTTGTTTCGTGTCGCGTCATCAGCGAAGAAGGCGAACTATACGCCTCCACAAACCCCCTGTCAACTCCTGCCTGCATTTATTTTTGACTTTCTCCTCATTCAACTGTTTTTCCTGTGTTTATTTTTGGTGCCTTTGACTCAGTTTGATTATTTTTCAAACTTCCATGACTTGCTTTGTCTGTGTGTTTATTAAATGAGTTGTGTATTCATATTCGTTAGTTCTAAAGATTAATACTCTTTAGATTGCGAAAAGGTATCATTGTTTATAATTTGTATTAATGGACATGTATTAATGGACAATTTGTGTTTTTTTAGCTATACCTGCAGCAGAATTTTATCAGTAGCTACAGCTGCTATATCACAACAGCAGAAGCAGCGGTTTTAGCTTGTTCAAGAACCCCAGCTTGTATTTTGGCTGTTGTGGGAGGAGCTAAATATGTACTAGATAGCTTAACGATTCCCGATTTAAATTCAACATTGAATAATGAATCAATATTTTCTCAGCGTACTGAAGAAGGAACTGAAGTTAATAAATTAGAGAGTTGTGAAGAAGAGGTTATACCTGTTTTGGATGATCCAACATGTATACCGGATGGGGATCTTTATGAAAACTATCAAGAACCAAAGAAAAGAAATAATAAGGAAGGTTCTTGTAATGTGCCAAATTTATCAATTTTTGAATTAACAGAGAGAATCAAACTAAAACAGGATTTCTATCGGGCAAGAAAAAACACCATGATTATTGTTATCAAGGTGGAGATAAAGGACATAGAATGAAATTAGAACAAATAGATAGAGAAATAAAGGGGTGTTTTATGAAACGTAAAGCACTGGAAACTTCATTATGGCGAAACGTATGGTGCAAGAACAATTAACTGGAGATACTATGGTTTTTATGGATGAGATAAAGGATATTCAGAAAGAATACGACAAAAAAACAGAGAAAATATTATTTAACAAAATAGAAAAGGCGTTTTCAGGGAGAGAGCGCCCGAAAGATATGCACCAATTAAGCCTTAACTATACTAAAATAATAATGCATGATGATATGGTAGCCTTAAAGCAATTTTTGGGTAAAGATTGGCGAGATATAACATTTGAAATATATAAAGAATATTTAGATGCTTTATATGTATTTACGCCATCGGCCTATGCTTATTATCTACCCGGATTATTAATCACTACCGCTAACGTAAAAACTGATGAATTTTTAATCAATAGTGTAATATTTTCTCTTATGGATTATGAAAAAATAATTACAGATAGTTATTTATATGAAAGATGGGCAAAATTAACTATAGATGAATACATCGTTATTAAGGAATGGTTAAGATGGATTTCTAGAAATGAAATTTATAATAATCAAGAAGTCATGGACGCAATTATCAATATTGATAAACTTATTAACCGGGCTCAAAAGTTAGAAATTAAAAGCTAATAAATTATTTAATTTAATCTTTTATAGCAAATTCATCAAGCTGATATAAGAATGGGGGTTTGTAGATTTATTTAAATGTATGGCTTATAGATGAGGTATTTTTATACTCGTTTTTGTATTTCTATAAACAATTAGAATAGTCATTTAATTTTTTAAATGTTAATCCGGCTATTTTTATTCTCTGGATTATTGATTGATTTTTTTACTACTATTATGCCCCGTTTTTATTTACCGCCCAGTGTTTTAGTTTCAGATGCATTCTCTTTACCTGATACGGCTGCTCGCCATGTACAGGTGTTACGCTACCAGCCAGGTGAGGTAATTGAGCTTTTTGATGGGCTTGGAAAGGTCTATCAGGCTGAAATTACGTCAATGGGTAAGAAAAATGTGGATGTACTGATTCGTGAAAGTACAGATATTAATTTAGAGTCACCATTAAATATTACATTGATGCAATCCATATCAAGTAGTGATCGTATGGATTTAACTATTCAAAAGGCTGTGGAACTGGGTGTAACTATGATTCAGCCAGTACTAACGGAACGCAGTAGCCAGCGCTTAAGTGGCGAACGGGCAATGAAAAAACTTGAGCGCTGGCTGGATATTGCTATTGGTGCCTGTGAACAATGCGGCAGAACGGTAGTACCTCAAATTCAACCGATAACGGGATTGTCAGATGCATTGTGTGCTCTGGGTGTGGATGATTTAAAACTGCTGATGAGTTTAAACCAGCCCCGAGCATTAAATCAGTTTACACAGCCACAGGCAGTAGTATTGCTGGTTGGTCCTGAAGGCGGATTAAGCCAGGCTGAAGAAGAGCTGGCAATTAATCATGGCTTTAATGCAATCAGCACAGGACCCAGAGTATTACGGACAGAAACAGCATCTTTGGCAGCTATTGCGGCAATGCAGTTGCTATGGGGAGACTTTCGCGGGTAAATTAGAAAAATTCGGAACTGATAATAAAACCAGCCAGTTTAGTCTGCTATCTGGCTGGTTCTGTATTAATATTCTTCTGGTATATAACGATAGGGATAATTAGGTTCCTGATAATCACCCTTATCCTGACGTTTTGGTAATTCGACCTTTTTCCGTGGTGTCTTTTTATACGGAATTTCACTCAATATATGTTTAATGATATTCAGACGCGCTTTCTTTTTGTCGTTAGAATCAACCACGTACCACGGTGCCCATGAGGTATCAGTTGCCATAATCATTTCATCACGAGCCCGGGAGTAATCATACCAGCGACTGTAGGACTTGATATCCATGGGAGAAAGCTTCCAGATTTTACGCGGGTCGTTAATTCGACCAAGCATACGTCTATGCTGTTCTTCCATACTCACTTCAAGCCAGTATTTAAGCAGGATGATACCGGAATTAACTATAGCTTTTTCCATAAATGGAATAACTTCTAGAAATTCCTTACTTTCTTCTTCGGTACAGAATCCCATCACGCGTTCTACACCAGCACGGTTATACCAACTACGGTCGAAAATAACGACTTCTCCAGCCGCAGGTAAATGAGGAATATAGCGCTGCATGTACATTTGTGACTTTTGGCGTTCACTTGGTGCCGGCAAGGCAATAGTTTGAAAAATACGAGGACTAACTCTCTCAGTGACAGCTTTAATTGCACCACCCTTACCTGCTCCGTCGCGACCTTCAAAAATAATACATACTTTTTGTCCGGAGGCTTTTACCCATTCTTGCAGGGCAACCATTTCACCCTGAAGTTTTTCCAGCTCTTTGTAGTATTTCTTTTGGGATAATTTTTTATGTTTGGTATTTTTATCTTGATTATGTTTGGTAGTTTTATTCGGACAAGTGTTATTCTGGCTTTCTCCCTGCTCAGTATCAGGTATTTTGGTTTCAGATTGCTGCTGGTTTGCAGTCATAATACTTCCCCTATCTGTTGTTATTAATAATTAAAGTAAATTTAATATTAACAGATTATTAATGTTAACAGTTATTTGCAACATCAGTTACATGTTTTTACAATATTATTTACTGTTCTGTATACATGAATAAACTTAGTTATTGCAGATTTGCGGCAGCAGTGCGCTGTTCATCTTTTACTGTAAACCACCATACGATTAAACCGATGATAGCAAGAGCGACGCCAACCCATGCTGTACTTGTCCATCCCCAGCCGGCGGCAATGGTTAAGCCGCCTAAATAGGGTCCTAAGGCATTGGCAGCATTAAAAGCACTATGGTTGAGTGCTGCAGCCAGTGTCTGAGCTTCTTTAGCTACATCCATCAAACGAATTTGTAATAATGTACCTACAGCACCGCTCATGCCGATTAGTACAACCTGAATACATATCCAGTAAGGATGATGCACTGCAAAAGGATATAAGGCCAGCATAGCAGCAGACCAGGCCAGTAAGCATGCTAATCCACCCATTACATGGCGACCGACCATGCGTGGCACGATAATATTGCCAAGAGTCATGCCTACACCGTAAAGACACATCACCAGTGGTACGCTTTTAGGTGACATACCGGTAATATCTTCAAGTGTTGAAGCCATGTAAGCATATATGCCAAACATGCCGCCAAAACCAATGGCTCCTATAGCCAGTGTCAACCATATTTGCCGGTTGGTCAGTGCACTAAGTTCACGCAGCGCATTGCTACCGCCTCCCTGCATACAATTTGCCGGTAAAAAAAGAGCTACCAGTATCACTGTTAAAGCAGCCAGTATGGCAACGATAAGAAAAACAACCCGCCAGCCTACTGCTTGAGCCAGCCAGCTACTCAAAGGCACGCCGATGGTGGTAGCAATGGTTAAACCGATCATCATTAATCCTACAGCCTGAGTTCTCTTATCCGGAGGCACCATAGCTGCGGCAACCAGTGCACCAACACCAAAATAGGCACCATGCGGCAAGCCACTTAAAAAGCGAAATAACATCATACTGCGGTAATCTGGAGCCAGCATCGTGCCGAGATGTGTCAGAGAGAAAAATGCCATAAGCACCAGTAACAGGCTGCGCCTGCTAAAGCGTGCACCAAATATGGCAATAACCGGAGCGCCTATGACAACACCCAGTGCGTAAATGCTGATTAAATGGCCTGCTACGGGTTCGCTTATATTTAAACCACTAGCGATATAGGGCAAAACACTCATGGTGGCAAATTCTGTAGTGCCGATTGCAAAACCGCCAACAGCAAGAGCAAATAAAAGCCAGCGGGGATGAGGAATGCGATTAGGTTCTGTGTTCATAGTTGTGTGATTAGGCTGGTCAATAGTAGCCAGTAAAATTGTGTGTTTATTGTGATTTAAGTCTAACTGATTGAGAAATATTAGTAAAAATTGATTTTAGTTTTTTTGCATAAGTCTATTGCGGATAATTAAATATTGTTTAGTTTTGTGAATATAAAATTTTATTTGGTTAGGGTGCAATCTATATATTGTCAGTGAATTGCTAAGCCAATATGTTTTACACATTTTCTTTTTTTAAATTAAGTGCAAAGATAATTGAATATTGAGCAGATAATGGTTTTATCAGGTTATTAGCCTTTGTTTCTTACGGTTTTGATGCTTTAGCAGGATATAATAGTATTAATTATGTACTTTTTATTAAGATGTTTTATTTTAAATGAATGGAATAAATGATGAGTAAGCCTAGTGCTCAAATACTTGTAAATCGTCCTGATGATGCACAGTTACTGGCAGATGAAGCAAAGTACTGTTCGTTTGGTGATACGGTACATTATGTGAATCCGCCAAAAATCTTTGATGGCTGCGAAGGCAGCTATATGTACGATAAAAATGGTACGCCTTATCTGGACTTACAGATGTGGTATTCGGCCTGTAATTTTGGCTATGCAAATGAACGGCTGAATGCTGTGCTGAAGCAGCAGGTTGATACATTACCGCAATGTGCCAGCCAGTATTTGCATCCTACTAAAATTGAGCTGGCTAAAACCATTGCTCTGGATATGAAACGTAAATTTGGTCACGATGGTCGTGTGCATTTCAATGTCGGCGGTTCTCAGTGTATTGAAGATTCATTGAAAATTATCCGTAATGCATCTGAAGGGCGTTCATTAATGTTTGCCTTTGAAGGTGGCTATCATGGACGTACTTTAGGTGCATCTTCGATTACCTCCAGCTTCCGTTATCGCCGGCGTTATGGCCATTTTGGTGATCGCGCTATGTTTATTCCGTTTCCTTATCCGTTCCGCCGTCCTAAAGGAATGACAGCAGAAGAATATGGTGAACATTTGGTGGCAGATTTTGCACGCCTGTTTGAAACAGAATACCATGGTGTGTGGGATCCGAAAGCTGGGCAAGCTGAATATGCAGCCTTCTATGTGGAACCACTGCAAGGAACAGGCGGATATATTGTACCGCCACGCAACTACTTTAAAGGACTGAAAAAGGTTCTGGATCAATATGGTATTTTGCTGGTTGTTGATGAAATTCAGATGGGTTTTTATCGCACCGGTAAATTATGGTCAATTGAACACTTTGATGTAAAACCAGATATGCTGGTATTTGCTAAGGCACTGACCAATGGTATGAATCCGCTTGGTGGTCTGTGGGCGCGGGAAGAACTGATTAATCCTCAGGTATTTCCTGCTGGTTCTACTCATTCTACTTTTGCCTCAAATCCATTAGGAACAGCGGTAGGTCTGGAAGTATTCAAGATGATGGCCGAAACTGATTATGAAAAAATGGTTATGGAAAGCGGAGCGTATTTCCTTGAGGGCTTAAAAACACTGGAACAGCGCCATAAGGAAATAGGTGAAGTAGACGGTCTGGGGCTAGCTTTACGTGCCGAAATCTGCACAGAAGACGGATTTACTCCGAATAAAGCTCTGGTAGACAAAATGGTGGATATTGGTATGTCCGGCGATCTGGACTGGCAGGGTCAGAAAATGGGGCTGGTACTGGATATTGGCGGTTATTACAAAAATGTCATTACTTTTGCGCCTTCATTACATATTACTAAACAGGAAATTGATCAGGGTATTGAATTGCTGGATCAATTGATTACACGTGCTAAAAAAGAGTTAACAGCTTAGGGCTGGTAATGGCAGCCGGCTGATGTTCAAGCTGGCTGCCGTATTAGTAAATTATGAATTATCTGACTCAACTGGAACCGAATGAACTGGTCGACACTTTTCTGACCAGTCCGCCTCAGGATTTTACAGCATGGCAATTAACAAGCGGGGTACCGGCATTTGCTGCACGGTTTGATTTACTGACTACCGCAGAATCTGATTTTCAGCAAAAAATTCGCCATTGGCCGTTATTTAACTGGTGGCAGCAGTTTCTAAAACCTGAAACTTGTTTTATTGGTACTACTGTATCGGAATATGCGCTGTTTACTCAACAACAATCTGTGCAGCAATTAGCTACGGAAATTAAACAGCATTATGGCAAAAAATATCCGCTGCTGATTGTGAAAGATATTCCTCAGCAATCACCATTACTGAATCATCAGGCAAATGAATATGCTGCATCGCTGATACAGGTATTGCAACAAGAAGGATTTATTGCAGTAGAAGGTCAGGCATTAGCCTGGGTACCGATAGATTTTAATGATATTGATGAATATCTAGGCCGTCTGTCTTATCAGCGGCGTAAAAACTTCCGGCGCAAATTAAAAACGCAATCGCTGGTAGAAATCGGTTGTATACACAGTGGTGATGCCTATTTTCAGAATAAGGCCGTTTTAGATGAATACTATCAGTTATATCTGAATGTTTATAATCAAAGTGAAATCCATTTTGATTTATTAACCAAAGATTTTTTTGTGCGCCTGTTACAAGACAGCAGCAATCAGGCCAGGATTTTTACCTACCATTATCAGCAAGAACTAATTGGTTACAATATCTGTTTTGTTCTGAACGGTATGCTGGTAGATAAATATATCGGTTTTGTTTATCCTCAGGCACGGGAACTGAATCTGTATTATCTGAGCTGGTTTTACAATCTGAATTATGCCAAAAAGCATGGGCTTAAAGTTTATGTCGCCGGCTGGACGGATCCGCAAGTTAAAGCATCTTTAGGTGCACAATTTACTTTTACCAAACATATGGTTTATGTCCGCAATCCTGTTTTAAGAAAGCTACTGGCAAAAATCAGTACTCGTTTCGAACAGGATAAAATCTGGCAGGAAAATAGCAATCAGCCTACTCAGGATAGTAAAAAACATGAATAAAACGGTAATTCTGGATTTTGACCACAGTACAGGATCTATACCAGATGCAGTAAGAATTGAACTTGGTCAATGGCAGGAAGTTATTCGTTTTGGTTGCTCTCAGACCAGTTTTAAGAAATTACAGGCTGAACTAAATCAGCAATTACCCGAACATTATGGTACGGTATTAACCGGCAGTGGCGACTATCATCATATTTCACTATTGTTGATTAACCGTTTACAGCAATTTTTCAGCGCCTCCAATCCGATACAAGTCATTATTTTTGATAATCATCCGGATAATATGCGTTATCTGTTCGGAATTCACTGTGGTTCGTGGGTCAGTTACGTGGCGCAATTGCCTTTTGTCAGCCATGTACATGTATTAGGTATTACTTCAAATGATATAGGGGTGGCACACAGCTGGGAAAACCGGCTGGCGCCATTATTTCAGGGTAAATTAACCTACTGGTGTATGGATGTGCGGGTTGGCTGGGCAAGAACAATTGGTCTGAAACAGGCTTTTCGGGCATTCTCCTCACCAGAAGAACTGGTAAGCGCTTTTATCCAGACACAGCAAAAAACTAATGAACCTGTATATATTTCGATAGACAAAGATGTTCTGGGTAAGGACGTAGTACAAACCAACTGGGATCAGGGGCGCATGCAACTGGAACATTTATTAACTGTGATTAACGCTATGAATCAGCGGATTATCGGCAGCGATATTACTGGTGAAGTATCTCAGTGGGAATATACCAGCCTGCTAAAACGCTTACTAAGTGCAATGGACAAACAGGAACCCATTCCAGCTACTACACTGACTGCATGGCAAGAAAAACATCATGCTGTTAATCAGCAATTGCTTGCCGCTCTGGCTCAGAATCAGCGCACAGCATCCTGAATAACTTTACATATCCGGGAAAATTGAGCATCAGTAAGCCACAGGCTGTTGGTAATAGTTAACATACGTGCAGCAAAATCTTCAGCATTCGGCATGGATGAAGCTGGTACAATCGGCTGCAAATAATCGTATTGAGACAGTGGGTGAATAAATAACCGCGTTACCCCCAGCGGACTAGTCCATAGCTGTTTTAATACAGCATCGCGATGTTGGCCTGCAGGCAATAACACCATTAGAAAAGGCCATACACCCCGACCATGCTGATCGACGATCACCTCTATTCCGGAAATACTCTGCAATTGTTCAATACGCTGGTAGGCCTGCTTTTGCAACATATCTAGAAATGCCGGTAAACGCAGGCAAGCATTAGCAGCTACATGCTGACGCCAGCGACTAACCCGATGCATTGGAATATCAAAATCAAAATCATCTCCAACGGCTGCAATCCATTGCTGCCGGCGCAATGCCTTTCTCCTACCTTGCCCATAAACAAAATGTAAACCAGCAGGATTATACAAAGCAGTGTATCCAAATAATTCCAGGGTTCTCAGCAACTCCCATTTGCACCGGCGTGGCAATAATTTTTCGGACATACCTTGTAAATTACTGCGTAATTGCATATCACTGGCGGTTAACAAACCGCCTTCATACATAGTTAGCCCTTTACCAGCCGCCAGACTGAACAGCACAATATCGCCATGCTGCCCTACTTCTGCACCCAATGCCTGCGCTGCATCCTCTATCACACTAATCTGATAGGACTGAGCCAGTTGTTTAACGGTACTGACATCTGTCACCCGGCCGCCCAAATGTGTAGGTATCACTGCCAATACCTGCTCATTTAACAGAGTACTTAACTGAACGATATCCATATCAATGCTACCGGGTTTTAAATCACATAACTGTAACTGTAAACCACAATGATGAACAGCCAGCGCAACCAGCGGACAGGTATATGCCGGTACAATTACGGTTTTACGCTGTGGATGTTGCTGTACCAGTGTTGTTAACGCAATAATCAGTGCTGCTGTACCTGAACAGGTAAGCTGTAAGGGCGGCAGATGCAATTGTTCGCTGACTCTGCTCGTAAGTGACTGACCAGCCGGCCACCAGTCAGACCACTTTAGCGGTAATCCGGCAGTAGGCGGGTTCTCATAGTAGTATGACATATATAATACTAATCTTCTGAACCGGAAAAGTTAACACGGCTCATCATCTTTACTATGTTCCTCGGTTTCCATGATCTCTTTTTCAGCCAGTGCTAAAAAGATAATACCAGCCACAATAAATATCGCGCCGAGGATGCGAATATTTGTAATGTGCTCATGAAACAGAAAAGCTGAAACCAGCATTACCGTAACTACTTCCAGATGCGATGCAGCAAATGCCGGACCAACCGGTGCTTTTTTCAACAGCATCATCCAGGTAAAAAAAGCACCAATATAGCCGGCAATGGCAATATATACCCACGGCTGAGTAAATACACGGGAAATCCAGTCCCAATCCGCAGCAAGTGGCTGCGCATGAATAGCAGTTAATTTAAAACTGCTCTGCCCCAATGTATCAAACAATAATAAGAGCGCAAAACCAACTATATAAAATTTACGCATTATGACGCTCCTACCAATACTACTCCGATGGTAATACAAAACATACCGACTAACCGGAAACGGGTAAGCTTTTCCTGAAACAAAACCCGTCCTACCAGCATCAGTACGATAATGTTAATTGAACCAAGCAAAATACCCTGTGACAATGGTACCTGACTTAAAAATGCCAGCCAAAGCAAAAATTCAGCGACATAGGAACCAATCCCAATCCACAACCAGTAATTACTGAACAGATCAATCCAGTAATACCAGCCATTGCGGTTATCTGGCGCAATGGCTGCATATTTAAATGCTATTTGCCCGAGCGTATCAAAACAGATATTGGCAAACCATAAAATGAATACAAGCATCGTCATATAATATTTCCTTTGCTGCGAGATAGATATTCACTTACGCTGTTTGCGCTATATGCTCGAAAAAGGCAACTGATTCATTGATTACTTCGCGCCGCTGGCGATCAATGGTAATCAGGTGATAGCTGTCATCCAGAACAATAAATTTTGTTACTCCGCTGACATACTTTTCTACCAGACGCGCATTAGTTTTGATATTGGCAATATCATCATGACCGGAATGCATAATCAGACAGGGAGCTGTAATCTGTGGCAATTGTCGCCGCACTATTTTGGCCAGTGCCTGCATTTCTGCCAGCGCCGGAAACGGATTACCGGCCAGACCGGCACTGGCACTATCGCCACTGAACATACTGGCAGCAACAGTTGCACGAATACGTTCATCTTTCAGCCCATACGGTGGTTTCTCTATAAATGAGGTTTTCTGAAATAAATGAAATTTTTTAAAAAAAGGTAGTAGCACAAAAGATTGTTTTGCCCAGAATGGAATAGACCAGCCATCATAGCTGAATGTTACACCATAGACACCCACACCCTTTACAAGCTCAGGCTGATCGGCCGCCAGTTTCAATGCCAGTAGCGCGCCCATCGATAATCCTGCTACAAACAGACAATCGACTTTTTGTTTTAGAAATTGCGCAGCCTCCTGCACACTGGCATACCAGTCACGCCAGGTAGTCTGACATAAATCAGCTTCATCACCGCAATGACCAGCCAGCTGCATGGCATAGACAGTAAAACCTGCCTGATGCAGCCCTTTGGCCAGAATACGCATTTCATTGGGTGTACCGGTAAGACCATGTACCAGCAGAACACCATTGCGATTACCGGGTAAAAAATAGGAAGAATCTTGAATCATAATTATAAATCAGGTATTAATGCCTTATGCTGGAATCAGGCAGCTATTCTCGGTCGAAGCTTTAAGCAACTCAGGCAAAATGGCAGTAACATCGCCAAAATTCTTGATTGGATAATACGCAATCCGCTGTTGCTGACAAAAATCAATTAATTTATCTTTGGCAAATACCATATCTACTTTATCTGCCACACAAAAATCCGATGTACCATCACCAACATAAAAAATCTTTTGAAAACCAGTCAGTTTCCGGCGGTGCTGACATTTACAATTACCACTGGCTTTAAGGCAGTGATCATTGGCATAAGGAAAATCCAGTGCCCAGTCTTGCTGTTGATTATGCAATAAGCGATTGGCAAAAACCGGTAAAAAGTTCAGATTATACCGCTTAAGGATGGACTGAATAGCATAGTCCAGTCCATCACTGACAATATGTACATTTAAATTTCTGCTTTGTGCAAAACTGATAAACTCACTAAAAGCAGGATCAATTTTAATTTGTGCCAGCACACTGTCCAACTCAGCCTGACTGGCCTGCATATTAGCAATCTGCTGATGCATGCATTCCCGCGAACCAATAATACCTTCCTGCCACTGCTGCTCAAATAAGGCACATTTCTCATTACCAAAATGATTCAGTAAGGTATCAGTAACATCTTTTTCACTGATGGTTCCGTCAAAGTCACACAATACTGAATACTGACTCAAATCGTTAGCATAAAAAAGTGACTGATGATTTTGCGGGCTTTCCGCAACGGGGAAGAAACAACTCATATTGTTCCATATAAAAATTACAAATGAAAACAGGCTGGCATTGTAACAAGGAAAATGAAAGATAATGCAAGATGCTTGAATATCTTAGTGTGTAAAGGCTAAACGTAAATAATTTCACTAAATTTTAGCCAATTACCCTAACATGATAATTGGCTAAATATGGCTGATAGATCGGAGATTAAGGGTACTAAATATATATTCTATCAATAGAATAATACCCGTTCACTTTGAACACTAATTTCAGTTTAATATAAAATAAACGAAAATACATGTCAGAAATGTATCTTATACTTTGCTGAAACTCAGATTACCTGTCTGCTATACCAAGCCACCAAATCTGTCCACAACAGAACTAATCCATACAGATAGCTGATATGTCTAGATATTTTAACCGAATAATTGATCTATTTTAAAACATTTCTGCCAGAAATTAAACTGACTGGATTTAAGTATACTTAATGCAATATCAATACTGGAAAGAAGTCAGCTAATAATTGTTATTTTTTCACAATAATTTATATTATACAGATAATTTATTTAAATCAAATGGCATAAAATAATCAGAACTGATACTCAGCAAAGACGATTCAGAAACAAATAATTGTTTATCCGATATTCATTATTCTGATAAATATCTGATAATTAGTATAACTGCTATTTTTAGCAGCAGAGAATTTTGATGTCTATGCTTATAGAGAGCAATAGATAAAACTATATAAAATAAAAGTGCGGATATATCCGCACTTTTATTCGATTCATTTCATCAGTAATACATTTTTTACCAATATATTATTCGCTGTTTCAATTAGTGAATTTCTTTGAATGAATTGATTAGGTAAGTTGAGTCCTGTGTAACATCATCCAGATCATGACCCGGGTTCATTACTAAATCTCCTATCTGCACAGCTTGAGATGCATTAATAATAAGAGCTGAAGACAAATTATCACTTACCCGATAAATCAGTGCCAGACCAACTTCCTCTGCCGGAATACTCAGATATTTAACCACACTGCGTGATTTCTTAGGCTCATTAGATAAATCAGCCTTAAGTTGGCGACTTTTTTTATACAGGCTAACTACGGTACCTTTATCAACTCCGTCATTAGTACCTAAATTCAAAGTAATTGTCTGATAAGGACCTGCTTCCTGAATACCGTCCATTACAGAAACAATTTTACCTTTAATCTGAGTAGTGGGCCCATGAGGCATCATTTGGAACGGATCATGCTCATCTGTAATTTTTAACAGATAATCACCCTTATTAATTTCTGACGCTGAATTGGTAATAACCAGTGGCTGAGCTGTACGCGTAGGAACCTTAATCAGTGATGTCTTACGGGTATAATACTCATCTTCGGGCAAGCTGGCTGCATCCTTTGGACTGCGTTCAGCCAGAGCAGTGTTCTGTCCGGCCAGCGTTGCTGCTTCACCACTAAAGCGTACCAGCTGTCCCAGATATTTATGGGTATCAGGATCAGTAATATTCTGTTCTATACGGTAAATCAGATAGCGGCCAGGCTCTAACTGACGATCCGCATAGATACGGTCACCTGTAGAATAAATAACCCGGTTATCCGGTCCGGCAATCAGACGTGGTGCCTCTCTGGTTTGTTCTTTACTAATTACTTGCGGGTGCTGCATAAACATACGGAAAAAATCGACATCTATGGTACTGATGCCATAACCAGAAGACAGATTACGTATTTGTGGCTGCAGTTTAATGGTCGGAATACCTCCGCTGTTATCAAAACCCAGACGAGGCTGCCCGTTAACATAGCGCAGACTTAAAACCTGTCCCGGATAAATTTTTTGCGGATTCCGAATCTGATCCCGGTTAGAACCCCACAGCTGCGGCCATTGCCAGGGGCTGTAAAGATACTTACCGGATATGCTCCACAAAGTATCACCACTTTTCACTACATATTGTGCCGGTGCATCCGGACGTAATTTTAATTTGGCCATTACCGGTGCAGATATTGCCATACTTAGTGCACACAGCAGAGTTATAATATGTTTATGCATGTAAGGTATCCTTAGGGAGTTTGCTATTTTAAATGATTGTGATATGACATAGTATGGATATTAGTATCAGTTTACCTGAATCCATATCAACAATCTTTAAAAAATCCATATTGCCATCATGTACTCAGGTCAGATTGATTGAACAAGGAATTAAACACATAATGGCCCTCTTAAACATTTTACAATATCCTGATGAGCGTTTACATACTGTTGCGCAACCTGTTACAAAATTTGATGACAGAATTCGTACGCTGGTACAGGATATGGCGGAAACTATGTATCAGGCACGTGGTATCGGACTGGCGGCAACTCAGGTTGATGTGCATGAACGTGTAGTAGTAATGGATCTGTCTGAAGAACGTAATCAGCTGCGTGTATTTATTAATCCGGTTATTACTTACAGAGAAGGTGATACCGAGTACGAAGAAGGCTGTTTATCTGTTCCCGGTATTTACGAGATGGTACACCGCTCTGAGCGCATTACCGTTGAAGCCTATGATGAGCATGGTGAAAAATTTACACTGGAAGCAGACGGATTACTAGCCATCTGTATTCAGCATGAACTGGATCACCTTGCCGGCAAGGTATTTGTAGAATATCTGTCGCCACTGAAACAGAACCGTATCAAAACTAAGCTTAAAAAACGCGCACGCGAAAGAATGTAACAAAACCTGTTGTCGGAATTTTTTATTGGCATAGCGATAGCTGTTATGCCTGTTGTGGATTTATTGCATGAAGCCTTCTGTTATTTTCGCCGGAACCCCTGATTTTGCTGCGGCTGCACTCAATGCTATTGTTGCAGCCGGTTTTAACGTGCCTCTGGTATTAACCCAGCCAGACCGCCCTAGCGGCCGCGGGTTAAAGTTACAACCCAGTGCAGTCAAAAAAGCAGCACTGACACACGGCCTTACCGTAATGCAGCCAACTACATTAAAAACGGCCGAAATTCAGGCAATATTGGAAAATCAGCAGGCTGATGTTATGGTTGTAGCTGCTTACGGGCTATTACTGCCACAGGCAGTGCTTAATATTCCCAGATACGGCTGTCTCAATATTCATGCGTCGCTGTTGCCGCGCTGGCGTGGTGCCGCGCCGATTCAGCGTGCAATTGAAGCCGGCGATCAGGAAACCGGGGTATGTATCATGCAAATGGATGCCGGCCTGGATACCGGCTCAGTAATCAGTCGTCATAAATATACTATTAAAACAGACGATACAGCGAGTGAAGTACATGATGCATTAATGCAGCTGGGTGCTGATGCAATTGTTGCTGATTTACAACAAATTAACCAACTACAGCCAATTCCACAAAGTGAAACAGGTATTACTTATGCTTATAAATTAAGCAAAGCTGAAGCACAAATTAACTGGACCCGACCTGCTGCAGAAATTGTACGAAAAATTCGTGCTTTCAATCCAGTACCCGGAGCATGGACTGTCTGGCAGGATAAACCGCTTAAAATCCGGCGCGCTAAAGTAGTTTCATACACAGGCATACCGGGAATGGTTTTACACAGTAATGAACATGAACTGATTGTAGCCTGTGGCAAAGACTCCATCAGTATTGAAGAGATTCAGAAAGCGGGTAGCAAAGCTATGTCTGTAACCGCATTCCAAGCCGGTAATATCTTGCAACAGGGTACATTACTTGCTTCAGCGGAGACTGATGCATGAGTATGGCTCGCGCCCAGCAACTGGCAGCAAATATTATCGGAGAAGTCCTAAACGGATGTAATCTCAATGAAATTCTGATTCAGGTAATACAGCAGTATCCTGAACTGTCAGCCTCTGACAGAGCTGCCTTGCAAGATCTTACTCATGGTAGCCTGCGTTATTTAGGTCTGTTGCAACAACTTGTACAGCAAATGACCACAGCTTCACCACCGGCAGATATTCGCCATCTTCTTATCATTGCTTTATACCAATTACATTTTACTCGCAATGCACATCATGCTGTCGTGAATGAAGCTGTGAATCATGCACGCCGATTGCACGGTGGTCGTTACCAGAAACTGGTTAATGCTCTGTTACGGCGCTTTTTACGCGAGCATGAGGACTTATTAGCCAATGCACTTAAACAGGATACAGCCCGTTTCAATCTGCCTGCATGGTGGTTAAACTATCTTAAAAAGCATTATCCTCAGCATTGGCATAATATGGTTACAGCAATGGCTCAGCATCCGCCTATGACATTGCGAGTCAATCGTCGCTATACTGATGCTGAGCAATATCAAACCAAACTGACCGCAGCTGGTATACCAGCCAGAATTCTCGATACACACAGCATTATGCTGCAACAGGCAGTAGCCGTATCAAAGCTACCGGATTTCGCTTCAGGACATGTGTCTGTACAGGATTTTGGTGCTCAGCAAGCCATTCCTTTGCTGAATCCGCAAGCCGGTGAGCGCATTCTGGATGCATGTGCTGCACCGGGTGGTAAAACAGGACATATGCTTGAATGGGCAGACTGCGATGTAACGGCACTGGATATAGATTCGCAGCGTCTTGAGCGCGTACAGGAGAATCTGCAACGCCTGCATCAGCAGGCACATTTGCATTGTGCCGACGCAAAAGATCTGCACTCATGGTATGATGGCAACACTTTTGATGCCATTCTTGCTGATGTTCCCTGTACGGCTTCAGGTGTAGTAAAACGTCATCCTGACATCAAATGGTTACGTCAGCCTCAGGACGGACAAAAAACTGCACTACAGCAGGAAGCTTTACTGGATAATCTGTGGCTTACTTTAAAATCAGGTGGACGCCTGCTTCTGGCTACCTGTTCGATTTTTACAGAAGAAAACCAGCAACAAGTAACTCGTTTTTTAACCCGACATGCGGATGCCCGCGAGCGTCTCTCACGTATTTTATTACCGAACAGCAGACAAGATGGCTTTTTTTACGCGCTTATCGATAAAATCTAGTCTACTTTTTACCTGTCTCCTCTGCCTGAGCATTACTGCAGCACTGGCCGAAGGCATAAGCACTACCCGTGCTCAGGCTAATATTACCAGTAATGGTCAGCTTTCCATCAATACACGTTTTAATACCCAGCTGCCCGACCAACTGAAACAGGCTCTGACTCAGGGCGTACCATTAAATTTTGATCTGAACTATCAGTTAACAGCTCCCACGCTCGCTTCTTACCGTAATCGGATTAATAACCTGATTGGCGGTGATAACCTTATACAGTACAAACTCGCTTATCACCCGCTGACTAACCGCTACCGTGTCAGCATGGGTTCCACATTCTCTACCGAATACAACAGCCTTGATACCGCACTTAGAGCCGTTGGTGCCGTAGCCAACTGGCGCGTCCTGAGCAATGGCACACTCAGCGGTGTCTCTGCGAATGAAGTGCGTGCTGATGTTCGCCTTAGTCTGAGTATCAGCCAGTTACCCAAGCCATTTCAGATTAATGCACTCACTTCCCATAGCTGGCAACTAGATTCGGGCTGGCATCGTCTAGTCATTAATGCGGACTGACCACAATGAGACGGCTGATTCTGGTCATGGCAGTACTCTGTGTAGTGACCTTGTATGTTCTGGCTGTCGCTACCGGCAACACTAATGTTTTTTCAAAATATTTCTGGTTTGCTTTTGGATTTGCCTCACTACTGGTACTGGCACTGATGCTGATGGCCGGTTCTTATTGGTGGAAATTGCTGCAAAGCCGGCACAGACAGGAGTTCGGTTCCAAAATTGCATTGCGTTTGGCTTCCATGTTTACCCTGGTAGCTGTATTACCCGGCTTATTTCTGTTCGGAGTATCCGCACAGTTTATTTCACACAGTATTCATTCGTGGTTTGGTAACGATACAGAAGAAGCACTAAACCGCAGTATTAGCCTGAGTAAATCGGCTCTGGATTATGAGCTAGACAACACAGTTCGCCGGGCGGCCAATATTCAGATCGCCCTGATTGCAGCCACTGGTCTGGAACAACCACTAGTACCCGTTCTAGAAAAAAATGGCAAAAGCAGACAATTCAGTCAGTTAGATATTTATAATTTAAACAATAAATGGCTTGATGCCGAATATAATCCTCAGCACCTGTCCACTCCTGGACTTAACCCGAATCTGATTCAGCAGTTGCATAATTCAGGCTCTGTCCGTGAGATTGAAAGTATCAATAATATTCTTTATGCACAGGGCTGGTTGCTTTTACCCGGACACAATAGCGATAAAGCCCTGTTTTTCCGCCAGCCAATTCCGGCCAAAGTAGCACGGGATGCAACTCTGATTGAAGCGGCACGGGCAAAATATGGAGAGCTGAGCTTTACTAAACAAAGTCTGCAAACCTTTTTTCTGGCTACTTTACTAATGGCTACCCTGTTGTCCATTATTCTGGCTCTGTTGGTAGCGTTATATTTTGCCCGGCAATTTGTTGCCCCTATTCTGTCACTTGCCGATGGTGCCCGTGCAGTGGCCAAAGGTGATCTGGACGTACAACAAACCATTTATCGCAATGATGAGCTGGGGAAATTAACCGGACTGTTTAATCACATGACAATACAGCTACGCCACTCACGTGAACAACAGGAAGCGGCCAGACATTATCTGGAACATATACTTAATAGCCTGACCACTGGTGTAGTTACCCTCAATCCAGAAGGATGCCTGATTACCTTTAATCAAATGGCGGAGAACATCCTTGGCCAGAATCTGAATCCGATACTCGGGCAAAATATCAGCCAGCTTACAGAACAAAGCCCGCAAACAGCAATGCTGGCTGATGTATTTCAGCAGATACTGACTACAGAATATCAGAACAAACCGGCGCAAATTACCTATAATCACAAAGATGAGGCTTTGATATTACTTGGGAAGGCCACACCTCTGCCCAAAGACAGCGGTGGCGGTACTGTACTGGTGTTTGATGATGTTACAGCTCTGGTAAGTGCTCAGAAAGAAGCAGCATGGGGTGAAGTTGCCCAACGACTGGCACATGAAATCCGTAACCCGCTGACACCAATTCAACTATCCGCCGAACGGCTGGCGTGGAAGCTCAGTGATAAATTAAACGAAGCGGATAAACAAATTTTAAGCCGTGCTACTAATACCATTATCCGTCAGGTAGCAGCAATGAAAGATATGGTTGAGGCATTCCGCAATTATGCCCGTTCACCGGCATTAAAATTCACAAACCTTGATTTAAATGAACTAATACGCGAGGTTTTGGTACTTTATGAAGGTAGTAATTGTACATTTACAGTTAATTTGAGTAAGATAGTAATGAATGTTAACGCTGACAGCGGAGCTTTACGTCAGGTTATTCATAACTTGCTTAAAAATGCAGTAGAGGCAGCTGCAGCATCTGACTCTCCTGAAGTAAGCATACAAACTGAATTAAATAGCGAACATATTCTTTTCTACGTAAGTAATAATGGTAAAACATTTAGTCAGGAGATGTTATTACATGCATTTGACCCTTATGTAACAGACAAACCCGGTGGTACCGGACTGGGATTGCCGGTAGTAAAAAAAATCATTGAAGAACACGGCGGGCGGATCCAAATCAGTAATCAGAAAAACGGACTGGCTTGTGTCAAAATAACCTTACCATTACAGGTGAATAGAAATGCGAAGCAGTGATATTTTAATTGTTGATGATGAAATAGGTATCCGCGATTTATTATCGGAAATCTTGCAGGACGAAGGTTATACCGTCACCACAGCCGAAAATGCCGATACTGCCCGCCAACTACGCCAGCAAACACGCCCTGCGATGGTATTACTGGATATTTGGATGCCTGATTGTGATGGGATTACCTTACTTAAAGAATGGGCAAAATCCGGACAGTTAACTATGCCGGTAGTGATGATGAGCGGCCATGCCAGCATTGACACTGCCATAGAAGCCACAAAAATTGGCGCACTGGATTTTCTGGAAAAACCTATTTCCCTGCAAAAACTGCTTAGTACCGTAGACCGTGCTTTAAAATACGGGCAAATGCAGGCCGCTTCCAATCTGACACTGGATAAGCTCGGTCACAGCCCTGCAATTAAAGAATTAAATCAGCAACTGGAACGTATAGCTAAATTCAGTACTCCGGTATTACTAACCGGTGAACTGGGCTCTCCTTTTGAACTGGTAGCACGCTCATTTCATAAAAGCTCAACTCCCTGGGTAGAACCATCCAAAGTAGAACAAATCGTTGACGCTCCTATTGAATTATTGCAGAAAGCCACCGGTGGCATACTTTATCTGGGCGATATAGCCCAGTATGGTAAAAGTACCCAGCAAAGTATCGGTTTCATTCTGACTAAAGCAGACCGCTACAACGCTCGCATTATCTGCGTTTGCAGCAGGTCAATTAAAGAAATGATTACCGATCCGTTACAGGATAACAAGCTGCTTAATACTTTGTCATCACTAATTGTTGCCATTCCTCCGTTGCGTTCGCAACTGGATGATATGGTATTTCTGGTGGAACAAATAACGACCGAACTGGCAGAAAGCCAGAAAATTCCGCCAGTAAAATTCACTACTGCTGCCTTGAATGAATTGCGTCAGTACGACTGGCCGGGTAATCTCGAACAGTTGCGCAGTGTTGTTAAAAGCCTGATGCTCACAGCAGAAAATAACGAAATTGACGTTAATGTCGTCAGTACTATTCTGAATCAGTTCAAACATAACCAGCCTCATGAAACCATGAACGGCTTCAATTTTGATCTGCCTCTGCGTGAACTGAGAGAGGATCTGGAACGACGCTATTTCGAATACCATATTGCTCAGGAAGGACATAACATGAGTAAAGTGGCTCAGAAAGTAGGGCTGGAACGAACTCATCTTTATCGTAAACTTAAACAGCTTGGTATTCAGTTTTCGCGCCGGCAGGCTGAAAAATAAATCAGATAAACCGGATAATAAATTCTCTGTAAATTTTATTATGAATTTTATTCATATTATTTAGCGGATTTTTCAAAGAAAATCTGCAATAAAACATTGATTGAGCATGTCTGAAACGTTATGGTTAGATATCTAACCATAACCTACGGAGAAACTGTTTAATCATGAGTTTTACCCAGTTGAGCTTTGAATTTTTTCCGCCGCGTACTGAAGAGGGACGGCGCAAACTGGCCATCACCCGCAAACAGTTAAGCCAATATCAACCTGAATATTTTTCATGTACTTATGGTGCAGGCGGAACTACACGAGCCGGTACATTGCAAACAATTACCGATATTATGAATGATGGAGTAGCAGCCGCTCCCCATCTGGCCTGTATTGGCGCCAGCCGTGAAGAAATGATCAACCTGCTCCAAACCTACAAAGACATGGGCATTCGTCATATTGTAGCCTTACGTGGTGACGTTCCATCAGGCGTGGGCTTTGGACATCAGGGGCTGCGCTATGCAAATGAGCTGGTTGCTCTTATCCGCCAGGAGTTTGGTGACTGGTTTCATATTGAAATTGCTGCCTATCCGGAGTTTCACCCTCAATCACGCAGTGCTGAAGACGATATCAATCATTTTGTACGTAAATGTCAGGCCGGCGCCGATTCAGCAATTACCCAATATTTTTTCAATGCAGACAGTTATTTCTGGTTTGTGGACGAAGTACAAGGCAGAGGAATAGATATTCCCATTATTCCCGGAATAATGCCTATTGCCAGCTTTTCCAAATTGGCACGCTTTTCAGAAACCTGTGGCGCAGAGATTCCGCGCTGGTTACGCCTAAAACTTCAGTCTTATGCAGATGATACAGCATCAATTAAAGCACTTGGGCTGGATGTAGTAACTGAAATGTGCGACCATTTGCTTCAGCAGGGAGCACCCAGCCTACATTTTTATACCCTGAATCAGGCCGGACTAGTATCAACTATATGTCAGCGATTAGGTTACTAAAACTGAATAATAAATAAAATTAAAATATAAATTTTTTTAATACAGTACAAATGAAATAAGCCCTTATCGTCTTAATGATAAGGGCTGTAAAATCTGATTATTTCTTTATCAGCGAAATTATATGACTGTCTAATTTAAATTAATCACAGCAAAATAATTAATAGCTAATGAGTTAACAACTGATTAAGAAACTGCTGAGCTCTTTCATGTTGCGGACGCTGGAAAAATTCTTCCGGAGTAGCCTCTTCAACAATTTCACCATGATCAATAAATACTACCCGATCAGCTACTTCACGGGCAAAACCCATCTCATGCGTGACCACCATCATTGTCATACCACTAAGCGCCAGATCTTTCATAACTTTCAGCACTTCACCTATCATTTCCGGATCCAGAGCAGAAGTCGGCTCATCAAACAGCATTACTCTTGGCTCCATAGCCAGACCGCGGGCAATGGCGACCCGCTGTTGCTGACCGCCCGACAACTGCTGCGGAAAAGCATCGCACTTATGCGCCAGCCCTACTTTAGCCAGCAGTTCCTTAGCTTTGGCTTCAGCCTGCGCGCGACTTTCTTTTTTCACCTTCATCGGTGACAAAATAATATTTTCCAGAACTGTAAGATGCGGATATAAATTAAAATGCTGAAATACAAAACCAACCTCAGTTCGTACCCGATTTAAATCAGCTTTCGGATCAGCAACATTAATTCCGTCAACCCAGATTTCACCCTGCTGGATTTTTTCCAGCTGATTTACAGTACGAATCAGCGTAGATTTACCGCTGCCAGAAGGACCGCATACCACTACCACCTCCCCCTGACTAACAGTCAGATTCACACCATTAATAACATGCAAATCTTTAAACCATTTATGGACATTCTTAAATTCAATCATGTATTCCCCACATCCTGTAACTGTCTGCATTAATCATTCAGACAGAAGCGCCATTGTGCAACAAATGATTACTTAATGCCACATAAAGCTCTGGCGTAACCCGTTCTGGCCGACTGCCGGGATCAATACCTACAGCCATCAATGCTGCATCATCTACAGATTCTTTCAGATTATTATGAATAGTTTTACGTCTCTGTTGAAAAGCCTGTTTGACCAATGCAGCAAAATGATTAAAATCCTCAGCAATACCAATGCGACCACACTGCGGAATCATTCGTACCACAGCTGAATCTACCTTTGGTGCAGGTATAAAGGCCTGAGGCGGCACATCAAGTAAATTTTCCATCTCAAAAAAATACTGCAACATAACACTTAAACGCCCGTAATCATTACTGCCTGCTACTGCCACCATACGTTCAACCACTTCTTTTTGCAGCATAAAGTGCATATCTATAATATCATCAGCATACTGACCAAAACGAAATAACAACGGCGTGGAAATATTATACGGCAAGTTACCAACAATCTTTTTTTTACCGGGTACAGTATTAAAATCAAATTGCAGGACATCACCCTCATGAATTAATAGTTTTGATGCAAATGGCAGCGTACGTAATCGGGCTACAATATCACGATCAATCTCAATCACATGCAGTTTATTGACAGCCATAGCAAGAGGTTCCGTAATTGCGGCCAGACCCGGACCAATTTCAATTACCGTATCCTCAGGATGAGGGCGAACCGCACGCACAATATCCTGAATAATACTTTTATCCTGCAGGAAATTCTGACCAAAACGTTTGCGGGCACGATGTTCTTTCATAATACTTCCTTCAATTTTGCCCAATTATAAAATAAAACCACCATTCTCAACTTACCAGACTAATCAGTACAACGTACCTGTTAACATCTGCTTTCAGTAGTCTGACGCTAATTTGACAGATAACGTAAAGGATTAACCGCCTTACTATTCACCCGAACCTCAAAATGCAGTTTTACACCAGTGGTTCCGCTGTCTCCCATAGCTGCGATTGTCTGTCCGGCCTGAACTTTCTGCCCATTAACAACTTTCAGGGAATCATTGTACGCATAGGCCGTCATCGTACTGTTACTATGTTTAATCAGTACCAGTTTGCCATATCCGCGCAGTTCCTCTCCGGCATACTCTACGATACCCGCTGCCGCTGCTTTAACCGGAGTACCCCGGCTACCGGCAATATCAATACCCTTTTGCGTCTGACCATTAAATGTACTGATTACTTTGCCCTGCACCGGCCATCGTAAACGAATATCAGGAGCAGCTGTTGTAGTCGTTCCGATATCCGGTTTAGGTGTAACACGACCAGGCTGTCGTTTTACTCTCGCAGAACCGCCTGATACAGAATCTGGTTTACGTACCCGAATCAACTGCCCCACTTCAATAGCATGAGGATTAGCCAGATGATTCCAGCGAACAAGCGTATTCACATCCTGATTAAATCGCAAACCAATGCGATATAACGTATCTCCGCGCTGTACCCGGTAATAACCATTTTGTGCCCTGCCATTCATTACCGGCGCTTTAGCCGGATTATTATTGGCACAGCCGCCCAGCAACAAACAGCCGCCCAGCAACACGCTTAAACCGGAACGCCATAATATTCCGCTCAATTTCCATATCTGTATCATTGATTTACCAAAATCTTAACAAGAATCTGTATAGCATAACTTGTTTAGCTAATCTTAGCTTGATATTAACATAGCTTTTCCCACCTCATTGACTAGTAAGCCCCTCTTTTCATACAGGCAGAGAAATCCATTTCACAACTGCTATATTGAATTCTTCGATCCTGCAACCATCTGTTAAAAATGTTATAGCTTAAAAGGGTAACTTACATGCGTTACATAGGTTGGGCATTACCGATACTGGCAGTACTGGAAGTCCTTTCCATTATTCTGGTTAGCAATCTGATTGGTGGCGGCTGGACACTGCTTATCATCTTACTGTCAATTGTCTGCGGTATTTTCATGCTGCGTAATATTGGCGTGTCCGGCTTATTTCTTGCAATGGCTACCATTCGTACTGGCAACAATGTATCGCTTTACCAGCTATTATGGCCAGTGCGCTACATATTCGCCTCCATCATGCTTATTAGCCCCGGATTTGTCTCAGATATATTTGCTGCCTTGTTATTACTACCTATTAGCGGCAAGCCTCTGACCGGCACAACCCAATCCTTCTCCCGTTCAACACAACCGGAACAGGGGGACATTATCGAGGGTGAGTACACTGTAGAAACCGATAACGAACAAACAGCTCACTCCGGCACACAATCAAATCTTCCGCATAAATAACCGAATAACAAAACCAAAAGCCGCACAGAATTAATCTGGCGGCTTTTAAATTACAGAAAAACGATTCTGACTACTCTAAACGCATTTGCGGAAACAGAATAACATCACGTATTGTTTGAGCATCTGTCAGCAGCATAATCAGACGATCCATGCCAATACCGCAGCCGCCGGTTGGCGGTAAACCATATTCCATAGCACGAATATAATCTGCATCGTAATGCATTGCTTCATCATCACCAGCATCCAGCTGTGCTACCTGAGCTTTGAAACGCGCAGCCTGATCTTCAGGATCATTTAATTCCGAATAGCCGTTAGCCAGTTCGCGTCCGACCACAAACAACTCGAAACGCTCGGTTAAACCCGGTTTAGTATCCGATGCACGTGCCAGTGGTGATACTTCTACCGGATAATCCACAATAAATGTAGGCTGCCATAATTGCGCTTCCGCGCACTCCTCAAATAAAGCCAGCTGCAAACTGCCCAGACCCTGAGCCATAGGTAAAGCTCCGCCCAGTTTTTTAATTTCAGCCTTCAGCCAGGCTTCATCCGTCAGCTGTTCATCCGTATACTGCGGATTAAAATATTTAATTGCTTCTACAATAGTCATACGAGCAAACGGCTGGCTTAAATCTACCTCCTTACCGTTATAACTCACCACCGCACTGCCTGTTGCCTCAATAGCAGCAGCACGGATTACCTTTTCTGTCATGTCCATCATGCGCTGGTAATCACCATAAGCCTCATAGAATTCCATCATCGTGAATTCCGGATTATGGCGTGTACTCATGCCCTCATTGCGGAAATTACGGTTAATTTCAAACACACGCTCCAGACCACCCACAACCAGCCGTTTCAGATAAAGCTCAGGTGCCACACGTAAAAATAAATCCATATCCAGAGCATTATGATGCGTGACAAACGGCTTTGCTGTAGCTCCGCCCGGAATCGGATGCATCATCGGTGTTTCCACCTCCAGATAGCGCTCACTTACCATCACATTCCGTATTGCCTGAATAATCCGGCTCCGTTTCACAAAAGTGTCACGCGTCTGCTCATTGGTAATCAAATCTACATAGCGCTGGCGATATTTCTGTTCCTGATCAGCTAAACCATGAAACTTATCAGGTAATGGTCGCAAAGACTTAGTCAGCAACCGCAGACCAGACACCCGTACCGTAAGCTCACCGTGATTGGTTTTCATCAGTTCACCTTCAGCACCCACAATATCACCCAAATCCCAGTGCTTGAATGTATCATGAACTTGCTCACCAACACCCTGATTGTTGATATACAGCTGAATACGGCCGGTCATATCCTGAATGGTCGCGAAGCTGGCTTTACCCATATGACGTTTCAGCATAATACGTCCGGCAACCTTTACCGGAATTGCCTTTTCTGCCAGCACATCCTTATCAAACTCATCATAAAGCTGATGCAAATCTCCGGCAAAAGCATCCCGTTTAAAATCATTTGGAAAAGCAATTCCCTCAGCACGAATCGCCGTCAACTTCTCACGGCGGTGTGCCATAATCTGGTTTTCATCCAGTTGTTCTTCTTGCGCGGCAGCTACCGGCGCATTCTGCTGTTCACTCATATGCATCCTCATACTATATGCAATTGTTATCAACAAACAACTGCCCGCCTGACACCATTGAGCATAGTATTAAATTCAGGCAATAAAAAATTAAAAATAACTGCCTATTTTAAGTCAAAACAGCCAGTTTGACATCTAAAACACCTGATTCAGTTACAGCAATCCCATATTGTCATAACAAATTTCTTTACCCAGCAGCAATAACTTAACACCATCCGGCAGCAATAACTTTAAATATCATCCCAAACAAATAAAATATTACCAAACTGTAACCAAAGCATATAAACCTGCCCGGGTAAATTAATGATAGCAACATCTCTGATATCAGCTAAACAGAAGAGCACACCTGAACATAAATTTATCAGCAGCAATCTATAAATAGCCAATATCGGATATATATTTCTTTATTATTTATTAAAATAGCATAAAAATAACAATAAAATATTAACCGTCAGCCTGTACCATATCCGTTAGCGCATACGAAAATACCAACAGTCTATTATTTGTTTTAATAACAATTACATTGAAATACAACTCATTAACCCATTACCAGCGAATAATAATTTTAATATTAAATTTAACAACCTTATCGCTGTATCACCAATAAAACCCAGATATATCTTTCAGGAGATGAACATGTATCAGTTACATCTTTATGACACACCTATTGCGATGAATACAGCTCTGGCTACAGCTATTATTGCCAACCTGCAAAATGCAATTAATCTGCGCAATTGCGCTTCTCTTGCCGTTTCAGGCGGTCCGACTCCGATAGAGCTGTTTCAGATACTAAGCAAAGCGCAACTGGCATGGGAGAAAGTTTATATTACTCTCGTGGACGAGCGCTGGGTAGATAAACACCACGAAGACAGCAACGAACGGCTGATTCATACCCATTTACTACAAAATAAAGCTAAAGCAGCACACTTTATCAGCCTAAAAACCGTAGCTGAAAATCCATATGATGGTGTAGATGAAATTCAGGCACGTCTGGAGCAACTATTACCCCTACCCATAGATGTACTGGTATTAGGTATGGGAGACGACGGGCATACTGCATCACTTTTTCCTCATGCTGAAAATTTATCCAAAGGCCTGGATATGCACTCCGAGAGAATGGTAATAGACATGAAACCCCTGACTGCACCGCATGATCGTATTTCCCTGACTTTACCGGTAATATTAAACAGTAAACATTTATATCTGCAACTTTCCGGCAAAAAACAACAACAGGTACTACAACAGGCACTGGCCGGAATCAATAGTAACGATATGCCAATCAGAGCTGTTCTGCATCAACAGAAACTACCATTACAGATTTATCTGGCTCAATAAAAAATGCGCCGGGTAAAACCGGCGCATTGACAAAATTCAGCATAATTACCAGGAATAGCGATAATTAAAATTAATGCCGAATTTCTGCTCTGTATGCTGCCCGCTCGCATAATCAAGCTTGAAATCAGCGTGATTATTTGAATTAAAATCCACACCCAGCCCTGCTTCATACAGACCACTGTTACCAGCTCCGGTAATACGCATATTGCTATCATCAACAATAGCATATCCCAGACTGTTTTTATCATGTAACCAGTAAGCACCTGCATACGGATGCAGATTCACCTTATTCAGTGCCAGAGCAGTTTTAACTGCCGCACCTAACTGACTACGATAAAAAGTCGTACTCTTCGTATAATCATCACCGGATAAACGACCGGCAGTTATACCAGCTTTAGGTGTGATTACCCATTTATCAGAAAGGCTGAAATCTTTACCCGCATCAACACTCAGACTATTACTATGCCATGTAGCCTTATCCATTTTGTTGGCATTAGCTTTCAGATGGCTATAACGATAAGCCGCATCGGCAAACCAGCCTGCTGTATTATACCAGCCGACATAAACACCAGTAGTAAGTGCTTTCAGATTACCGTCCTTATAATTACCATTAAAATCTACACTAGAATGCCCCTGTCCCGCAAAAGCACCCAAATAAGTCTGATTACCGTCATTACCCAACGGTAACAAATGATCATAACCTAATTGCAAACTATATGATTTTTGCTTAAAACCAGAGGTAGTCAACCCATAGCTTGAGCCAGTACTGTCAAAATGATTATTGGTATAATTACTGTCCAACCACATATTATTAACATGTGACTCATTTTTCAGACTGTTGAAGCGTGCATTTAAAGGTTTTTGCATCTGATATACAAACTGGCTGGCAGCCTGACGCATACTGATAAGTGAATTGGCAAAATCACTGATTTCATGCCGGGGGCCATAATGACCGCCTCCGGCTGATGCGGCACCATTATCATTACTCAGAATCCAGTCATTTCCGTTCTGATGGAAGAAATAGCGATATCTGCCAACATCAACATAATTCTGAACCATAGAGAATGATCCGTCACCACCTTCAGACTCAACCAAAGTTATCTGAATATTCGGTTTTTTAGGCTGTTTACGACTATCTGCCACACTGATTTTATGTTCACCATGAACCTGACCATGAATTTTAATCTTATCAGATTGTCCATCGGCCAGACTGGTATTCATATTAAACAGACTATTGCTACCATTTAAATCGCCATTTATTGTCAGAGTTTTAAATTTACCACCCTGACTGAAAGAAACAACTGAATCATGAATATTCAGCTCATCCAAGACACTATCACCATTGATTGTCCATGAAGAACCATTATTCAGATTAAAAGTTATTTTAGGTGCCCGCTTCGGATCCTGATCAATATAAATACGTCCTGCCAATTGAGAATGATCCGCAGTTAAAGTAAATGGCTGTAATGCAGCAACCTGCTCATCTCCTATAGCATCATCCTCCTCAGCATCTTCAACATAATAACGATGATCATTGACACCTAGTAAAGCATCCTGCCCGATTAACTTACTGTCTTTAATTGTAAATGTATGTTTATCCGCTTCCGTCTGAGTAGTTGCCAGCATAATGCCAATACCTGACTTTATAGTACTATTTTTAACATTTACTTCACTTCCGTTATTCAGATAAAAACCTGAACTGAGTGGATTAGTAAGATTTATTTCTGTGTTGCTAACATTGGCAACAGCATGATTCTCTGAACTCTGATTCACTATATCTATGCCAGAATTAATATATCCATCACCTTGTATTTTCATATTATTGACATTGACGAGTGCATTATTATTATCCGAAACTTCTATTGAAATTGCAGCTGAATAATCACTATCTTTACCTAACTTTATTTCTGAATCATGAATATTCACTGTGCTGGTAGCTGTACCAGCCCCAGTAGCCGCTATATAATATGCATCAGAATGAGGAGCAGTGATTGTAAAATCAGCCTGTGAATCCAGATTTCCTCCGCTAAGTTCAATTCCTGTAATACCTCCTTCAAATTCTTTTGGCTGCCCCTGCAAGCTAAAATGAACACCCTTAGGCATCACAAACTGTGCAGTTCCCGTTTCTGATTCAAAACTGACACCTGTATGGTCTATATCCTCCCGATGATCTCCGTACTTTTTATTATTTAAATACGATGTATCTATTGTAATTTCAGTATTTGGAGAAAATTCTGCCGTTAATGATTGTGCAGCATTATTTGATTCATGAATCCGGAACATCGATAGTCTTTGACCATCTTCTCCGGGAGCTCCGGTAAACAACTCTTTAAATTCACTCTCAGTAGGAATGCCATTATAATATTGATCAGCTGTAATAATAATTTTATTATTTTCCGGATCTGGCACCTTACATCCGTCTATAGCATGACAAGTATTAGCAGCTACACTATAAGCCGACAATGATCCCAAAACAACTAGCAGAATAGTTTTTAACTTTAATGGCGGGTGTATTGATTTCATCATATAAATTAACCTTTTAACACAAATAAAAAAATAATATCACAATATTTATAAATTAAGTTAATATTTGTTTATTAAAATTAAATTATTTTTTATCATATAATGAATTTAATTACACTCTTGCCTTAAAATTCTGTTGTATTAATTTATTCATTTAAATTATAAAGTGTATTCATAACTAAATATATTTATATAATGCATATATAATATAAATACACACAATAGTTTTATATAAAAAAACTGAATCCTGCAAAAAACAGGATTCAGTACTTGTATACAGCCCTATTATTATAATTATCAGGCCGAGCAAGATAATTTAGATTTTGTCAGAATGACATTTATTATTATTATTATTAAAATAAAACAGCTTCCCTCAGATTACAGCCCTTTAGATTGTAACCGTGCGGCATGATCCAGATAAATGCTTACAGGATCCGGTTTAGTAGGATGTGCACCAGCAATCTGATTAATTGCATCCAAATGATCCATCTGGTAATCAGAACCAATAACTTTACCCAGATGAGTGGCATAACGACCAACCAAACCATCATTTTGCTTACGTTCTTTTTTGAAGAACGCACCTAATGCTATAAGGATAGCATGGGATGGATCAACAGTATTCAAACCTTCATTAATTGCGTTTGACTTAATAATACCGCTCCAGGAATAATAATAAACACCATTAGTTTCCAGCTCTTTACCCTGACCACCCCATGTTTTTGGCAGACCTTGCGGATATTTTTTATTAAATGCATTAGTGCCTTCAGTTGACAGACTTTTCAGAGCACCTTCAAAATCCTGAGGTAATAAAGGTTTAGTACTTAATAAACTGATCAGTTTCATAAAAGACTCTACAATAAGATCAGCAGTAGCACCAACAAGCTTGCCTGAAAGGATATCCAGCATCAAATCTGCAATTTCAGAACCAAAATTTACCCCGTTTACAGACGTTACAGAACCCACCAATTCCGGATGCAGTGCAGCAACATAACGACAGGTAGGCGCACCCTGACTATGTCCGATCAGATTTACCTTTTGAGCACCAGTCTTTTTCAGAATATCTTTAACTTCAACCAGTAACTGTTCACCACGCTCTTCAGTCGTATTGGTAGCAGAAACAGCTGCAGTAAAAACTTCACATCCCAGTTTTCTCAGAGAATCAGCGATATTAAAAAAGTAGGGATATCCCATAATTCGGTCAAAACCAAAAAGACCATGTACAAGTACAAGTGGATATTTTGTTTTAACAGTAGTTTGTTTAGCTGGTTTTTTTAAATTTATCATTTAATTTTCCTCTTTGTTATTATATATTTTGAATAAATTATTATTTAATAAATAAGTACGATTCAGAAATAAAAGTTTAAAAATAAACTTTTCGGATAATCTATTTCTTCGAATAGTTTTATGCCAATCTCAACCGTGGAAGAATAATATCATTTCCAATCAAATAATGCAAAATAAATTTTTAAAATTATTTTATAAACATAATTATAATTGCATATTTATGCAATTTAGATAGAAAATATAATATTACATTATAATGTTAACTGGTATATGTTTTCATATATTATTATTTTTTATATTTAAATACAATATATTATATATTTGTATTAGGAAATTTATCAGAAAATTAAATTTTTCTAATTAATTTAAATTATTTTTTTAAATTATTGCATAATCGGATATTAGTCAGTCTGTTATGCAAAAAACCTCTTTTGCATAAATTGATATAAATCTTGTTATTAATAACAAGATAAAGATTCTGTCTGACATTAATTTTGAGAATAAAATAGTTTTAGAATTATATGGAAATCACCCGGGAGTCGTTTCAGTTTAACAAGCAGGAGCATACTGATACATATTAATGCTGCCTAGCAACACAATAGGAACGGGCTGCGTAAAGCTTCCTGTATCCGGATCATAGTACCTGAAAGTATTGTAGTGCAGTCCGGTTTCTCTGTCCAAATACTGTCCCTGATACCTCAGGTTCTGCTGTATCTCTCTATGGGCAATCTCCTGTACCGGTTTGCCCCACAGCTGGTATGAGCATTCCCAGACGATTTCACCGGCTTCATCCGTCAGCTCCTCCGGCATGTCGTTCAGGTCGGTATGGAAATAGTAGATATATTCTTCCTGATTACCGGTACGGTCTATCCTCGCCAGCGGTTCATAGCTGTTTTCGTCAGTATACAGATACAGGCTCTGCCGTTTGTCTGCACTGCTTTCCTGAATCATCTGCATCCCGTCCCACAGGAAGGTGGTGCGGTTACTGGGTTGGTTTGTAAGCTATAGCTGGAAGATTAATTTGACATAAACAGGCCTTTAATAACCATTTGTAATTGAAAAATATCACTCAGTTGCCTGAAATTATCATTAATCTTTTAGATTAATACCTTTGATATGATTATCAATCAAAAGCTGTCTTAATTTATCTGAAATAATTATACAGCTTGCTGCCTCCTCACTTCTAGCCATCCAAAAATCTTCAGTGATATCCTGCCTTAACACTATTTTTGTGAATAATTTTGGTCCATCAGGCTGACTAGTTAGCATCGCCATGCTTTCAGATTTGTCCGTATCTATACATGATATTGAACGCAACGGATTAAATACTTTAAAACCATAATGGCTCTGGCCATTGATAATCACAATTGCATCAAGCAGCTGCACTTCTTTTACGAATTCTTCATTATTTTCCAATAGACTGGCCAGTTTGGGTGAAATAAAATGAGGACCGTCACTCATATAATAATCATAAGACAGTAATCTTTTTTCACTTATTTTTTTATTCAGGGTAAAAATCAAGGGATTTTTTAAATGAATTTTTTCGCAATCCATTAAATCAGTTACGGAAATTTCCTCTCTTTTAAATTGAAACCAATAGCTATCCGGATAAACATCACCACACATCAGTCTAGATATCATCTTAACATCCTTTGGATCCTTTAGATCGGATTGAATTTTTGTTTAAAAATGTTTTGCCATTACGTAAATCTGCTCTTTTCTTCGCAGTTAGTTTGTCTAAAGCATCTTTGTATTCTTTCTGAGTCCAGTTATTATTCTTTCCTAATTTTACTAAATCATCCATTTCACTTTGTGTTATTGCTGTATATTCAGGATGAGAGCCTCTGTGAATTGTTCGGGTAGAATGGGCATCTTCCGAAGTCGGCAGATAAATAATATTATTACTTGCATGAATATTTGCGCCAGCTCTTTTAATCAATTCATGATTTCGCAATTGCTGCGGAATAATATGGTGTTTCTGATAACCGGGAATACTGGGCATATTATAATATGTCCAGTTTTTTAAGCCCCACGGATCAATCCAAATCAGCGCATTTGGCGCATACTGATAAAGATTATAGCCACCCAGCAATCCAATCGGATCAGGCTGAGTAAAGCGGCCTGTATCCGGATCATAATACCTGAAAGTATTGTAATGTAAGCCGGTTTCTCTGTCTAAATACTGTCCCTGATATCTGAGGTTTTGCTCTACTGATTCATGTTCGATTTCATGAATCCGTTTCCCCCATAACTGAAAGCTGCATTCCCAGAGTAATTCGCCGTTTGTATCGGTAAGCTCTTCCGGGCAACCATTCAGGTCAGTGTGGAAGTACATTACCCTTTCGGGCTCATTACCTCGTTTATCTATCCGCGCCAGTGACTCATAAATATTACGATTTTTATATTAATTAACTATTCGGATATTTATCTAAATAACCTTGACTTGATGGGTATTTTGTAAAAAAAGAAATTTTATTTTTATCAATAAATTCAATATCAAAAATTCTAGAACAATTTTTTTCCAAACCAATATCATAAGAATATAATTTTTCTTCAATCTCATCCAAAAGAGATATCGCCATATCATTAATAATCGAATTACATTCATTAATAAAAAAAATTACTTCTTTCGGAAAATTAGATTCAATAATCACTCCTTCATAATAATGATCAAACTTTTCAATTTTTTTATATTCTATAAGAGCATATCTCTGTTTATCTCTAAATGAAACAATATAGTCTTTCATCATTACTCTTTACATCCTTTGAAAATGCCAAATAGTTTACTTTTATTAGTATTAAAACCATTAATACCTTCTGAGTGAATTAATCTTGCATGGTTTACTCCCAACTTACCTTTAGATGGATCATGAATAACATCAAATCCAATTTTTCTAAGATCTACGACTTTTGCTTCACCCACACTTGTCGCAGGCCTATTAGGAAAAGCTTCATTCCATATTTTAGTGGCTTCATCGACACTATTAGCCCTAATAACAGAAACACCTGGTGGAGCTAATTTTCCTTTATTAATAGCTTCTATTTCTCGAGGATTGAAATCAAATCCATAATGACCATTAGTACTAATCCTATAAATTTTAGTAGCATCAGAAAGTGGTAAGCCCTTTTCTAGAGGGGTGTCAGTCAATCCCCACGGATCGACCCAAGTCAACTCATTAGGCGCATACTGATAAAGATTATAGCCACCCAGCAATCCAATCGGATCAGGCTGAGTAAAGCGGCCTGTATCCGGATCGTAGTACCTGAAAGTATTGTAGTGCAGTCCGGTTTCTCTGTCCAAATACTGTCCCTGATACCTCAGGTTCTGCTGTATCTCTGTATGGGCAATCTCCTGTACCGGTTTACCCCACAGCTGGTATGAGCATTCCCAGACGATTTCACCGGTTTCATCCGTCAGTTCTTCCGGCATGCCGTTCAGGTCGGTGTGGAAGTAGTAGATGTGTTGTTCCTGATTACCGTTTCTGTCTATCCGCGCCAGCGGTTCATAGCTGTTTTCGTCAGTATACAGATACAGGCTCTGCCGTTTATCTGCGCTGCTTTCCTGAATCATCTGCATCCCGTCCCACAGGAAGGTGGTGCGGTTGCATGGCTTGCCGTCCCGGTCCAGCTGGTGTTTTTCAATCCGCCGGCCAAGGGCATCGTAGACGTAGCCGTAGCGTTCAGTATGGTTCAGCCGTTCGATACGCACTTCGGTCAGGCGGTGTTCGGCATCGTAATGGTAATACTGGGTACCGCCGGCGGTCTGTTTGCTGCGGGTGCGTCCGTGTTCGTCGTAGCTGTATTTCAGTCCGCGGAAGCTGAGCAGCTGATTAAAGCGGATCAGGTTCTGATTGTTTTCTTCTTCACCGCGTCTTCTGTCCAGCAGATTGGTCGCAGCATCGTATTGCAATGTTTCCCAGTAGGATTCGTTGCGGCAGCTTTCGATGCGTCCGGTCACGTCGTAGCGGTAATCGCTCTGTCCCTGATGTAGGAATTAGTGGATGGAACGAGAGTTAAATAAAAAAGCTGGGTAATTTGAGAATTTTCCCAGCTTTTATGTTAAGAAAACATCTTCACAATAAATATTAAACGTATGAAAGTAGTCGTTTTTGAAGATATTCTAAAAAATCACTCGCATATAGTTGGCGATTATTCCCAATCGATATGTAGACTTTTTCCATGTCATTAGTATCAAAAAAGAACTCTTCGCCAAAATCTGTATTGGACAAAGCAATTTTCCCAGATTCCACATTATTATTAGCTATCATATTTTGATAAACTACATCTCCACCGACTGCTTCATTAAACGGAAGGCAATAAATACTGTATATTTCTTCCCCGCAAATATCCCCACCACCATAATTATTTAGAAACCATTTATAATCAGCAGGGAATTTCACTAACAATGCTTTTTCAGCAGCATCAATCCAGTCGTTACCGGGAGCATCATCAGATGTTCCCATATTTATTAAATCGGAATATTTTTCAAAGAGTTCTATCAATTTTTCTCTGTTCATAGGAAACCACTCGCTCTGTTTATCCAATATTGCTTACGCCATTCATTAAATGCAGCCCTATCAGTTCCAGAAGGAATTGAGTTCGGATTTATATGTATTACTCGATGATTAGTCTTGTGAAATGCTTGACTCATTTCTGCAATTGGCCCATTTTGAGTTTGCAGCATATGGTGCAAATTAACCGCCTTTCCGTCATATCCAATAGGTGCACGACCCGTAGCCATTCGCTCAATATTAGTTCCACGGAATACTTTTCCTTTATTACGCCAAGTTGTCATCAAGTTAGGGTCGAATAAATCATTTCGTTGATAAACTTTATTTCCCTTAAACTCTATTGGATCTTTTTTCCAAAATTTTCTATTTTTACCAGAAGCAGTATCACATTTTAATCCTAACGGATCGATCCAACTTAACGGATTAGGTGCATACTGATACAAATTAAATCCACCCAGCAACCCAATCGGATCCGGCTGAGTAAATCTACCTATATCCGGATCATAGTACCTGAAAGTATTGTAATGTAAGCCGGTTTCCCTGTCTAAATATTGTCCCTGATATCTGAGGTTTTGTTGGATGGGGATATGTTCGATTTCATGAATCCGCTTTCCCCATAACTGAAAGCTACATTCCCACAGTATTTCGCCGTTTTCGTCGGTCAGCTCTTCCGGACAGCCGTTCAGGTCGGTGTGGAAGTAGCGGATATGTTGTTCTTGGTTGCCGTCTGTGTCTATCCGCGCCAATGGTTCGTAGCTGTTCTGGTCGGTATAGATATACAGGCTGGTGGGGTGATTCGGGCCGGTTTCCTGAATCATTCTTAAGCCGTCCCACAGGAAGCGGGTACGGTTGTAAGGTTTGCCTTCGCGGTCTATCTGATGTTTTTCGATACGCCGGCCAAGGGCGTCATAGAGGTAGCGGTATCGTTCGGTTTTGTTGAGTTGTTCGATGCGTACTTCGCTCAGACGGTGTTCGGCATCGTAATGATAGTGCTGGGTTGCGCCGATGGTCTGTTTGGTCTGAGTTCTGCCGAGCTCGTCGTAGCTGTAGTGGTGCCCTCTGAAATGCAGGAGCTGGTTACAGCGAATCAGGTTGTAGTTGCTGTAGTCTTCTCTGTATTTGCTGTCCAGCAGGTTGACAGCGGCATCATATGCAAGGTTTCCCAGTATCTCTGGTTGCGACAGTCTTAATTTACGTCCGTAAGTTTACATATTCTTCAAAAAAAAATCTGAATGACGGTGCAAGAACGTTTGATATTTTTCTTGAGAAAAGATCATAATTAACTATTTGTCCATAAGTATTTTTCCTACAATCAACACACCAACATACATCGTCATCTTTAAAATAAATAACTGCCATATCTGATGGTAACGAGTATTCCTTTCGACACTGACAAGTATCATAATAAATAGCTCCTCCAGACTCAGCCAAGGCATCATTATCAACTATGCCTGATATTTCTTCACCAACAACACCTCCGCCACCAACCAATAAAATAAATTCTTTTAATTCATTTGGTAACGACAAATTTAGCTTATTTTCAAGTATGTTAATTTGTGATTCATCACAAGCTCCAAGCCAATATACTTCGTCTTGAGCGCCATGATTTAAACGCGTAACAAGATTTTTAATATCACCCATATAGTTACCTCACATAAAATCCAATGCTCTTAATTTCCAATATTCTTTTCTGAATTTATTATACTGCCTATCTAGAGCAGATGTATTTCTAAAGCTCCCTCCATTTTCAATTAATCCATGAATTTGCTTATGATATTGTTTGTGAGTTGAGGAAACTAACTCGACCATTGGGCCGGGTTCTTTTCCTAATATATGATGAAGGTTCATTTGTTTTCCATCTGGGCCTATTGGAGCATATCCATTCTTCATTAAGTCTAAGTTTGTCCACCCCTCATTTACTTTTGACTTAATATTGGAGGATATAGAGCATACGAAAACAAAAGCCTACAGTCCGCAAACGAATGGTATATGTGAGCGATTCCATAAGACGATAAAGACCGAATGTTATGATATTATGTTTAGACGTAAAATATATACAGAATTGAAAGAGATACAACAAGATATTGAGCTTTGGCTAGAGTTTTACAATCGGGAAAGAGCACATTCAGGGAAATACTGTTATGGTAAGACACCTTGGCAAACTTGGGTAGAGACAAAAGGACTGGCTAAGGAAAAGCAGCTAAAAAATTTATTTTACTCATCAGACAGTCATTGTGTTAGAACGAATGCCGATGAGTAGATAGTGTCTGTCAGATTAAGTTAAAGCTAGTACAAATTAAACTGGATATTACTAATACGTCAAGAAAGTAAAAAGCCAAAATAATCCAAGGAGAGTTTTTACTACAACCTATCAAGTATTGATTAATTTTCTTCAATATATTTGTCACTTATCATCGATAGTATATCGACCTGATTAAGTACATTTTTTAAAAACTTATATTTACTTAATTTATCAGAATTTTTTCCATTAATAAAAGATACTTTTATTAATGTACAGAATTCTTTATTTTCTTCATCTAACCACTCGTCGGATAGCGGGATATAATTATCTGTAATAGTTAATCTGTCCGCATAAAGACCACAGTAAGAGAAGTACTCCCCAAAATAATAGCTATCATGTTCAGAGCAAGTTATATCCCATTTATTATTCAACAATTCACTTATCTCTTTTTTAGATTTATTACTGCCGTATTTTAGATAATAAAATTTTTTCATTTATCGCCCGCCACATTTCCCTGGAATTCTGATTCCTTTTCCTTTAGCTTTGATTTCAACTGAAGACTTAAAAATCATAGCATTTACAGGTCTACCTCCAGACATTCTAGATAATCTTTGTAGAATATCATCTATACCTAAATCTTTAGCCATATTACTACCCATCTCAATTGGTCCAGTTCGTCCACCTTTTCCTATCCCTAAGGATTCTGCTTTCTGATATAGCTCTGGATGTGATATAGCTACATCAAAATCACTAACACGACCAACATCAAAAGGTTGTCTTTTAGAGAAGCTTACACCAGATACAGAACTTCCTTGCATGTATGAAACTGAGCTAGGATATCCTAATTTACTCAGACCAGCCTGTAATGTTTGACCAAATTGCTTAAATTGCCCATAGCTCTTAAAGCCATGTGGTACCCCTTTCTTTGAGAATCCTAAAGGATCAATCCAAGTCAACCCATTAGGCGCATACTGATAAAGATTAATGCCACCCAGTAACCCAATCAGGTCAGGCTGAGTAAAGCGGCCTGTATCCGGATCGTAGTACCTGAAAGTATTGTAGTGCAGTCCGGTTTCTCTGTCCAAATATTGCCCCTGATACCTCAGGTTCTGTTGTATCTGTGTATGAGCAATCTCCTGTATCGGTTTGCCCCACAGCTGGTATGAGCATTCCCACACAATTTCACCGGCTTCATCCGTCAGCTCCTCTGGCATGCCGTTCAGGTCGGTATGGAAGTAGTAGATGTGTTGTTCCTGATTACCGTTTCTGTCTATTCGCGCCAGCGGTTCATAGCTGCCTTCACTGGTATACAGATACAGGCTCTGCCGTTTGTCTGCGCCGCTTTCCTGAATCATCTGCAGCCCGTCCCACAGGAAGGTGGTGCGGTTGCATGGCTTGCCGTCCCGGTCCAGCCGGTGTTTTTCAATCCGCCGGCCGAGGGCATCGTAAACGTAGCCGTAGCGTTCTGTATGGTTCAGCTGTTCGATACGCACTTCGGTCAGGCGGTGTCCGGCATCGTAATGGTAATACTGGGTACCGCTGGCGGTTTGTTTGCTGCGGGTACGTCCGTGTTCGTCGTAGCTGTATTTCAGTCCGCGGAAGCTGAGCAGCTGATTAAAGCGGATCAGGTTCTGATTGCTTTCTTCTTCACCGCGTCTTCTGTCCAGCAGGTTGGCCGCAGCATCGTACTGCAGGGTTTCCCAGTACGCTTCGCTGCGGCAGCTTTCGATGCGGCCGGTCACGTCGTAGCGGTAATCACTCTGTCCCTGCCGGTTGTGTTTTTTGCTTACCAGCCGGTCCAGATTGTCGTAGCTGTAGCTGCGGTCCAGTATGATATCCGGCAGGATGCCCGCTCCCGGACGTTTGGTCTGTTTGCCGGTCAGGCGGCCGGTGCGGTCGTATTTAAAACTGGTATTCATTCTGCCCTGGCTGCGCAGGGTTTCCCGGTGCAGGTGGTCACGCTCAATGTCGCTGATAATCTTACCGTCCAGGTTAATCTGGTGCAGATGGCCGGAACCATAATACAGTTTGTTGATGGTGCGCCCGTCCGGCAGGGTGGTGGCGATGCGGTTGCCCAGTTTGTCATACTGATGCTGCAGAACACCCTGTGCAGTGGTTTCGTTCAGCAGGTTGCCCATTATGTCGTAGCTGAAGCTGATCAGTTCCGGTTCGGCTTCCGGCGGTAAACCGGCGGCT
>NZ_JAAEDS010000005.1:0-12052 GCF_013344955.1 Snodgrassella sp. ESL0324 | reverse complement strand
TGTTGTGGGTGCGGGTGTCGGTGCTGCTGTAGAAACGCTGCCATTCGAAGGGCAGGTGAGCCGGCAGGGAGAAGTCGAGATCTTCGGGGCCGAACAGGAGTTTGGCACCGGTTGGCAGATGAACCGGTTTATCTGTAGAAGGTCCCAATGCTTTTGCGACACCAATGTTAATGGCAATAGCCTGGAGAAAACAATCTGAAAATTCCGCTATTTTTCGACCGAATTTTCCAGGAGCCAACACTAGTGTCGCAATAGTGGCTATCTGCGCAATGGGATGTTTGCCGCTTTTGATCTCTTGAACAACAACAGACTCTCCGCCGATACGTACATTGTTAGAGACTTTTTCACCATCTTTGCAGTCATCGGTGACTTTGGCTTCGCAGGTACTGCGGTCATTGCTGCGTACTGCCGGCTGGCCGTTGATATAGACTTTTTTGGAGCCTTCAGCCAGATATTCGGCCGCGCCGGTGATGGTTCCTATTGCGGCACTGACAACGCTGAATCCGAGCCCCATGGCAGCCAGTCCCGGCGAACCCATAGCAACCAGTCCCAGCGAATCTGGAATACCCATATCGGAGAAAGAAGACGGGTGTTTTTTACAACTAATTCTGTCTTCCTCTCGAGGAACTGCTTGCGGATCAGGCGAAGCAACGGTCGGCCTGATAAACTCACTGGCTGCTGTTCCTAAACCCTGCAGTATGTTTCCGGCTATATCGATAAAACCTTCAGGCTGTTGCGGTGCCTGTACTGTTTTTGTTTTATCTATTATGCCGGCAGCACGGGCTGAGAGTTTGCTATTGGTATGAGTATTGTGAGAACCAGTTACAATCTCACCATCTTCAGACGGGGGAAATAAGCTGCCGACCCAGTCTGCAGCTTCTGAAATATAACTTTCTAATTCGAATGTAACTGCAGCAGAGACGATTTCCCCTATAATGCATACGGCTACACCGGCACCACCTGTTACCGCAGCTGCACCAGCTGTCACTGCACCTGCGATAGTGGCACCTCCTGCTAAAGCTATTGCACCTGCCGTGACGGCAATACATGCAGCCCCTATAGCTGCATAACAGAGTATTTCAACAGCGGCACTTGCAATATCAGCCAGTAATGAAGTATGTAAAAGAACATCCCCCTCACGGGCTGCCCAGTATGCTTCCCCCATATTGAATATTCCTATTTTGTAAAATTAAAATAAAACAAAATATGTAAATCAATATGAATATATCTTACATTAAACTGAATTAATAACTTAAATGAATATAAATTGACATAAATTAATTTAATAATAAATCTAGTAAAGATTTATGATTTATTATGTAAATAAAATAATATCAATTTAGTTATTACTGCATATTTAAAAAATATGTTTGATTATGTTAAATTAATTTGACAGGAATAATGGGAGATAGTGTTGCATAATTGTAAATCAAAGATTAAATTGAATATTTATGAAGCTGGCTTTTGTCTTTTGAACAGGCAGAAAACTGCTTAATGCGATTGTTATCGGTGGATAAAGGCAGGATCGAATCACCTGTATACGGATTTTCAGTCTGTCACTCTGTCGGCATGCCGTTCAGGTCGGTATGGAAGTAGTAGATGTGTTGTTCCTGATTACCGGTTCTGTCTATCCGCGCCAGCGGTTCATAGCTGCCTTCACCGGTATACAGATACAGGCTCTGCCGTTTGTCCGCGCTGCTTTCCTGAATCATCTGCATCCTGTCCCACAGGAAGGTGGTGCGGTTGCATGGCTTGCTGTCACGGTCCGGCCGGTGTTTTTCAATCCGCCGGCCAAGCGCATCGTAGACGTAGCCGTAGCGTACAGTATGGTTCAGCTGTTCGATACGCACTTCGGTCAGGCGGTGTCCGGCATCGTAATGGTAATACTGGGTACCGCCGGCGGTCTGTTTGCTGCGGGTACGTCCGTGTTCGTCGTAGCTGTAGTGCCATTGTCCAACCTGCGGATCGGACATGCTGACACCAGCTAAAAAAGATAACTAGTAAATTCCACAATTACTCACGTTTTGTCCATTTTTGGTATTTTTCTGGATCACTTGCTATTAAAGCTTTTAATTTATCAGTTACTTTCTGTACACCAGTAGAATCTGTTTTATATTTATTAAATATAAAAATAATACCCTGTGCAATGTTATCGAGTACATAACATATTGTCTTAGTATATGAATCGAATTTTTTATAGGGAATAAAAATGACAAATTCAACTCTTTTCCGTTTGGATAAAGTTATCGGACCTTTAACAAAATCTTTTTGTTTCCTTGTAGCCGATATGTATAAATCTAGACAATAATCATTAATTTTGAATAATTTATCATAATGAGCAATACTTTTATTTAACCCTTCAAGATAATCTCTCAGCGGATCCAATACCGTATTAGTAATATCATAGCTAGTCTTAACTTCAGGATATATTAGAGCAAAATGGAATTTCATCAGCAGTTTCCTATTTTTTTGGGTTTATAACTTTTTTGATTACCAACCGGAACATCTCCTTTTTTAGCATAATGAATATCAAGTTTAGATGTTTCTACTGCTTTTGCATCTTTAGTTGTTGGAAGACGTCTTCTAATAACTTTACCTACCACTGTTTTACCAGAATTTGAATCTAAATTTCTAAGTTTTCGTAATTGTTGATGTAAACGCGTTGGAAGTCCACTTTCAAGAGTAATTCTATTTAAATCAGCCTTACCAAATTTATAAATTTCGCCATCTATTGTGATCACGTAAACGCCAAAATTACCTTTCGCATTATTAGAGTTTAAATGAGCCCATCCCCAAGGATCAATCCACATTAGCGCATTGGGCGCATACTGATACAGATTGAGTCCGCCGGACAACCCAATTGGGTCAGGCTGAGTAAAGCGGCCCGTATCCGGGTCGTAGTACCTGAAAGTATTGTAGTGCAGTCCGGTTTCTCTGTCTGAATACTGTCCCTGATACCTCAGGTTCTGTTGTATCTCTGTATGGGCAGTTTCCTGTACCGGTTTGCCCCATAACTGATATGAACATTCCCACACAATTTCACCGGCTTCATCCGTCAGCTCCTCCGGCATGCCGTTCAGGTCGGTATGGAAGTAGTAGATGTGCTCTTGCTGATTGCCTGTCCGGTCTATCCGCGCCAGCGGTTCATAGCTGTCTTCACCGGTATACAGATACAGGCTCTGCCGTTTGTCTGCACTGCTTTCCTGAGTCATCTGCATCCCGTCCCACAGGAAGGTGGTGCGGTTGCATGGCTTGCCGTCCCGGTCCGGCCGGTGTTTTTCAATCCGCCGGCCAAGCGCATCGTAGACGTAGCCGTAGCGTTCAGTATGGTTCAGCTGTTCGATATGCACTTCGGTCAGGCGGTGTCCGGCATCGTAACAAAATTATTATTATTTATCAGTTTACTGGATTATACTTACTATATGCTATATGAACATTTTTAAGATTTATATATAACTGCAAAAATTGTATATAGATTATGTGAACTAAAATAATTTATCAATCTACTTCTTTAGCAAATCTGATCGCTTCTCTCAATTGCCTTTTAATTATCCTGTTCTTCATATTTTTTCGTAGAAATTTTTTATTTTTTAATAATTTATCTAATTCTTTTTCACCCAGTATTTCCTTTATATCAGAAAACATAACATCAAGATCGTCAACTGGATCTCTAATAGCACGAGAAAGATTTATAGATAAATACCTAGATTTTAAAATATATAATGCCTTTTCTTTATTGATTTTTAATAATAACTCAAATGCTGGCAACTGTATTATTCTTGACGATATTAAATGACTTAATAAAGAAGTGGCTTTTGAAACATCGGCATGTTCAACAAAGTACTGTTTTTCCTGATCGTCTGTTATTACTTTAATTAAATTATTGTAAGCAGTAATACATTCTTGAATAGTATCAGTTAACATCTTGTTTTTTCCTTTTTAATAATATAATTTTCAAAAATATAAACTTTAATTTTGTTTATCCTACTATATCTTTATTATTAATTCAGGTTATATTAATCTAAGATATTTTCATTTGGATTTATTAATCTTCGTTGAGAGCAAACTTAATTGCTTCTTTCACTTTTTTATTTCTTTTATTTACAGGTAGAAATTTTTTAGATTTTAATATTTTATTCAGCTCATTCTCTCCCAGAATATTTTTAATATCAGTAAACATCATTTTAAGATCATACACTCTATTATCAGAATAATTTGCCAGATCCTGCCACAAATAATATTTTTTGATAAAAGTTAGTGCTGCATCTTTATCTATTTTTAATAATAACTCAAAGGTGGCTGGGGTTACTATTCTGATATATCTAAATAAATCTTCAATTAATAGTGTAGCTTCAGAAACATTAGCATTATCTATAAAATATTGTTTGTCTTTGTCATTATTGAGCTCTTCCCATAACCTTTTTTCTGCATCACAATATTTCTGCAAAGCTTCGATTAACATTTTTTCACCCTTCCTTTCTTTTTTATAGCATCTGTTGGAACATTATCTTTAATTTTCCAGTCCATTAATTGACCCTTTGTTTTTCCTTTACGTTCTACTTTTAACTCTGAAGTATCAATATCAACGAAATAATCTGCTCCTAAGGCACCGGTTACATTTCTTATATAATCTGGGTTTCTTGCCTCTAGATGTATTGAAGTTACACTTATTCCCCCTCTAGGGTCTTTTGGATCAAATGTAAATCCATTTTTTTTAAAGTACTTGTACTCTTTGCTTGACATAAATCGACGAGCAATTCCGGGATTTTCGGGAACACCATCTATAAGATTACTCTTCGCCAATCCCCATGGATCAGCCCACATCAGCGCATTGGGCGCATACTGATACAGATTAAACCCACCCAGCAACCCAATCGGATCTGGCTGAGTAAATCTACCTATATCCGGATCATAGTACCTGAAAGTATTGTAATGTAAGCCGGTTTCTCTGTCTAAATATTGTCCCTGATATCTGAGGTTTTGCTCTATGGGTTCGTGTTCGATTTCATGAATCCGCTTTCCCCATAACTGAAAGCTACATTCCCACAGTATTTTACCGTTTGCATCCGTCAGTTCCTCCGGCATGCCGTTCAGGTCGGTATGGAAGTAGTAGATGTGCTCTTCCTGATTACCGTTTCTGTCTATTCGCGCCAGCGGTTCATAGCTGTACTGGTCGGTATACAGATACAGGCTCTGCCGTTTGTCCGCGCTGCTTTCCTGAATCATTTGCAGCCCGTCCCACAGGAAGGTGGTGCGGTTGCATGGTTTGCCGTCCCGGTCCGGCCGGTGTTTTTCAATCCGCCGGCCGAGGGCATCGTAGACGTAGCCGTAGCGTTCAGTATGGTTCAGCTGTTCGATACGCACTTCGGTCAGGCGGTGTCCGGCATCGTAATGGTAATACTGGGTACCGCTGGCGGTCTGTTTGCTGCGGGTACGTCCGTGTTCGTCGTAGCTGTATTTCAGTCCGCGGAAGCTGAGCAGCTGGTTAAAGCGGATCAGGTTCTGATTGCTTTCTTCTTCGCCGCGTCTTCTGTCCAGCAGGTTGGCCGCAGCATCGTACTGCAGGGTTTCCCAGTACGCTTCGCTGCGGCAGCTTTCGATGCGTCCGGTCACGTCGTAGCGGTAATCGCTCTGTCCCTGCCGGTTGTGTTTTTTGCTTACCAGCCGGTCCAGATTGTCGTAGGTGTAGTTGCGGTCCAGTATGATATCCGGCAGGATACCTGCTCCCGGACGGCTGGTCTGTTTGCCGGTCAGGCGGCCGGTGCGGTCGTATTTAAAACTGGTATTCATTCTGCCCTGGCTGCGCAGGGTTTCCCGGTGCAGCAGGTCGCGCTCGATGTCGCTGATAATCCGGCCGTCCAGGTTAATCTGGTGCAGATGGCCGGAACCATAATACAGTTTGTTGATGGTGCGCCCGTCCGGCAGGGTGGTGGCGATGCGGTTGCCCAGTCTGTCATACTGATGCTGCAGGATACCCTGTGCAGTGGTTTCGCTCAGCAGGTTGCCCATTATGTCGTAGCTGAAGCTGATCAGTTCCGGTTCGGCTTCCGGCGGTAAACCGGCGGCTTTAAAGCCGACTCTGAGCAGGTTGCCGGCTTTGTCATACTGATAGGCGGTGGTGCCGTCGGGGGTGTGTTTGCCGGTTAAGCGGCCAATGGCATCGCGTTTGAAACGGTGCTCGATCTGATGCGGGCTGCCGGCTGCAAAACGCACGCTAGTGACGTTGTCGAGCGGATCGTAGCTCAGCTGCTGTCTGCACCCGTCCAGATCGGTCTGTTCGGTCAGCCGGTCGCCGGCATCATACTGAAACCGGTACTGTTCGCCGTTTTCGTTGGTCAGGGCGGTAAGGCGTCCGTAGGCGTCGTAGCTGAAGCCGAGCTGACGGCCGGCGGCGTCGATGCGGGTATGCACCAGTCCGCGCTGGTCACGGCGGTAGCGGGTGGTGTGGCCGGCCGGATCGGTATAGCTCTGCAGCTGGCCGGCTGCGTTGTACTGGTATTTGCTGCTGTTACCGACTGTCCCTGATGTAGGAATTAGTGGATGGAACGAGAGTTAAATAAAAAAAGCTGGGAAGATTTGATTTTTTTACCCAGCTTTTTTTATCATCTAAAAAGGTAATGTCCTTTTAATAGGAGCAAATTTTCTAATATCAACACCTTGTAATTTAAAGTAATTAAAAGCATCTTCTATATTGGAAAACTCACTAAATTCTTCAGTTGCATAATCTTCGTACATTTCCATTTTATTTTCAGGTATATGGAAAAGATAAGTATTATATTTTTCATCCTCTTTTTTAATAGCATATTCAAATAAATAATTTTCACCATTTATATCTTTTATCTCATCAAAACCTCTAACCTTACCATTCTCTATGGCAGCAATTAGTTTTTTATATATATAAATCAAACATCTATATCAATCCTCACCATTGTCCTATCAGAACGTTTAATATTTATATGAGGCAAAGAACCATGCTCTGTACCTTCATTATCATTAGATTCAAAAGATTCAAAAGATTCAAAATTAATTTTGATGATTAATAATTTCCCCAATCAACAGTATCAATTAATATTTCAGACATAGGTTTAACCCTTGAACGATCAGATTGTGAAATTGTTCCAAGTATTATAGAAGGTAATTTATCTACGACCTTTCCAGCTATATAATGAAGATTTCATACTGTAACTGTGCTCCAGTAGTATGTCTAGCTTGGTATTTTGTCTTAGAAACTATTTTTGTTTAAATATTCTGGATTCAATTTAAGTATTTAATAATTATTATACGTTTATAGTATTATTTCATTTTTACTAATAAATCTCCTGGATATAATCTAATTCTATTATCTTCGTATATATATTCTATCCATAATTCTTTGTTATCAGATTCACAATCGTTTATTATTCTATATTCTGAATATCCTGTATTCATTTCAATAATTGGTATAATTTTGTCTATTTTACCTTGTATCGTATTTTGGGATAAAAATAAAGCAATTTTTTTTAATAAATTTAATTTTATTCTTAATTCATAGTTACTACCTTTTAAAGAATTAATCTCGTTATCAATATGATTAATGATATTTAACATTTCTATCTTTCTATATAAATTGTGGCTTTCTCACCATTAGGTGTTAGTACATTAATATGAGGGGTTGTTTGGTGTGGATGTCCGCTTGGTAAGCTCTCATGTCCATGTAAAATACCATCTTTATTAAACTGATAGTCTTTATGATATACAGCATTGTTACCTTTTTCCGAAGATCTTAATTTAAAATCTTTCTTTTGCCTGACGTTTTAATTGCTGATTTGTTTCCAGCACCAGTTACTTTACGTGCATTTGGGAAAGCACCATATAATACCTGATCTGCTTCCTTAAATGAATTAACTGTTACATCATTTCCGGCTCGTAAATCTTTAATTTTATTATTTATTTTTTTGGGGTAAAGGATTTATTACATTGTAATCCCCAAGGATCAATCCACATAAACGCATTAGGCGCATACTGATACAGATTAAATCCGCCGGCTAACCCAATCGGGTCAGGCTGAGTAAAGCGGCCTGTATCCGGATCGTAGTACCTGAAAGTATTGTAGTGCAGTCCGGTTTCTCTGTCTAAATACTGTCCCTGATACTTCAGGTTCTGCTGTATCTCTCTATGAGCAATCTCCTGTACCGGTTTACCCCACAGCTGGTATGAGCATTCCCACACGATTTCACCGGCTTCATCCGTCAGCTCCTCCGGCATGCCGTTCAGGTCGGTATGGAAGTAGTAGATATGCTCTTGCTGATTGCCTGTCCGGTCTATCCGCGCCAGCGGTTCATAGCTGTACTGGTCGGTATACGGATACAGGCTCTGCCGTTTGTCTGCACCGCTTTCCTGAATCATCTGCAGTCCGTCCCACAGGAAGGTGGTGCGGTTGCATGGCTTACCGTCACGGTCCGGCCGGTGTTTTTCAATCCGCCGGCCGAGGGCATCGTAGACATAGCCGTAGCGTTCAGTATGGTTTAGCTGTTCGATACGCACTTCGGTCAGGCGGTGTTCGGCATCGTAATGGTAATACTGGGTACCGCTGATGGACTGTTCGTAGCCAATATGCCTATGCGGTATCAGTCTAGTTAGAAGATAGCAAGCAGTATGAAAGTAATAAATGTGTGCAGTTACTGATTGTCAATAAAATTAAAATAATGAATTTGTAAATTATTATTTTAATTTTTTGTGTACATTTTTTATTTTTGAATATAATACAAATAAATATCATATTCATTATCACTTAAAGCAATTACTCTATCTGGAGAAGTAAATGCTAATGAAAAATCATATGTCTTATTTATTGAAAACAAGCTTAATATGAAATTTGAAAAATTTTCGACATAAAAGGATATGCAAATATCCCCGTAATAAAACATATTACAAATAATATCTTTTTTTATATTCAATATACTTTCAACTTCACTAACTAAAACATTTTTATTTACAGGTAAATTAAAAACTTTTTTCTTGATAATATTATCAATTTTATTTATTTCCATTAACATTTTTCTATGCCATATAAATTCATTATCATGTAAAAATGATATATTAAACGAACTAATACCATCTAGTTTGGTTGCATAGTCTTTTGCTCTAAATAAATTTAATTTATCTTTTAAACTAATTTTCATAATATATATGATGATCGTTGGTTGCAGGGTCATTGATTTTCAGATATCTATCTTTTTTGAAATCGTATGTTCTAGCATCAGAATTAGCTTTAGGTTGTCCCGCATGCACATGAGGACCTGATGCTCTAGGATCTGCAGTGTGTTCAGCAATAACTTTTTTATGTCCGTAGGCATCTGTATATTCATAATATCGTCCATGAGAACCTAAATCCTCTGAATATTTATAGTTTGTTTGTCCTCTTCTTCTGGGATCATTTCCAACAGTCCATTGCCTATTAGGTTGCTGTGAACGAGGTATGCCAGCAAGATCTTTTGCTTTATTAAACGCTTGACGACGATTTCTTACTCCACCACATTGAAGACCAAGAGGATCGATCCAAATAAACGCATTAGGCGCATACTGATACAGATTAAAGCCACCCAGCAACCCAATCGGGTCTGGCTGGGTAAATCTACCTATATCCGGATCATAATACCTGAACGTATTGTAATGTAAGCCAGTTTCTCTGTCTAAATATTGTCCCTGATATCTGAGGTTTTGCTCTATGGGTTCGTGCTCAATTTCATGAATCCGCTTTCCCCATAACTGAAAGCTGCATTCCCACAGTATTTCGCCGTTTTCGTCGGTAAGCTCTTCCGGACAACCGTTCAGGTCGGTGTGGAAATAGCGGATATGTTGTTCTTGATTGCCGTCTGTGTCTATCCGCGCCAGTGGTTCATAGCTGTTCTGGTCGGTATAGATATACAGGCTGGTGGGGTGATTCGAGCCGGTTTCCTGAATCATTCTTAAGCCGTCCCACAGGAAGTGGGTACGGTTGTAGGGTTGGCCTTCGCGGTCTATCTGATGTTTTTCGATACGCCGGCCAAGGGCGTCGTAGACGTAGCCGTAACGCTGACTGCGGCCGTTTGCTCAATGCGTACTTCGCTCAGGCGGTGGTCGGCGTCGTAGTGGTAGTGCTGGGTGTTACCGGTGGTTTTTAGTCTTGATAGGGCTGTAGATGCTTTCAGAATATGTAATTATTTATTTGTTTCAAAATTGGTAATCCATACACGGGTGGGTATAAACAGGTATTAAATTGATTAACAGATACCGTTTGATGTAAAACCCAGTAGAATTTTTAATTAACCTCAGCATTATTGTGCTGGTTTCAGGGTATAGTACAAGTACTACTCCTGAAATAAATAAAAGCTGGAAAAAGCATAATACTCTTCCCAGTATGGCTTTAGATATCCTTTAATAATTCTTTAATATTATAGTCACCAAATGGAGATACACGAGGTAGAGATTCGGCTTCTTGTTCAGATATAGGGATTTTATTTCCCCAAATATCCACCTTCTTACACCACGGTTCTTCTCCATAGGTGAAATATACGCCATCCATATCGGTAGGCACATACTTAAAGCAGAATATATCTCTTGCCTTGATAAACCGTAGCATGGTGCGTGTTTTTTTATCCCAACCCCATAGTTTGAAATTACTTATCAGCATATTCCTTTTCCTATACGACCATTTATACTATTGCCTTTCTTACTATAATAAGCATTCTTTTAATGCCTTAGCTCCGGCATCAGTGCGTTAGTGACATTTAAACTATATGATAATTTTAAAAAACACCCTTTAGTTTTTTTCTTGATATCTTAATATCTTTGGCGATTATTTCAACATAAAATGAATCACTTTGAATAATATAATGAGTGTATTCTCCTACATCATATTTATCCCAATCAGGGAAAAAGGAACGTCTTTCAGCCTTTAATTTTTCCAACCATGATGACTCTGGAACAACCAAATAACATGCACGAAAATTATCGTCTTCGCATTTAGTATAATAACTGAATTTTTTATTTCGTTCGAATCGCATAGCCCAGACGTAAGAAAAATCAAATATACCTGTAAATACAGAGTATTTAGCAGAAGAACTCCATATTTTAAAAAATGCAGTTAATGAATCGCCCTTTGATTTTATTAAAACATCATCATTTGGGGCTTGCCAATAGGGAAGTTCTACTGCATAGGCAAAATCTTTTTTCATAGCATTCGTCTCTTATTTACAAGTCGGAACTTTAGATGTTCCAGTATTGGGCATATTATTTCTCCAAAGTCTACGTTTAAAATCTTTCAGCTCATTAACATTAGTTTCAATAACAATTTTTATTTGTTTAGCCTTTGCGCTGCGTGCAATTGCTAAGCGACTATTGCCATCTCTGACCACTAATTGACCTTTCACATCAACAACTCTTATTGCTGGAAAATCTGTGACTTTTACATTTCCCTTACGGACATCATTTATTACTGATTGTATATTTCGTTTTCCTTCAGGTGTATCAAAAGCACTATTAATAGTTTTCTGAGAGAAATTAACATCCTTAGGATTAACAAGAATCTCATTCGGATCAAGCTTTATTTTTTCTGTTGTTAACCCCCACGGATCAATCCAAGTCAACCCATTAGGCGCATACTGATACAGATTCAAGCCACCCAGCAGCCCAATCGGGTCTGGCTGGGTAAATCTACCTATATCCGGATCATAGTACCTGAACGTATTGTAATGTAAGCCGGTTTCCCTGTCTAAATATTGTCCCTGATATCTGAGATTCTGCTCTATGGGTTCGTGCTCAATTTCATGAATCTGTTTTCCCCATAACTGAAAGCTGCATTCCCACAGTATTTTACCGTTTTCGTCGGTCAGCTCTTCCGGACAGCCGTTCAGGTCGATATGGAAGTAGTAGATGTGTTGTTCCTGATTACCGTTTCTGTCTATCCGCGCCAGCGGTTCATAGCTGTTTTCGTCAGTATACAGATACAGGCTCTGCCGTTTGTCTGCACTGCTTTCCTGAATCATCTGCATCCCGTCCCACAGGAAGGTGGTGCGGTTGCATGGCTTGCCGT
>NZ_JAAEDS010000004.1:0-56397 GCF_013344955.1 Snodgrassella sp. ESL0324 | reverse complement strand
GCCGTCCGTCCGGCAGGGTGGCGCCAGTGAGCTGGCCGGCTGCGTTGTACTGGTATTTGCTGCTGTTACCGATGGCATTGGTGATGCCGGTGAGGTTACCGGCGGTATTGTAATAGAAATGGGGGATAGAGCCGGAACAGTCTGCATGCTGGATAAGCTGACCGTTTTCGTTCCAGCGCAGACGTTTGTTGCCGCCGCGTGCATCGGTGATGCAGACAACCTGTCCGTGCCGGTCGTACTGGTAGCGGGTATGCTGCTGTAACGGGTCGGTGACGGTGAGCAGGTTGCCGCGCTCGTCGTAGTAATAGCGCCAGCTGCTGCCGTCGGGGTCGACGCTGATGGTCGGCAGTGCCCAGTGCGGCAGCCACTGAGTCTGGGTAGTTCTGCCCAGCGGGTCGGTTTCTTCGGTTAACCGGCCCTGTTCATCGTAGCTGTAGCGCCATTGTCCGCCCTGCGGATCGGTTGCACTGACCAGCTGCTGGTTATCATTCCATTCAAATTCGGTGGTCTGACCAAGGGCATCGGTGTAGCGGGTAATCTGGTAAATTTCATTCCAGTAATGTTCGCTGACACGACCCAGGCTGTCTTCTACTGTGGTCAGACGTTTGTCCAAATCATAATGGAAGTGATAGTCTTCCAGTCGCTGACCGTCGGCTTCGCTCCAGTGCTGGGTCACCCGCCATGCGGTCTCTGCATCTGCTGTGCTGAAGTAGCTCCACTGATAATAACACTGCAAGCCGGCGGGCAGGCGGTGGTAGGTCATGCGCCGGTCGCTGTTGTAGGCAAATTCGCGGGTCTGGCGGTTTTCTGCATCAAAGACCTGTTGCAGGTCACCTTGTCCGGTGTACTGGTAACGGTTCAGTAAGCGGCTGCTGCCATCGCTCAGCTCTTGGCGGATTTCGGTCACGCGCTGCGGATGGCGCTGATCCTGATAGTGCAGGCTAACCCGGGCGGCGTTGTCGTTATCGGCAATTTCGACGATGCGGCTATGGGAATCGCGGTAGATAAGTAACTGGTTGTCGTTGCGATCCTGCAGCATGCTCAGCAGCAGACGTCTGGGGTTGTTGGGATCAGGTTCAAACAGACGGTAGAGGCCGTCATCATCTTCAATTACCCAGCGGTTCTGCTCACCGCGGCGGATGGTGAGGTTTTCATTGATGCCACGCATGCCGTGGTTAGGAAGGAGGGCTTCAATCTCAAGTTGTCGCCCCTGTTCATCGGTATAGATGGCAGAGCAGGAACCGTCGGGCTGCGGGTCGATTTGCATTTCGATTTCATAGCCTACGCTCCAGCCGGCACCGAACATGTTGTGGGTACGGGTGTCGGCGCTGTTGTAAAAGCGCTGCCATTCGAAAGGCAGGTGAGCGGGCAGGGAGAAGTCGAGCTCTTCAGAACCGTCAAGTATTTTGGCACCAGTAGGTATATGAACAGGATGACCGGCTTTTATTGCGTTGATCAAGGCTGTGGTAATCATGCTACTACCAGCACCAATCATAGAATCTGTAGCGAAACAGAATATTTTAGTACAAATTTTACCGGGACGCCTTGCTGCCATGATGACAGAAAGTATCAGACCGATTGGGTGTTTGCCACTTTTGATTTCGCGGACAACAACAGACTCTCCGCCGATACGTACATTGTTAGAGACCTTTTTACTCTTTTTGCAATCTTCGGTAACTTTGGCTTCGCAGGTACTGCGGTCATTGCTGCGTACCGCCGGCTGGCTGTTGATGTAGACTTTTTTAGAACCTTCGGCCAGATATTCGGCTGCACCTGTAATCGATCCTATTGCGGCAGTGGTGACACTAATCCCGAGCTCCAGAACACCCAGTGCAGGTGAACTTGGCATACCTATATCGGAGAAAGAAGACGGGTGTTTTTTACAACTAATTTTGTCGTCATCTCTGGGTTCGGTTGTATTCGGATCCGGCGAAGCAACGGTCGGTCTGACCATTTGTTTTAGGGTTTTTCCTATTCCTTTCAATATATTGCCAGCTGTGTCGATAAAACTTTCCGGTTGTTGCGGTTGTTGCGGTTGTTCATTATTTGCTATTTCTTGAGCTGGTTTTACTATGCCTGCTGCACGGGCGGAAGGTAAGCTATTGGTATGAGTATTCTTGGAACCGGTTTTAATTTTACCATCTTCGGATAGCGGAAATATGCTACTGACTTTTTCTGCTAACCCTGATATTAACTTATCACCTCCTGTAAGGCCCATGCCTACGCCAACAACTACGCCTATGGCAAATGCAGCCAGTCCGCCAGTTGCTACCGTGCCAAAGATTGCCAGGCTTACTGCCGCTGTTATGGCCGCATAACAGGCTATTTCAACGGCAGCCTCTACAAGATCTGCGAGCATGGATGTATGTAAAAGTACATCTCCCTTTCGGGCTGCCCAGTATGCTTCCCCCATTTAATACCCCTTACCAATTAAGCTCGAACTCCAGAGTTTGTTTATTATTTACTAATGTAAAAACTTTGCTTTATTAGATACAGTTTTTCAGATAATTTATTTAAATCATCAGGTGTTAAATTCAAAGTTTTGTTTTATTATCTGCCATTGTGCTGCCTCTTCTTCGCCGAGAGTGGTATTTTTTACATAACTCATGGCAAACATGGTACGAGTGCCCGGAATAAGGCACACCAGCTGATACTGATAAACTCTTTCATTTCCTTTGATAAACTGGTTGCGTAGTTCAAAAGCTTCAATATCCTGATTTTTTCCGAAAACAGTTTTGGTTTTCTGCTGGAATTTTAATCCTTTTACTGAGCTTTCCAGACGCTTTAACTGATCATCAAGACTGGACTCAAGAGTTTCATCCTCACCCAGTTCGCTTCTGCTCATAACCAGTGATGTACCAAGATCTTTAAATTTAAGAATATTTAAAGTTATATCTTTTAAATCATTACTAGGAATTTCTATTTTGGTGTCGTTTGTTTTATATAGCATATGACTGTCCTTTTAATTATTTAGACGGAAAGGATTTGGCAACTGCATTATCAATTGCTTCTTTACTACCAGGCCCCTCTGCCGCAGCTGCACCATTTTCCATATTTAAATCCAGCACTCCTCCCTTAGTATTGATTTGTCCGTTGTCGCTGGCAGTAATATTGAAAGTAACACAGGTAACATTAAATTGTCCGTTTGCATGAAGTTCGAGTATAGTTTGCCCACAGCATAATCGTATTAACTCACCGGCTTCTATTACATAATTATTACCGACACTTGTAGATTTATTTCCGCCGACAAGTACAGCATCATTAGCTTTCACGGCTCTTGTACAGTTATTACCAATTTTAGTATCACGATCATTGGCTACTTTAATCGTTTCATTATGATCGATTGTTTTAGAACGATCATTTCCTATCCAATGGCTTTCATCATTATTCACTTCTATGCGCTGATCTTTTTCAGCGTGCAGCCAGAGTTCTTCCTGACCGGGTTTATCCTCAAAGCGCAATGCATTTGCATTTGCCGGTCCGCCACCGATAGAGTGACTGAACATACCGCTTTGTGTTTTACTACCCGGTAATCCCCATGGCGGCATGGTGTCGGCGTTATATACCCGGCCAGTGATAATGGGTAAATCGGGATCTCCGTTTTTAAAATCTACAATTACTTCCTGTCCGATACGCGGAATCTGAATACCACCAAAACCTTTCCCTGCCCATGGCTGGCTGACGCGGATCCAGCAGGAACTGTTTTCATCCCACTTACCATAACGATCCCAGAGAAATTGTACTTTTACCCGGCCATATTTATCTGTCCAGATTTCTTCGCCTGCAGGACCGGTAATAATGGCACTTTGCGGACCATGGGTATGCGGCTTTTCAATGGTGCGCTGCGGACGAAAAACTTCGCTGGTAGGCAGCAGTTCAAAACTGGTGCTGTATTGAAAATGCTGACCCTGACTACTATGCTCTCCGATATCCTGAATCATAAAGGAGGAATCTACAATCAGATATTCACGGTTGGCTTCAACTGTCGGACAGTTTTCAAGATTAAAAGTACAGCCGGTAATCAGAGTTCGTATAGTACCGCCGCCATAGACACGGCTGCCCAGAGATTTCTGAGCCTCCATCCGTACTCTGGTAAGGAATTCACCTTCACTTTTGTCAAAGTAATCACCCGGCCATTCATAATGTTCATAATCCGGATGTCCGGTTTCGCGCGGTCTGGCAACCACACTGGTCAGTTTGGCTTTGGGTTTCTGAAAATCAAAGTCATCCAATACCCACTTACCGGTACGCAGTGATTCTCGGGCCGAAATAGTATCAATGAATTCTTTATCAAGCTTTAATCCCTGCTGATGGAAGCTTACTGTTGGAGAATCCGGACAAGGTTTGTGCGAACCTATGGCATCAACCAGTACAAGTTTATGACTTCCGGCACTATGTTCAAAGAAATAATAGATACCGAATTCCTGCATTAACCGTTGCAGGAAATCGTAATCCGTTTCTCCATACTGAACCTGAAAATTGCGTTTAGGATATGTTTCCGTGAGACGTTTTTCCATTTCAAACGGATATTCTCCTAATACTTCATCAAGAATATCGACAACACTTTTATCCTGAAATATTTTGTAATCACTGGTGCGGGTGGCCAATTCCAGCCAGGGTTCCAGACGCAGTTCATACACTACTCCCCTGCCCTGATGCCCCACAACCCTTGCTGCAGTTACCAAACCACTGATATAACGCTTGCCTCCGCCGTCGAGTTCAATTTCAACAGACAGATCTTTTCCGACCATTGGTTTTAGCGGAAGGTTCGAACTGGGTGCAAAATAACCAATATTCATTTTATCAGGCGTTTTAAGCTGAATGGTATAGCTAAACAGTTCACTGAGTGTTTCCTGCCCGGACATACTGGCAAAAGTGAGCATGCCCTTCGGTACAGCGGCGCCACTGACGGTAACAGTCCGTGTTCCCGCACCACTGATTGCACCGGAAATCGCATCTTTAATATCCTGAGCATCAGTTGGCATATTATCAAGCATGTTCTTCAATGGAGCGGCTGCATCGCCGGCCGCAGCCTGAGCAGCTTTCATAAGTGCAGACGGATCTGCCACATTTCCTATTGCATCAATAGTATCTTTTGCCGTACTGACGATATCTTGTACCTGACTGAGTGCTGCATTGGCTTTATCCGCCAATTGCCCGGCAAGCTGCTCCGCACCAGCCTGAACAAGCTCTCCTGCATCTGGTATTGCACTCTGTCCGCCAACAAAACCCGGTGTCTGTAAAGATGAATTTCCCGGAAGATTTAGTTTATCCGGATCTGCTTTAAAGCTCATAATCTTTCCCCATCGTTATTGTGCCGTATGCAGTTATACTGACCGCACTGACGTATGTTTCAGTATTGGTTACTCTGCTAGCAGACAGATAATCCTGTCCGATATAATAATGCTGCACAACCACTGCACAGTTTCTGGCCTGATTAATAAAAAGTTACTTCTTATTTACTACGGTATCATTCCGTAATCAAAAACAATATTAGTTAATTTTCTGAAATAATCTTTTTGTAATCATTACAGAAAATTATGAATATTTTTAAAAATTCATGCTTAAAATATTCTGGATAAAAAACTACTCTGTAAAATATTTCTACATTAAAAATACCAAACTTGTTGCGCTGGTTAAATAAGCACGCATAGCTACGTCCCCGAAGTTGATTAACATTTTCAGATCAAATCTGGTGCCAATTTGACCATACAAGAATAAAAGCAATCTTTATCACAAATAATAAAAAGTCAGATTCATTATTACTCTTAACCGAATAAAACATTATTATATATAATTTTTACAAAAATAAATGCATACTTTTTTAAAATATTAAGTCAATTGTCTTAATGAACTTTATTTACAACAAAAATTAATCATAAGCTATTTATATGCTACCCAGATAATGATTATCATTTATACAAATATAAAGCTCTTTTCAAGATGATTTTTAGAATGCTTGAAATGACCTATTTGCATAATCAGTAATATTACCACCAATATACCCATACTAAAATAATTCATTAGTTTTCACGGAAAAAATGAATTAGTATTCCGCTTGTAAATTTTTATTTTTGGTAGATAATTGAACTTATTTAATCCAAAAATAGTAATATTATAAGTGAGGAAAACAATGGGATTTGGTGATTTTTTATTAAAAGCAGCCAGTTTTGTAGGAAAAGCATCATTATCAATTGCTTCCGAGATAATTAACACAGGTCATTTACACATAAATAAAATATATTTAAATAAAGCTTTAGAAATAAATGATTTAGATTCCGAACAAAAAAATGATTCTTGAAGCTAAAAAACTGAATGATCAGGCTTTATCTTTAAAAAATGAAGAAAGATGTCTATTGAGAAGAATAAAAGAAATACAGGAAGATCCTGCTTCTAATTCTTTAGATAAATGTGAACTTAACAGATTAGAAGAGAATGCCGACAGATCCAGACAAGAATATGATGAAACATATTCACACCTTAAACCGCTTCTTGATGAAATAAAAGGCTTTGTAAAACCTCTTAAGGATGCAGGTAATTTACATTTAAATAAACAATATTTAAATAGGGCTTTAAAAATAAATGATTTAGATTCCGAACAAAAAAAAAATGATTCTTGAAGCTAAAAAACTGAATGATCAGGCTTTATCTTTAAAAAATGAAGAAAGATGTCTATTGAGAAGAATAAAAGAAATACAGGAAGATCCTGCTTCTAATTCTTTAGATAAATGTGAACTTAACAGATTAGAAGAGAATGCCGACAGATCCAGACAAAAATATGATGAAACATATTCACACCTTAAACCGCTTCTTGATGAAATAAGAGGCTTTGTAAAATCTCTTATGAATGAAAAAAGAGAAAGAAGATGATAGTATTTTCTTTCTCTTTTTTATAAAGAAACCTAACAGTCAATAGGGCTAACTGTGATTCTTCTTTTTTTGCATTTTGGACAATAATCAGGAGTTCCAAACCCTTCTCTACTAGTCCATTCATATTTGCAATCTAAACACTTAGCTCTATAAATCATATATCCTCCTATTTTTGGTATTTTTAGTAATGTATAGTATACATTGTATATTATACATTAACAAATTAAATATAAATCAGCAATATATAATTCTATTTTATTTACGAAGTTTTGTATTTGCAGCTATTTGTTTTAAAAGAATTTATTACTATTCTTTTGTATAATCTGTTTTTTTTGGTTTTAATGTGTGTTGCTTATGTGTTGCTTATAAGTAGATCTATTAATAGCTCTTTATTTACTTTATTTTTAAAATAACAGATATCTAATTGAGTTAAATTTGATCTCCCGTATTCTATGTGTGTTATTTTTCGGCAATTGAATGATTGTATTATATTTTCTACATCCATGTATATTTATTCTCCAAAATAAATATATAAAATAAAAATTCGAATTAAATAATATTTATAGTATATAGTGGTAACGATTTTTTCATATTCATGAACTATTGATTTTAGAATAAGGATTCTGTCATATTGCAGAGAAAACATCTGTCTGAGTCTGGCCGATAAGCTCAAACAGCTGATACCGCCTTTTTCAATCAGCTTAAGCTGAGATTAGGCACTAATCATTTTGTATCAGATTACCTCTGTTACTGATTACACCAGACAATAATGCAAAAATCTGATAACAGCTGCAGTATATAAGGTATCAGCAATTCTTTGGAAAATAATCACCAGTTATTGTGCTGGTTTGTATTTAATTTATAAATATTTGTTATTTAAATACTTTCTCTAGATTTTGATATAAAGCTAACTAGATAAGTAATACTCTCATGGAAGGGATATTAAAATGCAGACATTCTCCTGTCTGAACTATTTCTTCTATTAAAATACCAAACTCTCAACCACCGACTAAAGATTTATTTGATTTAAACAATGCTTTTTTATCTGCAGGTTCTTTTAAAAATAATTTCAAATAATCGGCATAGACATCCGAACAGTAAGATTTCTAATCCGTACTATTTTAAATTTTTCTCTCGTCATTTTAGACCAGCTGTTAGATTCACTATATATCTAAATATAATAATCAGAAAGAATACAGCATGTCATTCCATATTATATACAGACAGAAATACTCCACAATTCTAATGTATACGCATACTTTGTCTTCCAAATAAAAAATTCTTAATTTAACAGACATTTCCATTTAGTATTGCCAATATATAAATCATTTCATGCATAAACCTAAGAATATTATTGCTACTTTCAGCAATATAAAAATATTATTAAACATTACTTTTCTGGAAAATATACCTCACTATTTGTTGTAACCGTGGTATCTTCATACTAATACGGCTGATAATTACTCATATGAGTCTTTACTGAAGTTATAGTGATTGCTGTGTTTTAAATAACTTTATCGTCATTACAGTTTCTCCCTGTGTCAGTAAACGGAATTTTGCTGATTTAGCTGCCAACTTCATTCTTTCCAAAGCGCTGAACCCAGACATCTGGCATCTAAAAACTCACCCTTTTCATTCTGCTGCCAGAACCACCCTTCTGTAGGTGACTGCTGCCATACAAGCTCCGGCCAGTTAGCCCATGGTAAAAAACGTACCCCTTGTAATCTGTCATCACTTATCTGCTGATGACCGGTTAACTCACGACAAACGGCATGATTACCGATTTGTGCCCGTGCAAACCAGCCACCCCATTTCGGGCTATGCAGTTCCCATAGTTTATCCAGTTGTCCGGCAAGATCTTTTTTGTTATTTCCGCCTGGTATTACGTAACCGGCAACCAGTTGTGCCAGCCAGTAAAGCCAGCCTAATGGTGCATCGAGATAGCGTTGCAGCCAATGCTGGTTAACTGTCTGATAAATCACCAGCGGATAGGATCGGCCTATACTGTCTGCAGACGGACTTACTACGCCGATTAGCCAGTTCCGTCCTGAAAACGGTAAAACACCCGGTGCCAGTACAAAACTCCATGGTAAGGCATGGAATGTGATGCCGGTCTGCCCGAAATCAGGAGTCAGACGCAACCATGCCCGTTTATCCTCTTCAGAAGACATTTGTTTAGTATGCAACCATTCCTGTTTGTTCAGCCATACACTCCAATCCTCAACTTCATGACTACGCACCTGATAACGCACATAATCACCGCGGTCTGGTAATTTACCCCATACTGCAGGTGATGAAACGCGCGGAATACCTATCATGGTGTGACTCCTCCCTGGGGACAGGTAAATCCATGCAATGGGTTGTTGACATTTTGCAAATTGAAATCAACATTGGAAGTTACTTCGAGCACAACCCGGCGCCCGTCAAATCTAAATTCCACTAAATGACGGCTGTCACTCATGCTGCTGATGACACGGCCCTGATTAAGAAGACGGAATAATGCCCAGGGACCGTTGGTAATGATGGTTGAGCTATCCTGACGAATACGCGGATTGGCAGTGATTTCAGCCATTGATCCATTGCGCGGACCAGGCCAGTTAATATGAAGCGGCCGTACCGGTCCGTGCATATAGCGCTGAGACTGTCCGTCAATATCAATGATCAGATCGGTGATAGTAGGATCGAGTTCAACCACTTTAATATCCATAGACCATGACATTTTACGTGCACCCGGCTCCTGAAAAAAAGCTTCGCGGATACGTTTAGCCTGCTGGAATGGTTCCAGATTTGGTCCGGGTAGTGGTGTGGAATTACCTTCATTTTGTTTATAACGCCATGGATTTGTGGTTATGTCTACCTGTGAAGCCAGTTGCTTGTTGAAAAAATCATCCAGCAAACCACCACTGGCAAAGACACGGTTAAAGTCGTCGGCACTCACTTCCTGATTACTGGCCGCAAAGGGATAACGACCATCAATTACATTACGACAGTTACCACCTATCATGGCTTCCATTTGCCGGCTAAGAACTTCTCCGGATGCAAGATTGAGTTTACGCGCGCCCTGTGTAGTCAGATCAAGCAGAATATTTTTCAGAGGCGCCGGCATTTTAGCTGCTTCCAGCCGTATTTTTTCGGCTGCATCAATTTTCGGAGGTAATGTATTGGCTGCCAGTGCATTGTCCGCTATCATTAATTGATTGTAATACTCATTGAGCAGGCTGAGCACATTATCCAGTTTTTGCGGACGACTACCGGCATTACTATTCTGGATGTCAGCTACTCCGGTCACAACTTCACGCAAAGCTGCAAAACGGCTATCAACCAGTGTTTTTTCCAGTTGTTCATTAGGCTGTACATTTTTCAATAATTTGGCTGTCTGTACTGCCTCACGTGCATTACCTGACAATCGTTGTTCTGCCCTTTCAGCCAGAATTTTCTGATTGGATTTGATGTCTATAGGCGGGACTAAGGTAGTCTGCTCAACAACTGCTTTGGACAAACGCATCAATGGCGAATCCGGCGCTGCAAATGTACGCAGGGTTTGCAAATCAAAGGCCAGACTGGTGCTGTTGTCCGCACCAGTACTGTTCACGCTATGAATATCTTCAAGAAAAGTCTGCCAGCGTGAGGTGTATTCCGTCAGGTAAAGACGTCGTACTTCTTTGATTAAAGGATCTTCATCTCCGTTAACCCTCCGTGCCAGCTGCTGCGCACGCTCAGCAGTTTTTTTTTGAGAAGCAGTTGTCTCTCTTCCCATAACCCATTCATCATCTGCATAGGCGGCTGCAACAAATTCAGAGATACGTTTATCAAATAGTTCACGATATCCCTGAACTGTAAAAAGCCCCGGAATGCCCTGATCCAGAGGAGTACCGCTGGCACGAATAAAAACAGAACCTGCATCTGCACCCACAGCCCGGACAATAGTAAAATCCTCCGGTGCCTCATCAGTCATGGTAACTTTGGCACGATCATAAATACGTTCAGTGCTGGAACTACCTTCAAGTAATTCCCGTGCGCTGCGAATCAAAGCATCGTTTTTGGCAAATGGAGAATGTACCACACGGCTGCCATCAAATAATGCACCAAGATGTTCGTAAATACTGGCACTACCGCCAAACACAGCAGCTGTATCGTTTTGTTCCCATTTTTTCAGTATCCATGCCTGAATTTCATTAGCATTAAATTTATCCTGATGTTCAGTATCCAAATTCAGTAACAGATAGACACGCAAGGCATCATAGGTTTCTTTAGCATCTTTCTGTGCAATTGCATTAGATAATGTACTTTCCACACCACGGACAATAGGTGGCAGTAATAATTGATCAAGCAGTTGATCATAAGTGGCTGCGGAACTCTCAATAACCGGAGGCACGCTATACAAACCATAACGGTAACTGGTTGGCGGTTTATCCGGATCAAGCCCCGGATAAGCAGCCAGTTCCCGGGCTGAATTCAATATATCCGGTACGGCTTCAGCAGTTGGTTTTCGCGAATAAGCACGAACTTTTTCCGCCAGTACTGTCGTTTTAGAACTGATTGCAGACAGGTAGCTACTATTTTTACCATAACTGGTATACATACCCTGAACCAGCCAAAGAAAAATAATCAGTACTAGTGTATGCCCGGCAAAACGCATTACCCGGTAACGCATTTCCCATTGCAGGTTCGGCTGCACCAGATTAGGTTCCTGAAATACCAGTTTAGTCAGTAAATCATGCAGAAAATAGCTCCGACTGCCGGTAGGTGTTACTGTATTAGCGTAAAGGCTGTTTTTTTCTGTGAGTGCCGGATCACGTTTTATAGCACGCCATAATCGTTGTAATGGTGATTGACGATCGGCATTAGCATTGGCTGGTGCCTGTGCTGCACTTGTGAAGTAAACGCCACGGAGCGTATTGTGTAGCTGGGTAGAATCAAATTTAGAATCAAGAAATACGCGCTCAATAATATCCAGCAATGGTTCAGACAGTGCTGCAAATTCCTGAGGCAGCGCATAAAGATTACAGCGCCGCTGCACATCATATTCTTCCTGCAAACGGTTATCTATACCCTGATCCAGACGTTTTGCCAGCAGTTTCAGCTCATTTTCACAGCTCGGACGTAACTGATCACGACTGTTTTTCTGCTGTTTCTGATCGTACGGAAGCGTAAAGCCCCATATCTGAGCACGACCTTCTGTCGTCAGTGAATTGAAGTAATCGGTAAACCCTGGCAGCAAATCCATTTTGGTAACCATAAGATATACCGGAAAACGAATGCCAAGCTCAGTGCGCAGCTCCGCCAGCCGTGCTCTTAATGCCGCTGCCGCTGTAATACGTTCGGCCTCGGTTTTACCCGCCAGATCAGCTGCATTAATTGTGAGTAATACACCATTAATAGGTGCACGCGGCCGATATTTACGTAATAAACCAAGAAAACCGCGCCACTCTCCGGCATTACGGGACGCATTTTCTGCTGAATCTCCGTCATCCTGGCGAACATACCGGCCGGCAGTATCAATTAATACTGCTTCATTGGTAAACCACCAGTCGCAATGAAGGGTTCCTCCTTTGCCGGGAATGGCGATTGCTTCCGCCGACTGCCCCATTTGTTCTGCTAAAGGAAATTGCAGACCTGCATTTAGCAATGCAGTAGTCTTACCGTCACCCGGTGCGCCAATAATCATATACCATGGCAATTCATACAGATAACGTTTACCGTCAAAAAGACGGCGAAAACCGATTCCCGGTTTACCAATTCTCATCTGTTTTAACTGCTCAATGGCACGGGTAACAATACTGGTAACAGCCCGCTGATCCTCGCGCGATTCTGCAACAGCAGATTTTTCTTTACGCGGCCGAAGAATTTTTTGCAGTAATTGTTCGTCTACCCGCAATGCCTGCCAGAGACGGTATAAACCATAAAGGGCATAACAGAACAAGACAAGACCGATCAGTACAGCACGAACCCAGGCCGGAGCAAAAGGATGAGTCTTACCATATGCCAGCTGTGGTGCGGCTTGCCAGATTAAAACACATATTGCTGCAACCCAGATAATTGAAAGCGGCCAGTTTTTAAACCAGAGAAACAATAATCCAAACAGAAGCAGAATTGTGATCACGCGCATAGGTATGGATGCAAACGGATGAAATTCTCCAAATGCTAACAATGGCCCGACAAACCATATGACCAGTGCCAAAATGATAATACCGAGAATCGCCAGCATGCGACGTGAAAAAAGAAAATCTAGAATTTTTTGCATGTTATTTGCTTTTGCTATCTATTTTGCTGGATTTTTAATAAAGTTTCCCGAGGATATAACCCCTCTGTCGGGAATTTTTCTATAACTGCTATCGCACTGCTATTTCCTGCATTTTCAGTAAATACGATTAGCAACCGATGACCTGTTTGAACTATGGAAAACGGTATTAGTTTTTTGCTATGCTGGAAATAACGTTTTTTTCCCAGCTGCCGTAAAGCCTGCACTGCCGTTGCTTCATCCGGATAGATGAGTTCTAGAAGAGCCAGCTGAATTGGCGTGACGGTACTGTCTACAGACCTAGTATGCAGGTCAATACCATCCACTTTGGTTAGCAATTTCTCCATCCGCAGATCCAGATTACGGCTGACAATAGTATGTATCTGTTCAGCAGGAATGCGCTGCACAGATACCTGTACAGAAAGTTGCTGCTTAATGAATTCAATAAAAGCACGTTCATCAGCATTCATATCTGATGCCAAACAAATAAAACTACTTAAGCCCAGCGAAATGCATAAAAAATGTTTCAATATATTATTCAACATTTTCATCATCACACCTTTTCATGAGATAAGCCAAAGTCTTCTGCTCTCCAATCGGACTTGCACCAACAAAAATTTTGACACACCTCATAATTGATACCTTAATGCCATACACAGCGATATCAGAATTTATCACTATTTCATTCCGTTACAACAATATCTACACGGCGATTTTTTGCTCTGCCTTGCGCTGTATTGTTGTCATCTACCGGCGCGGTGTCACCTAAACCGATAATTTTCAACCGCGATGCAGCCACACCTTTCTCTGTTAACAAAGAAGCGACTTCAGCAGCCCTTTTTTCAGATAAAATCTGGTTAGAGGGAAATTCAGCAGTATGAATAGGCTGGTTATCGGTATGTCCTGTTACCATAACTGTACCGGATACTTTGTTTATTTCACTGGCAACCTTATCTAGTACAGGTATTATCTTTGGATTAACCGTTTTTTTACCCGGCACAAACATAAAATCTCCAAGGAAAGTCACCTGGCTTTGCTGGGCATTTTCATTAACACTAACGACCCCGCGCTCAATTTCATCTTTCAGTAATGATTTGAGACGCAACACACCGGTAGTGGTAACAGCCGGCGGAGGTACAGCTTTGCCTATAGCCGCAATCCGTTGCTGCAATTTTGTATCAGTACCAACGATCTGAAATTTGAACCAAACAAAAATAACCAGTAAAAAACAGGTAAAAAATGCTGCACTTGCCCAAACCGGTATCCAGTGCAGCCGGCGGAGTCTGCCTGCGGCGTCAGCCAGCCAGTGCGGCGACAAATCCCGGGCAACCGGATCTCGTCCGCTGCTGATAATGGATAACAATTGCTGACGGATCAGGTCAAGTTGTTTCCGGCCATCCGGCCGCACACTGTACCGGCCTTCAAAGCCTAAGCTCAGGATTCGGTAAATTACTTCAAGTACATCACCATACTCCTGAGGATTTGGTGAAAGACGACCGATAAGTAAAAATATTTTCTCGCCGCCATAGCTCTCGTTATGAAAAACAATCAGCAGACTTTTCCGTGCCCATGCACCGCCACCACCCCAGGAGGTTTTGTTTGCAGCCTCATCCAGTGCTGTACACAGACAATAACGTACTGCCAGTACATGTTCACGGCGCAAATTTGCCTGATCACACAATGTTTGATAAATGTGAACTTCGCGTATAAGCAATTCGCGCAAGCTCTCAATACCATTATCATAAGAATCAAGTTGTGTTGGCATGTTTGCCAGTGTCAGCAATAATGGCTGTGCGGCTTCAAGCAATGGATTATCAGCAGTTTCAATATCTGCCAGTCGTTGTTTACTGTCCGGACCGGCATCAATATTAGCCATGATTTTTTTTGTATGCTGATCCTTAAACCACGGTGCTTCACTATGCTGATCAAACTCATATCCGTTTTGCTGCGATAATGATTCTGAAGCAGAGGATGCAATTGTATGTTGCCCCGTAATACCTGAATCACCGAGAATACTATCGAATTCATTCATTGATCACGTACTCCCCAAAGTTCAATCAGCAAGCCTGGAAAATCACCGGCAATATGCATGGCCAATCCGCCATAATGTGCGATGTGCTCCCATAGCGGACCTTCACGCAATAATTCAAAATAGACATATCCTGCATTAAACGGAATCTGACGGGGTGGTACCGGCAACGCCTGTAATACCATGCCCGGTAAATGAGAACGAATTAATTCCGGTAGACGATCGGAAGGTCCGATTTTAGTTTGAGCAGAAAACTGATGAACAAGTATATCCGGCGGTATCTGTGCTTTAACAGCCAGCACCATTGAACCAAAGCCTCGCAGTTCGGTTGGTTCTACTACAGCATTCTTGACGCCATAAGCTGCATCTTCCAGACGAATATGCTGCGCACTGCGAATTAAAACGGCATTGAGTAAATGCTGTACATCATCTACAACAGGTTTCAGACAATAATAAGGTGCTTCATGCAGATAAGGCGGATGTTCTACCGGACGCCGTGTATGGGGCCGGACAAATGTGGACAATTCACCAGCCATACTAAGTAACTGTCGATAAATAAACTCTGGCGATGTTGCACCTACTTTAAGTATATGAAAGAGTAATGGTTCATAACGGTTCAGAATTTGTAATAGCAAATAATCTGATACTTCAGCAGCTTCCGCACCTTTACCATGGCCACCAGTGAGCCTGTCAGCCAGAGAATCAGCACGCAGATGTGTCAGATCATGAATCTGTGATAACCAGGTCTGTAATAGAGTATTGGCTGTATACTGAGTCACCGGCGGAATAACAGTACTGTCAATCTCTACACCACCGTCTGAACGCAATGTGCTTATCCGCGCTATCGGCAGACCAATCCATGCATCAGTCAGCGCTTTTTTAGGCATTAACCGTAAGCGCAAATTACTTAATTGTACAGTTTTTGCACCCAGTCCGATTGAATTGGCATCCCGGACATCGCTTTCAAATACTGCATAACGGGCTAAGGATTCAGGATTATCTTCAAAGCTGGTTTCTTCTCCGTTCGGTGTACGAATCGGCAAAGCCAGATAAATAATCTGATCAAGATGTTCCGGCTGAATTGTCAGCGGCGGCGGCAATGGCGTATTTCCCGGTGCTTCAAAGGGAGTTCCGTCCGCAAATACACCGGCAATATCTTTCAGTACCAGCTTTCCCAGATTTAATGCTTCGTGATCGATGTCATAACGGGAGAATCCCCAGAAGAACGGCGACAACGGCGCACTACGACGATGTGCAAAATGTTCCAGATAACGTTCCTGTTGCTGGAAAATCTGCGGCAGCAGAAATTGCCCTTCGCTCCAGACCACTCGGTTGTACCAACTCATTTAGAGAAATTCCTCTGCTTTAATCCAGTTCAGTGACCACAATGGCCCTCTGTCCAATGTTAATATCCAGCTTTACTTTTTTCAGCGGCCACCACCCCCTATACCACGTGGCATACGGAGCTTCAGCAAGGCGGTAAGTTTCACGCCATTGTGATTGAGCCAGTCCGCGATAACCGGCCAGTACGCCGATTACTGTAGTTTCCGGATTTGTTCTGCGGCGAATGGTTTTAACCTCTCCCGGACGCAGAATAAACTCATCACTCACCAGCAGATCACCACCAAGCATTGATTTATCATTATCCTGTAATGAGTAAAAATCTGCTGAAGTAAAAGCGTTATCATTCTTTAATTCGTAAATTCGCACCTGTATAGGTGCAGCACGACCCTTTTCATCAGGATTGACGTTTTCCGCAGCTTCAATGCGCAAATCAATACTGGTTTGTTCCTTAATCGATGGTCTTGTGCTGGTACAGCCGATAAGACCTGTCAGCAAGGTCATCGACAAGAAAATAAGCACAATGCTCCGATGAAGAAAAGTATTTACATATGTAACCATACGTCGTCCTGTGCAGCACACCAAATACCGGCACCAACCAATTCAAACTGGCTGGTACCGGTATACTCAGGTTTAAGCTGCGTCTTTGTTTGCTTTGAAGTCGTAACCTGCAGTAACAGTACCGCCGCTGCCACCCTGCTGATTCTGAACAACATATTCCTGCACGATGGAAGTGAATGACAAACTAACGAATTCACGCGGAGCCATTTCACCGTCACGACTACCACTAGGCATTACTCGAGATACAATTAAATCCTTGAAAGTGTATTTCAAATATTCCAGAGGAGTACCGCCCGGTTTACGCATTGTCAAAACAGCATTGGCAATGTGTTTACCTGTAGTACAGTACTTGAACAGGTTCGGGCTTGCACGATCGATGTAATGTTCAAATTCAAGATCATTTACTGTAACCTTGCCAGAACCCAGACCGCTACCAGTATGCATTGAAGACTCCTGGTGAACTGTCCATGTCCAGTTCAGCACTTCGATTTCATTTTTATGTTTGTCATCTAATGCTTCACCTTCAATACCATCAATTTTTAAAAATATATCATGAGCCATTATTAGCTTCCTTTTTAAAGTTAAAATTACCTACTACATATTCGGGCAATACAATATTGCAGTCCGAAATTCATTCTATGATGTTACTGTTTATGCATTTTCTTTTTTCACAGACGGCAGCTTGGTAACCAGACGCAAAGATCCGGTCAGTCCTTCAAGCTGGAAATGCGGACGCAGGAAGAATTTGGCATCGTAGTATCCCGGATTGCCTTCGACTTCTTCCACTACTACTTCTGCAGCAGCCAGCGGACGGCGCGCTTTAGTTTCCTGTGATGAATTCACCGGATCTGCGTCGACATAATTCATAATCCATTCATTCAGCCAGCGCTGCATATCTTCACGCTCTTTAAATGAACCAATTTTGTCGCGTACGATACATTTCAGAAAATGCGCAAAACGTGAGCACGCAAACAGATAAGGTAAACGTGCAGACAAATTAGCATTGGCTGTAGCGTCCGGATCATAATATTCCTGAGGTTTTTGCAGAGACTGCGCACCTATAAATGCTGCGTAGTCTGTATTCTTGCGATGAATCAGCGGAATAAAACCATTCTTTGATAACTCTGCTTCACGACGGTCAGAAATGGCGATTTCGGTCGGGCACTTCATATCCACACCACCGTCATCAGTCGGGAAAGTATGACATGGCAGATTTTCAACGGTACCACCTGACTCAACGCCGCGAATCATGGTACACCAGCCAAAGTGTTTAAATGAACGGTTAATGTTAACACCCATGGCGTAAGCGGCATTACTCCATACATATTTGCGATGATCTGATCCGTCTGTATCTTCTTCAAAATCAAATTCATCTACCGGATTGGTTTTAATGCCATATGGTAAACGTGCAAGGAAACGCGGCATAGCCAGACCAAGATAACGTGAATCTTCACTGGCACGCAGTGAGTTCCATGGAGCGTATTCCAGATTCTGGGTAACAATTTTGGTTAAATCGCGCGGATTAGCCAATTCCTGCCAGGAATCCATTTGCAGTACAGCCGGTGACGCACCGGCAATAAACGGCATATGTGAGGCAGCTGCTACTTTGGCAACTGAACCAAGCAGATCCACATCCGGTGGTGTGTGATCAAAATAATAATCAGCAATCATACAGCCATAAGGTTCACCACCAAGCTGACCATATTCTTCTTCATAAATCTGTTTGAATAAAGGACTCTGATCCCATGCAATGCCTTTAAACCGTTTCATGCTGCGGCGCAAATCATCTTTAGACAGATTCATGAAACGAATTTTCAAATGTTCATCCACCTCAGTATTGGATACCAGATGAAACAGACCGCGCCATGATGACTCCAGTTTCTGGAAAGATTCATGATGCAGAATCAGATTGATCTGCTCGGAAAGTTTATGATCAATTTCAGCAATAATAGCTTCAATACTTTTATAAGCATCATCACTGATGGTTACTGAATGAGACAGTGCCTGTTCTGCTAAAGTTTTAACTGCCTGTTCAACAGCCTTGGCAGCCTGATCAGTTTTAGGTTTAAATTCTTTGGTTAGTAAATTGCTGAATTCGGATTGCGCAACCGGGCGTTCTGCCACTGCGACATCGGATTGCTGTTTTGACTGTGTAGCCATAAATACTCCTCAATACTTACAAATAGACTCTGAGCGCGGGTTATTACTTGCTATCCGCAGGTGCAGATGCCCCGGTTTTTTCTTCAGTTGCTGACTGTGGTTTTGGTGCTTTGGCCAGTGCCTGCAACAAACCAGGATCCTGTAGCAGCCGGTTAACTAAATTCTCAGCACCGGATTTGCCATCCATATAGGTTTGCAGGTTAGCCAGCTGGGTACGTGCATCCAGCAATTGTTTCAGAGCATCAACTTTTTGTGCCACGCGTGCCGGTGAGAAATCTTCCATACTCTCAAAAGTGATATCAACCATAAGCTGTCCGTCACCTGATAAGGTATTTGGTACGGCAAATGCCACACGAGGCTGAATGGCTTTCATCCGTTCATCGAAATTATCGATATCAATGGTCAGAAATTTGCGCTCTGCAACCGGTGGCAATTCTTCTGCCGGTTTACCGGATAAGTCTGCCAGCACAGCCATGACAAATGGCAGCTCGATTTTTTTCTCAGAACCGTAAATTTCAACGTCGTACTCAATTTGCACCCTTGGCGCACGATTGCGCTGAATAAATTTCTGGGCGCTGCTGTTAACTACCGCCATATTTGCTTCCTTTACTATTGTCAAATAATACCGGCCTTAACCGGCCATTTAGTTTGCTACTTTGTAGATATTTCACCAGCTAACCGTGCCTGAAAAACAATAGGATCTTCGCTACGGTTCGGATCAATGCTGATATCAATGCATTCCAGAACATTCTTTTCGGACAATGCCTGCAACCAATAACGCGATAATGCCGGCAGAATATGCTGTTCAATATAGCCAATCAGTAACCTTGCGCCCGTTTCATGCATCGGACAGTGTTGAATGATATGGCTGACCAGTGCTTCGTCATAATGTAATGCAATACCGTGCTGTTCCTGCATTCGTTGTACAATACGATCCAGATGCATTCTGGCAATACTGCCCAGTGCTTCATCAGCCAGAGGCAGATAAGGTATAACTGTCAGACGACCTATAAATGCTGCAGGGAAATGCTTGCGCAATTCAGGCATCAGTGCTTCTTTCAAAGTACGCCAGTCAGGAGCAAGAGCAGGATCATCATAAAGCTGAGAAACCAGATCTGAACCAACGTTACTGGTTAGCAAAATAACGGTATTTTTAAAGTCAATATTTAACCCTTCGCCATCTTCCATCATGCCTTTATCAAATACCTGATAAAAAATTTCATGAACATCGTGATGTGCTTTTTCTATTTCATCCAGCAATACCACGCTATAAGGCCGACGACGTACCGCTTCTGTCAGAACCCCACCTTCGCCATAACCAACATAACCCGGAGGCGCACCCTTCAGTGTTGATACGGTATGCGCTTCCTGAAATTCACTCATATTGATTGTGATGAGATTCTGTTCACCACCATACATGGCCTCTGCCAGTGCAAGAGCAGTTTCTGTCTTACCTACACCAGAAGGACCGACCAGCAAAAATACACCAACCGGTTTATTGGGATCAGTTAAACCGCAACGTGATGTCTGTATGCGCTCTCCGATCTGCAACAGCGCCTGGTTTTGCCCGATTACCCGTTGTCCCAGATATTCGGACAGATTCAGTACTGCCCCTACCTCATCTTTGACCATGCGTCCGACCGGAATACCGGTCCAGTCGGAAACAATAGCTGCAACCACTGTTTCACTTACTTCCGGAAAAACCAAAGGCATATCGCCCTGATGCTGGCGCAAAACCGATTCAAGCTCTGATAATTCAGACAATGCATCCGCTTCCTCACTGTTCTGACAGCGCTCACGTGCTGCAAGAACTTTCTCAACTGCTTTCAGCTCCTCTTTCCAGCGCATTTCTTCTGTTTTTAAATCTTCAGATAAGGCTGAAATTCTGGCTTCAATCTCGTTAAGATCGCCTGCATAAACACCTATACGCTGCTGTTTGGATAATAATTTATGTTCTGTCTGAGCCGCTTTTAACTGCTGTCTCAGATACTGCACTCTGCTGGGAGGTGTATGCAAAGACAGTGCAACCCGGGCACAGGCAGTATCCAGCAGACTTATCGCCTTATCCGGTAGCTGCCGTGAAGGAATATAGCGGTGAGACAGCTTAACAGCAGCACGAACAGCATCCTCTAGCACAATAACACCGTGGTGTGCTTCAAATGTTGAAACCAGACCTCGCACCATATCAATGGCTGCAACCTCTTCCGGTTCTGCAACCTGTAAAACCTGAAAACGCCGGGTTAATGCCGGATCTTTTTCAATATGTCGTTTATATTCACTCCAGGTAGTGGCTCCAATCGTGCGTAACGTACCTCTGGCCAGCGCAGGTTTAAGCAGATTGGCAGCATCTCCGGTTCCTGAAGCACCTCCGGCTCCGACTAAAGTATGCACTTCATCGACAAACAGAATCACCGGCTGAGCAGAATTGGTCGCTTCTTCCAGCACGGATTTCAACCGCGACTCAAACTCCCCTTTCATACTGGCACCAGCCAGCAGGGCGCCGACATCCAGAGCCAGCAGGCGTACTTCAGCCAGACTTGGCGGAACCTCTTTTTGCGCGATAGCCAGAGCAAATCCTTCTACCACTGCAGTTTTACCAACACCGGCTTCTCCGGTCAGCAGCGGATTATTCTGCCGGCGACGCAACAGAATATCGATCATCGTGCGTATTTCGTGTTCACGACCAATCACCGGATCTATTTTTCCCTGTTTTGCCTGCTCCGTCAGATCCGCACAGTAACGAGTTAAAGCAGATTGGCCATCCTGACCGGTACTGGTTAATGACTGACTGGCCTCTCCGGGAGAGGCCGGAGTAAAACCAGAATTGTCATAGGCTTGATCCGCAGACTCCGGAGATCCGGCAACAACACCGGGTAAAATATCTGCCAGTCCTTCCTGAGGAATTTTGGCAAATGCAGCAGAAATGCCAACCAGTACACGCCTGAGCTCAGGAGTCATCACCAGAGCAGCAAGTAACCAGGCACTGCGGATTTTGTTATCATTAAATGTTAATGTTGCATAAACCCAGGCACGTTCAATTGACTGATCAATATAGTGGGAAAAGTCACTTATAGAGCTTGCTCCCGATGGCAACAGCAGCAAACTGCGGGAAATATCCTGTTCGATTTGTGCCAGATCAATGTCAAAATGACGCAACACTCGTATCACATCGCCATCATTTAATTGCATAAGCTGGTGTATCCAATGCACCAGTTCAACATAGGGATTTCCGCGCAGCTTACAGAAAGTCGTAGCTGATTCAATAGAGCGAAAAAGTGTTGTATTCAGTTTACCAAACAATGCCTGGCGCGAAATATCCATACTGGTTTACCTACTCCCCAACTCAAATATTCAAATTGTTTATGCATGTAAAATCTGTAATAAAAATAGATTTACACTACATTATAAATATTATTTAACAAAAATTAAATTAATTTAAATTTTAATATGTTTATATATAGGATACAAGAATAAATCTTGCTTAACAATTCAAAAGATAAGATAATAAACAATTATATGCCACAGATGCATACATTTTTTTACAGAAATAGATTTATTTTTCTTTGCTAAATATAATATTTTATTACTTTTTATATAAAATTATGAAATAAATGTTAATCAATCCATAATTCAGACAAAGAGGACTTGGCGTGTTATTGTCGGGAAAGCGTTATGAACAGTACGCTGTTATTACGTCTTGACTACCTTCGCGGGATCAAGATTGGTGAAGTCTATGAATTGAAAGATTTCGCTTTTTTTATGAAAAATGCGATATATGATCTTCATGTTGAGGAAGCTCCTGAAAACGAAGATTTAGCATTATGCTTTCAATATTCAGAAAACGGATGGCAGCTGTTAAACAAATCTTCAGCAGTACATTGCGCTGTAAACGAAATCACCCTGACACCAAATCACCGGTTTCATCTGCATGATGGCGATATTCTCGAATGGGGATTATCTATCTGGCAAATTAACCCTGAAGAACAAATATATACGAACCCAGAATTTGAAACAACCAATATTATTCCGTCAACTAAAGAAATAATGCCTTTAGAGCTGACGTGGTTTGATTCTCAAAAGCAAAAAGAAAATGCGGAAGAAAATCCTTTTGATCTGATCATACCCAATCTGCCGTATGAATTATTGGAAAGCACGGCATTTAAAGTTAAGGATTCATCTCAGGAAGAATCACCAGCCGAAACTATTTTTCATGAGTTATTACAGGAATATTGCCATGCTCTGGATGCACCGCAATTATCCGATAATGACTATGTCTGGCAAAAGAGACTGCTGCAAAACAATATTTCAAGTTCAGCGTCCACAATTAATCTTGCTGATCTTTCTGGCAATACTGATCCTTTAATGACATTACAGGATATAGTTTCCGGACCATTGAATATAGATGATATTTTTAACGGACTGGATAGTCTGAGAGAGGCAGAACTCTTTCACATTGAAGAAATACCAGAAGTCTTGCGCCTGTTTGCACCAGGCTGGCAACAGCATACCGGTCATACTCATATACCGCCTTCGCTGACCAGAAAAGACCATCATACTGTAAGTGTGGACAGTCATTACCGTATGACACAATTTTCTAATAATTATCAAAAGGATTCTACCGATGACAATCACCAGCAGTAATCATGATAAACCATCAACCCTACAACAATGGATGGCAGACCGGTCAATCACTACGCTGATTCAGGAGACTGAACAACAAATCAAAATTAGCCCGACAGACCCTGCTCAGCGCTGGCTGTTATTTCAGTTATTATGCCTGTTGGGTGACTGGCAGCGAGCATTGAAACAACTGCAGGTTTGTGCGCAAATGCAATCAGGATTTGAACAGGAAGCACATGCTTACAGAGGGCTGATTACCTGTGAAATCTATCGGAAAGAATGTTTTGCCGGCCGCAAACGTCCGGGATTTATTCAGCCACCACCAGCTTGGGTGGATCGGTTACTTGACGCAATTACCCTGAATCAGTCAGGGAATGAAGAAAAAGCTGATGAAATCAGAGAAGGAGCACTTGGATCCGGTAAAGATGTTTCCGGTGTTATTGAACCAGGCGGTGAATTTGCATGGATTGCAGACAGTGACACATGGTTAGGTCCTGCTATTGAACTGGTAACCGGAGGTATCTATACATGGCTGCCTTTTGAACAACTAAGTGCTATTTCTTCTGAACAACCCAAAACTATTCTCGATTTACTATGGAAACCGGCACTGATAACACTGAAGGACGGATCAGAACACCACGCTTTCCTGCTTGCGCGCTGCTGTGACTCTGAATCAGCAGGGGAATCATTAATGTTATGCAGGGAAACAGTCTGGCAAGAGCACGGACAAACATCAGTACGTGCTCTGGGACAAAAAACCTGGCAAACAGATCAAAATGATATTGGTATCCTGGAAATGACTTCATGTACATTTACAGATAATAAAGAAGTAATAAATGGCTGAACAATTTCCTCCATTGCGTCCCAGAGAACACCTGTTACCGACATTATTTGATCGCTTACGCGATGATGCTCCGGGACGCAAAACTGAAATTTCAGATAACTATACAGTCTCTGCCGGCCGGTTACGTGAAATTGTTCAGCGTGATCTGATGCTACTGCTCAATACCACAAACCTGGAAGATGAAATAGATGCGGGGAAATACCCTCAGATTGCTTCATCAGTAGTGAATTATGGTGTTCCGCCCATCGCCGGTCAGTATATGCATGAACGCAAATGGGCAGATATTGAAAAAGCTATTCGCCGGGCAATCCTGCGTTTCGAACCCAGGCTGGAGGCCTCTACATTAGGTGTTGCCCCACTCATGAAAGATGAAACAAAACTGAACTATAACGTTCTGTTGTTTGAAATACGCGGCCGGATTCTGACTGAACCATATCCGACATCATTCATTGTGCAAAGTGCTTTTGATCTAGAAACCAACAGGATTAGCATCATCTGACAGACAATCATGGATCCATTATTACTCGATTACTACAATAAAGAACTGACCTACATGCGTGAAATGGCAGCTGAATTTTCACGCCAGCACCCCAAAATTGCCAAACGTCTGGGTATGCAGGGCATAGATATCGCTGATCCTTATGTAGAAAGGATGATCGAAGCTTTCTGTTTTCTGACTGCCCGTACCCAGTTAAAAATTGATGCTGAATTTCCCCGGTTTACACAGCGTCTTCTGGAAGTCATCTATCCGAATTATGTTACACCAACACCGTCCATGGCCGTAGCACAACTGCATCCTAGCCATACGGAAGGTGATTTCATAAATGGTTTTAAGGTACCCAGACATTCATCTTTCCGCGCCGGCATTCCAGTTGGAGAAAATACAGTCTGTGAATTTCGCAATAGTCAGGAAGTTACTCTATGGCCAATACAGATTACTGAGGCCCGATTAACGGCAGCACCTCCCGATATGCCCTTACTGAATCGTTACTTACCGGCACATATCAAAGTTGCCGGAGCCTTACGCCTGACCCTGCATACTTTTGGTGAAATCAATTTTAATCAGATTCAAGGACTGGATCGGCTGCCTATTTATCTGTGCGGAGAAGAAAGAATTGCTTCACATCTTTTTGAACTGCTGCACACCAGTGCTGTTGCAACCATAGCCGGCCAGCCCGGACAATTTACCGGTTCACTGGATATTAATGTACGTGATGCAGTCGTACACGAGGGTTTAGAACCGGGTCAGGGTTTACTCCCCCTTACCTGGGATGTTTTCCACGGACATAACCTGCTGCATGAATATTTCAGCTGTCCGGAAAGATTTTACTTTTTTACACCTACAGGTCTGGCCACAGGTTTACATAAAATCAACGGTAATAAAGCTGAGATTGTTATTTTACTCAACCGCATTCCTGATAGCTGGCTGATCAATCAGACAACCGCAGATCAGTTTGCTCTGTTCTGCACACCGTTAATTAATCTGTTCCGTAAACGTACCGATCGTATTGAGCTGGATACAACACGTACCGAACTACATCTGGTACCCGATCGCTCGCGACCACTTGATTATGAATTTTATACTATCGAAACCGTACACGGATTAAGAGCCAAAACGACAGAAGAGCTAACGTTCCGCCCGCTTTATCATACTCTTAATAATGATGAAGGTAATTATGGCCGCTATTTTTCATTGCGCAGGGAACAACGCAAACTGTCCAATAATGCACGCAAATACGGTACACGCACTAATTATATCGGCACTGAAATTTTTCTGTCTCTGGTTGACCAGAATGATGCGCCTTATCCGGAATATTTGCGATACCTGTCAGCTACAGCTTTACTTACCAATCGTGATCTGGCCACTCTGGTTCCCCGTAATGGCATTGATGACTTGTCTATTGATGATTCAGTACCAGTAGAAAGTATCGGTCTGATTCGGCCACCACGCCCGCCACGCGCACCTTTTGCAGAACGAGAAATTGCCTGGCGTCTGATCCGGCAATTATCCTTCAATTATCTGCCATTATCAGATATGGCTCACCGCCCGGGAGGGCAGGCATTAAGGGATATGTTACGGCTGTTTGTACCGACACATGACAGCCCGCAATTACGCCAGATACAAAGCCTGATCGGGGCAAAAACGGAACCGGTTACCCGACGTTTACCAGGAGCAGGTCCTTTAGTTTACGGACGTGGTATTAAATGTGAACTAACCATTGATGAAGATGGATTTTCCGGTGTCAGTCCTTATTTGTTCGGTCTCATTCTGGAGCATTATTTGTCGCGTCATGTCGCTATTAATACTTTCACACAAACTGCATTACATAGTATTCAGCGCGGACAAATCGCACTTTGGCCGGTACGTATGGGCGGAAGGGGTGCCATCTGATGAATCAGCCAGCTGAACCGGTAAATACATCCGATAGCACTTGGCATGAGACTCTTAACAGGGCAAGTGAAACACCATGGCGTTACGGATATCTGAGTCTCATGCGCCGATTTGGCGCACAGTCTCAGCTAAAAATGCCAATAGGACATGCCGCACTTCCTCAGCAGGAACCATTTCGGCTCGGGCAGTCACCTTCTCTGGTATTCGCGCCTCGCGAAATTGCTGATGCGTCCCTGACATCAGAAGGAAATTTTCGAATACGGCTATACGGACTCGGTTTATGGGGAGCAAACGGTCCGTTACCGATGCACTATACCGAAACTGCCCTGAGTCGGCGGGACAGTAATCGTGACACAACATTAGTTGATTTTACAGATCTGTTTCATCATCGTTATCTGACACAATTTTACAATGCTTGGCAAAGTGCGCAATCAGCCGGTGGCGGGCTGGACAGAGGCGATGCAGAGGATTTCTCATTTTATATTGCCAGCCTGAGCGGACAAAGCCTTGATGAAATTACTGACAGCCCGCTTCCCTCTCATCCCAGACTGGCAGCCGGGGCACATCTGGTACGTGAAGCACGTAATCCGGATGGTATTACCTCAACATTAGCATATTATTTTGGCGTCCCGTTTAATCTTCAGGAATACGTATTACACTGGATCCCGGTTGCTGATGAAGAGCGTACCCGTCTAGGAATTCCCGGACCGGCATCTGTTATGGGTGAAGGTGCTCTGGTAGGACAAATGGTACCGGATCGCCAGCATAAATTTCGCCTGACGATTGGTCCCTTAAATCTGGACAACTACTTACATTTTTTACCTAACGGGCGTGATTTACCGAGGCTAATCGAGTGGGTCAGGGCTTTTGTCGGTTATGAGTATGAATGGGAAATTCAACTCCAGCTTAATCCGCGTTCAGCCCCACCGGCACAAATTGGGGCTGACCAGCGTCTGGGCTGGACAACATGGCTGGGACAATCAATAGACGATCTTCCGGTTACCGGCATGACCTATCAACCTGAACAATATGCCGGCATCAGAAAGTTGTGAGGAAATAATGAGTAACAAAAAATCAAAAACAAATCCAAAATATGCCAATCTTCTTGGGCCTGTGTCTGATGAGCAGCCCTGTGGCAGCAACCTTGAATACGATCCGGAATTTCTGCTTTTACTTTCTAATTCTACTGAACAGCCAGAAGCGCAATACGGGGATTTTGTAAACAAACCGGAAGGCGTAAACTGGAATGAAGTCGAACGTGATGCATTGAGATTGCTACTGCGTACCAAGGACATCAGGATTTATATTATCTTGCTTCGCAGCAAAATCCAGCTTAATGGTGCTACAGGCTTGCGCGATGGGTTAGAGTTACTGGAATTAGCCTGTAGTACTTATCCGCAAGATATCTATCCGCAGATTGAATCTGATGAAACAGGTGATGAAGAAGATGCGGCTCTGGTACGCAGCAATGCTCTGGCCGCACTAATCGATCCGGAAGGTGTAATGGCAGATATTCGCAGTATTACTTTATCAAGCAATTCAGCACTGCGGCTGCAAATCAGGGACGTGGAACGATCTTTATCGATACCGCGCCCTGCTGATGCACTGGCTCCTGATTCCGTTCGGCGACAACTGGTAGATTTACGTTTACGTGCCAATCAGGCTCTGACAGCATTGGATGAAACTATACCAATTCTTGATAAGCTGCAAACCTGGGCTGATGAAATCCTGAAAAATACAGCACCAGATTTAAATCCGTTAAAAAAATTACTGAAAATATTACAGGATAATGAAACCCGGGCTGCACCAAAACGCGAAACTATTGACGAAAACAATATACAAGCAGATACACAAATAGTTTCCAGTGAAACATCAATCACTGAAACTGCAGAAATGACTCTTTCTTCTCCGGAAGAAACAATAATAAATGAGTCAGAGAAGTTTTTGCCGGCTGCGATTACCGACCGCTTTGATGCACTTCAGCGTATTGAAGACATCCGTAACTGGTTTGAAGCTCATGAACCAAGTAGTCCAACCATTCCGCTGCTACGTCAGGCTGAACGCATGGTCGGCAAACGATTTTCCGAAGTAGTTAACACTATACCATTGGAACTGCTGCAGAAATGGGATGACTCCGAATCATAAAACCCAAGATATTTTTAATTTCTCTAATATTATCTATTTAATTAAAATTATTATATAAGTTCAGTATCAATTATTATTCTTATATAATCAATATTTTAAATATAAACCTTGCAAATTTATCATTGTAGTCACTAATGCAGTTATATTGATTTACCTACCAGATTAATGCACTATCAATTAATAAAAAAGGATTGAATCATTCATGATTCAATCTTTTTTATTGTTCTGATTGAATTATCGTAATCTTATTACCAGTTAACTTTCAATCCTACAGAACCATTTACCGGTGATTTCACATGTGAATCTCCGCCATTAGACCATGTATGACCAATTTCACCATAAGCTTTCACCTTATCGGTAATATCATAACTACTACCAATAGCCATTTCAGTATCGGCATGAGAAGCTCCGGCATTCAATGTAGTTGATGCAGCCTTTGTTTTAAAGGTAGTGTGATCTGCACCATTTGGTGAGTAGAAGAAATTAACCCGGGCATAAGGATGGAGCACACCTTTATTTACCTGATAATTACCTTCCACACGACCGCCCAGACGGAATAACCACGCATTATCATGATCCTGTTTAACCGTGGTATTACCACTGATATCAGTATCATTTAAATCCAGCCATTGATGAATAATCTGTGCCTGAGGTTCAAATTTCCAGCTGCTGCTACCAATAGCAAATGGCTGACCGACCTCAACAGAAGCAGTAACACCATGGCCTTTTTGTTTACTATTTGAGGTGCTATCAGGTTTGATATCTACATTATGGCGTGCACCCTGTAATACAACATCCATATAGGCACCATTATCTCGGGTGTAATTACCATAAGCACCAAGGAAATAAGATTTAGTACTATTTTTACCAACCTTACCATTAATGCCGCTGGCAAAACCGTTTACATCAAGATTTCCATGTAAATAACCTAAGTAGCCACCAATACGCAGACCATTATTGCTCCAGATATCGCTACCAACCTGCAAACCGGAATAGTTACCTTTACTACGGGTATTAGCTGTTCCGTTCTGACGAATATCGCTGCGATTAGCAATTACTCTGCCCCAGCTCATCCGTTCATCAGGAGTAGGAGTAGCACCAATACGTTTATGCATATCACCGAGCATCAGACTGTCTGCCTGATGTAACTGGGCACTAACTGCACTATATAAAGGTACTTCTCTACGATAAGTTGTTTTTGTACCGATTTCCTGCATTTTTTCAGAGTAAAGATTCCATTTATTATCTTCACTCTTTTGCAACCTGTATTCATATGCACCGGCATCAACATGATCGCGAAGTAATGTAAAAATATCGCCATCAGCAGTACCATCAACGGAGACAATTTCAATACCATTTGTACCGGCTGTACTTGCCCCCAAACCACTAACTTCAGTTAGATCAATGGCTGTCTCACCACTCGCATTTCCACCAATATGTAATTTATCAGCATTATTTTGCTCAGGTGTTACTTCCAGAAGCAGTTTACTACCCTTTTCACCATGATAGTCACCCTGAATATTCAGACGGTCACCAACATTACCGTTAACCAGATTAATATTACCGGCATTGTTTACATTACCTGAAATAGCAACCTCATTCTTGCCGGAAGAGTTGTTAATCTTATCAAGTTGTACTTCCGCCCCAGATCCGATATTCAGGTTTTGTGTATTAAGGTTACCGGTTAGAGTTAGTCTGGCTGATTGTCCGAGATGGATATTTTCCCAGTTAACAATACCCGCATCACCTGCACTATTACTGGCAGAAGAACCGCGAAGATTAGTATTAAGGTAGAGTTGGTCATTACTGTTGTCTTTACTATCATCTATATCATTGCCACCGTCCAGCATAGTAAGACCAGTAATATCAGCACCATTATTGATAGTGAGAATATCACTACCATGACCCAGATTAATATTACCGGTTACTTTTGCTCCGCTATTAATGGTAAGTAAGGAGTTGCTATCGCCATCTTCAATTGCAATACCTGATGCAGCAGAAACATCTGCTCCCTTATTAAGGATAATACTACTGTTTGAAGCTGGTAAACCATTGGTAGAGATGCCTGCACCGGTACCACCCACCACCTTACCTGACGTTTCTATTGACACAGCTCCGCCAGTTGCATTTATTATACTGATACCATCAGTACCGCCAGTAATGCTTCCTCCGGTCTGATTTACTGCTATAACTCTTTTCTCACCAGAATCCGCCCAGTTAATATTAGTTGCCTGTATACCAGCACCACTAGTACCTGTTACATTACCTCCGGTTGTGATTTTGGTATCACCTTTACCTAAATTTGTCGCAGCAATTCCGGTTTCTTTACCTTTAATACTACCTGTTGTCTGAGTAATATTGATTGCATTCGCTGTTTCACCATTGTAAGCAGAAATGCCTGTGCCATTTATTCCCAGTTCGTCTGCAATCACTGTACCTGCAGTGTTAATAGTTGTAGATCCGGTACCGGAATTAACAGCATTGATGCCTGCTGCGTCTCCCCGAATTTCACTGCTGTCTTTTAACTGATTAATATTGATATCAGTTGTATTAGCACCATTTGAAACAATAATTCCGTTACTAGTATTGTATTTATTACTATTTAAATCCTCAGGATCTTCTAATACTGTTTCAGTACTGGTTGCCTTTACCTTTCCGTTAATTTCAATATTAGTAGCACCTGATCCATGATTATTAACTTCAATACCACTGTTAAAACCAGTTATATCTCCATCATTCTGAGTAACATTAATTCCCTCAGATGAAGCTCGGGTACTATCTGCAATGTTCTTACCGGCTAATTTCTGACTATTGTACCAATCATCTATGCTTACATCATCTGCATCTGCATCAGCTGTACCTGAAACCGCCAGAATACCTGCACCTGCATTACCTGTTACCTGACCGGATGTTTCCACTGATACTGCACCGCCGGTCGTATTTATTGCACTGATACCATCAGTACCGCCTGTAATGCTTCCTCCGGTCTGCTTTACTGCTATGCTGCTTTTCTCACCAGAATCCGTCCAATCAATATTAGTCGCCTGTATACCAGCACCACTAGTACCCGTTACATCACCTCCGGTTGTGATTTCGGTGTCACCTTTACCTAAATTTGTCGCAGCAATTCCGGTTTCTTTACCTTTAATACTACCTTTTGTCTGAGTAATATTGATTGCATTCGCTGTTTCACCATTGAAAACAGAAATGCCTGTACCATTCTTCTCCGGTCCATCTGCAATCACTGTACCCACTGTGGTAATAGTTGTAGATCCGGTACCGGAATTAACAGCACTGATGCCTGTTGCTGTACCCTGAATTCTACTGCTTTCTTCTAATTGATTAATATTGATATCAGTCGCATTTTCTTGATTTTCAGCAATAATTCCACTACCAGTATTAAATATGTCACCATTCGGATTCATCGGATCTATGGTATCATCAGTATCCACAGGTACTGATCCGGTTCCCGTTCCTTCGCCTGTAACATTTCCGCTAATATTGATATTGATAGCATCAATACCCTGATTATTCACCACGATTCCATTAACTGAACCTTCAATATTGCCTGTTTCAGCCTGACTAATATTAATTGCTTTTGAGTCTTGCCCATTATCTGCATAAATACCCGCCTTAGCTTGTACCGTACCGGCAACATTTATATTGGTAGATCCTTTACCGCTATTAGAAGTTGTAATACCAATATTTTCACCCTTAATAGTACTGCTGCTTGCAGTCTGGTTTACAGTCAAATTGGTAGTATCTTCAGAATTGGTTATTGAAACAGCATCGTCAAATTTTGGTGTATCTGTATCACCTGGTATCATTTCATTCCCTGACGAAATAACATCTCCGGAAATATTGATTATTGTTTCGCCTGTTCCGGAATTTATTCCCCAAAGACTGCCTGTCTGGCCGGTACGTTCGCTTTCAACTCTTATATTTTGACCATCCGCCAAGCCAAGAACGTCAAAAATCCCTTCCTGTGATGTAATTGGATCAACAGAAGGAATACCAATGAATGCATTATCCTTGCCATCAGGTCTGTCCCTATCTGAAATGACAAGTTCCCCTGCTGCATTAGTACATATCTGATTTTGCTCCGAAGTAGAAACACACTGAGCCTGAGCTACATTTGCAGTTAAAGCCAGTGCACCAATCACTGTTGTGACAATCTTGGCTCCAACTACTTTCCCACTTTTGCGAGCCAACTCAGAAGTTACAACATAAGTCTGTTCTCTGGCATTCCAAATTAATTTATATATCTTATTCATTGATTATAATCTCAAGATTAAAATTTAAACTTAAATTTTATAGTTAACTTTAGTTAATACCAATAACATCTAATGCAATTCATATTAACACTTTATAAAGAAAATAATCAATTTTTATATTTTTAGAATTTTAAAATAAATATTATTATATAAAATTTTATTCAATTAGTTTTAATTGCATTTAATTTTAATGTATAGATTACAAAACAGATAGAGATTTATTTTATATGAATAACATATTGAAGTACTGACCCGAAGATTTAATGAATAATAGAATTTTTTAAATAACTGATTAATAGTAAAATGCAGTATTTAAAGTTATTTACTGTTATTATTTTTATTTTCTTGAAATAACCAACACCTGAATAGTCGAATACCTTACTGAACATCAATGAAATAATTAGCTAATTATCAATAAATATGGTTTATTTTATATTTATTTAAAAACATAAATTTGAATGAATACAGCAAAATTAATCCGATATTATTAATTAGATATATCAAAAACGAATGTATTCTGTTTTGTCAGAAAAAAGGCATTGGTATCACCAGAATACAAACCTAATATGCTGGCTTAAAATTGATAATTAAAAAATTTATTTAAATTGAATTTTGTATAAATAATCGCCAGAATTACTACCTTAATATAGATTCTGAAGGTGATTGGCGGGTCGTGAGCGACTCGAACGCCCGCCCAATAGATTAAAAGGTATACGCGATCATCTCGATTACTTCTTCCTGAACAGTGAAGCAGAGATCGGAAATCAGAATAGATAGAAATTTTAAAATAAAATAAATACGTAGTCAGATAAGTGACTGTAATAAAATTTGAATATCGAGCTTAACAAAAGGCGTGAAGCACGCAATATTATCCTCTGTATGTCCGCCGAAATATTGCCAGAGTTTATAAAGAATGCATCAAGGTAATTTTACAGTTAAAAGGCTTCATATGTATTTGCGTTATATACGGATACAGAACGGGCAGATGAACACTACATCCACACATACTTCATTGTGTTTTTTATCGGCGGACAAATTTGAATATAGACCAAATTCACATAAGAATAATTTATATGAATGACATTTACCTTTTGCAGAAAAATCTGAGAATAAGGGGTACCTATACGGCCACACACTCCCAGTATAGAGAAGTAACAATTAAAGCAAAGAATTCATATCGTATTCCATGCATAAATATGGATATGTAAGCAATGTACCTAAAAAATAGCAAAAGAGCTTATTGAGACACTGCAACATAATGAGTGACCAGCACACCTTTTATAAAGGAAGTATGTCACAACTCTAAATAAAATCGTCAGCAACTATACCAAAATGGCCAGAGAATAGTATGAAAATGATATAACAAGCCAGAATTATCAGTAAATTGCCATCGGAATTCTCAGCTATTTTTGATAAATCTGTACATGATCCTAATCAACAGCAATCGCAAAATAATAATGCTCCGATATTGAACACTAAAAATAAAATATGATACTTATTTAACTGGTAGTCAATGGTAAAAATCAATCCTTATTAAATCTGCTCACGACTTACTTTAATTAAACTTATCAGAATTTGAGTCTCTTTATACAGTTACTCATTACTTTGGCTGCACAGGCAACCAAAGTAATTGTATAAAAGCAGCAATAGCCTTTCTTAAATTTAAATATTTTTAAGTGCAGAATACTACTTTAAAAATATTATTCTCACACTATTGCTTAAATTTCTATCGTGCTATTCCACCGTGTCGCGAACAGGCCCCTTTTCCTGCTTTAGTTGAAGTTCCATCATTACATTTAATAGTATTTTTTGGTTGTTCAGTTTTTGGTTTTTTATTTGATTCTCTTCTTGTTGGCAAATCATCATAAACAACCCCGCCATGATGAGAACATGTACCCCTTCCGGTTGAAGTTGAATATGTGCCATCTGCACATTTTGACTTCACTTCCGGATCATGTGCATTAGTTGTGATTCTTGCAAATCCTGATTGTGAGAAAAAAAAGCATAAGAAAAGCATGGCAAATCTGCTATTGATTTTTATCATAATTTCTTCGCAATTTACATAATTAAAATATAAATAATTTCTAACATATGTTTATTATAAAAATCAAATTTTCAACCAAATTATTTATATAATTTCAAATTTTAATTATTAAGAAATTATTTATACAACATTCAGCCTATACTTGGTATATTTAATATTATTCTTATTAATAAATTTTACAGTTCTACTGCTCTGTAACAACAGTTCCAATTTTCTAGTCAAAGTAGTAGCTGATAAAATTAATCATTCTTAATCATTTCAACTACTGTATTAATCAAATCAGAACCACATTCCAGCAGAAACCTTCAAATAATAAAAAACCGGTAACTTAGCCTTCTCCGGCTCTTCAGCATAAGCAGTATCTGGCAAATAGCTCTGCTTTACTGGCTGTTGCCCATCCGAAGCGGGAGCGAATTTAGTTTAAAAGTCCTTATTCTTAATTTGTTTTTTAGTCATTTTTCAAAATACTCAGGAAATAAAGACTTAAATCAGCAAATTTTTTGAGTTCAAATCAATTTAATTATCTTATCTATTTTAACGATATATTTTTTTAAATTTTTATAACTGAGAATTAGGTTATGGGTATTTCAGCTGAAGAATTTATAAAATTACTATGAAAAAATCTTTTAAATTTTAGCGATTTAAAGGTGATATTATTCAATTAATACAGGCTAAAGTATCTAATGTAGACATATCTGGAATTAAACGGCCTACAAACAAGAGTAGCGAATTTTGATTATTACTTAAAAAATACAATATGAGCTTAAATAGCTCGGATCTAGAAATACTATTACTGGTAGCACTGAAATCAGGAATACATGAACAGCAGAAGCTTTGAGTGAGAATTCAGCCAGCATGATTCATGATATACATGGGCTACTAGGCTAGTTGAAGATAGTGTTTCAATGCATGGCATTAGATATGAGTGGCTAGAAATCTCTAGAGATAGATGAAAGATATGCTCATTTAGTACTGAAACATTTAATCCAGCCTGCATTAAAGATTAACAATATCATGACATCAAAATGACACAGTTTTGTCACAACAGATAATACAAGGGAAGAAATGATAAAATGCGTAGAATATTAGAATATATGGAGGAGAAATGGTGGGTCGTGAGCGATTCGAACGCTCGACCAACGGATTAAAAGTCTGATAAATAATTATCTAAGTTATTGTTTTTTAATAAATGAACCGCCTGCACATTTTAGTTCATTTAATTTGATTTTAGTTCAGTTTGGCTTAAATAAGGCAAAAATTATTTGTCATTAAAATTCGATTTCTACAACTAAACCGTAGTTTTGCTTCTAAGTATAAGCATTAACTATTGTTCAGTTGTCGTGATTATATTTTATTTTGATTATCTAACAACGACCGAGTTAAAGTTATTGTAATCTCCACTGAAACTAAAGAGGCTTATTATGAACACAATTTATTCTGAAGGTTGGGATTTTTGATATTTCCCCCAATGCTAGGATAGAAATCTTGCCAGAATTCAACTGTGGTGATCTCCACCACGGTTGAAGATGTACGTAGTCTTAAAGCAGACAATACCAATTTAATTAACTAAACCTGATTAACTAACCCAAGCCAGCTAACCGCTGGCTTTTTTATTGAAGCAAAAGGAATGAAACATGGAAAACGAGCTGATAATTACCCGTGACATCGTTGAAAAGTATGAGAATAAATTTTTTAAAAATGATGATCTTAAATTATTTGAAGATGCATTTAATGAGGTTTTTCCTCATGGTGCTAAAATCTCAGAAATACCAAAATTAATACCAGAACTAGAAGAGGACTATTCACATTTTGTAGATTGGCTGTTACAACAAGTACCTCCCACAGATACACCTGTAGTGGTTGATACATTACAAGATAGTATTGTTCATAATGGCGATGTTATTGTTAAAGGTGATGTAATTATTGATGACAATTCAGAATTTTCGATTTATATAAAAGGAAAAATTAAATTTGAAGGGAAACTAGAGATTAATACCAATCGAATACCTATATATGTCAACATCAATAAATCAGATACATAATATAGGAAAAGCCAGCTATTTGCTGGCTTTTTTATTGGAGAATAAAAATGGAAGCCAAAGAAGAAGAATTTATAGTTACTCAAGAATGGATTGAAAAAGTGGGAGCTTATAAAGATGGGTTTCAAGCTTTTAAACAGCATTTCCCTAATGGCGGAGAGGCTTTAGAGGTACTAAAGCAATGCGAAAAGTTCAATTATAGAGATCTTGGGGAATGGTTGGTAGATATCTTGCCTATCACTTATCCACCTTTAGAGCTTAATACTTTAATAGGTAATCTTTTTTACCCCAATGATGTTCATATTAAGGGCGATATTTCTACTCAAGAGTTCTTTTATATCAAAGGAAGTCTTAAGGTAGATGGGAAATTAACAGTTAATAAATATGGGGAGGCCTCCACCAATAAAGACTTTATAAATGCTGATGAGATTGATCTTGGTGAATATGCATATCTTTACTCACAAATTAAAGCTAATAGTATAAGCTTGCGTAATTCTGCTCATATTTTCGGGAATACTAAAGCTAATGTTATTAAAGTTAATGGCGGTTATCTCCACGGTGACGTTGATGCTGATGAAATTATTAATGATAGTGGAGAGATTCAGGGATACGTTAAAACTATTAAAATTGAAAATATTAATGGTGGAGTAATAAAAGGAAACATTAACACTATTAAAATTAAAAATATCAATGGTGGTCAGATACATGGAGATGTTGATGCCGATGAAATTATCAACGATGGCGGATTGATTAGGGGAGACGTTAACACTTTCACCATTGAAAATATTAATGGTGGTAGAGTTAAAGGAAAGATTTCTTATAAGCGTTCTGATGAACATAAATAAAGCCAGCTAACCGTTGGCTTTTTAATTGAGATTTATAGCCTGCAATAAAAAGGAATTCGAAATGACTGGACAAGTTAATTATTTAGTAGAGGCTCCTGAGTTAGGGCAAGAATATTATGTTTTGCATATTCAGAAAGACCCATTTTATTCATTCTATAGGTGGGAAGATAAAGATTTAGAAAAAAGATGGCTTGCCCTGCATAGAGTTTATCCAACTAAAGAGGATGTTGTAAGGGCTGCTGAATTCGTAAGGAACTTCTACATATCGCATAAAGAACAATTAAACTATTTGACATCTGAACCCGAAGCCGGAACCAAATTATGGCTTGATATGAATGTCATGTGGTCGTTTGGCAGACCATATATTTATTTTAAATATAGAGATAGAGATTCTTTTCACCAAGTCTTATTAGAGACCTTCCAACTTTATGGAACTCGTGAGGACTTAATAAAAGACATGAATCTAATAATTGAAGCGTTAGAAAAGGAATACAAAAAAGCCCACTAAACAGTGGGCTTTAATTTTGAACTTAGGCTAATCAATCCAAGCACATTTAAACAAGTGTGCTTGTGTGGATCAGTAGACATGCCAGCCTCAGCTGGCTTTTTTATTAGCTATAGATAAGAGGTAATCATAATGTTCAATCCAGATCAACTTAAATTTGCTTTAGATCTACGCGGATTATCAAAAGCAGATCTGGCGAAAATGATGGAGGTAACACCTAGAACAATAACTAATTATCTTAAAGGAATAAGTGAACCTGATCTAAAAACATTGGGGAGAATCTTAAAATTCTCTCCTGATTTTTTTAAAAGGGATGATTTACCTGTTATTAGTGAGCATGCTGTCAGTTTTAGATCTTATGCCAGAATGCCTGCAAAATACAAAAAAATGGCTTTAAGCTATGGTGTAACTGCTTTTATTTTGGATGATTGGATTAATAAAAAGTTTGAACTAAAAACAGCAAATCTTCCTGATTTATCCTCTCTTCCGCCTGAAACAGCTGCACAGATATTAAGGTTAGAATGGAGCTTAGGTAATAAACCTATTCCTAATCTTATTGCACTACTGGAATCAAAAGGTATAAGAATCTTTTCTATATCTGCAAAGGCGAAAGAGATAGATGCTTTTTGTGTATGGAATAATAGCACTCCTTTTATATTTCTCAATAATCAAAAATCGGCTGAACGAAGCAGATTTGATGCGGCTCATGAATTAGGACATTTAATTCGCGATACTTCAAGTATGAAACATGATGGTTCCTTTAATGTTAATAACAATGATGGCGAAGATACCAGGCAAATAGAAAAAGACGCTAATACTTTTGCGGCGGCATTTTTGATGCCAGAACAGGCTTTACGCCAATATCAAATTACTCAAATTAGTATTGAGCAACTTTTAAAACTAAAGGCAATATTTGGTGTATCTATTACGGCATTAGCGTCTCGGATGTATAGTTTAAATATGATTACAGAATGGGTATATAACAGAGTATTATGCCCACAGTTCGCTCAACTGAAATACCGAACAAATGAACCAAGACCAATGAAGAAAGAAACATCAAAGGTTTGGGAAAAATTACTTCTCCTATTAGAAGAAGACAACATCTCAATAAAAGAGATCGCAAACCAATTAAATATACATGAAAATGACATTTCAGATCTAATATTCAAGTTAACAAAAAACTCAAGAAATCAGCTTAGAATTGTTAAATAGATTGTAGTCCCCTCAATGACGGTAAAATCCTGCTTAGTGATTTCAATAGCTCGCTTAACGACCTTAACCAGATTGGCATCAACGTCACGTAAATTGTTCAGAGAACGACTGCCTAGTTTGTACATATCTAACCTTTCATGAATAAAAAAGCAGCCATAACGGCTGCTGTGTATTGACTATTTAAACTTATTTATATATTATTAATTTATGTTTCCCCTTTAGTACATTTAAAGCCCTCAAAAACTCCCCCGGCTTGAGGGTATTTTTTTGCCATTCATACATTGGGCGAAGTTGGCCTTTACCATCAATATACTCAACCAATCCAAAATTGGATTGGATAAAAGAATCAGGTATTTGTGCTGTAATATTCTTAAAAAAGCCAGCACCTAGCTGGCCTTTATTTTATAGTTTCAACTCCTATACCATATAATAAAACCCAGTAAAGCTGTACTTTACTGGGTTTCTGTCATCACAAGTCAAAAACATTGAATGATTAATTTAATGATTTAACTAAATGGGCAAAATTAGGAACAGTCCAGTAATAAAACAAAAAGTCCGCGCATTCATCCTGATAATTAATGATGCTTTGCTTCTTATCAGCGGCTACTTGATTGGGATTAATTAACATCATCCAGCTTAAAAGCTTCTTTAATAGCAAGCATAACATGCGCCTGCTTTGTCCATTATTCCCAGACACAACTATCTCAGCAATACAATTATTAAAGCTTTTCTTTAGCTTTTTATATTGTGATGGCCAGCTTAAACCTATATTTTCTACGATTGAACGCATAGGCACGTAAAGTTGATCATTATGTTTAAAAATCTTGGTATGTGGTCCAATAAAACTAAGATCTAAATAAGTCTCAACTTTCATACTTAAGCCTCATTTGTGCTTAGTTTTCCGGAAGAAGTTAGAACAGGGAGCGCATATCGACCAGGTAAAGGAGATGATTTAACTGCTTTACCAGACCATATGCTAGGCCAGTAATAACCTGTTACCCTACTGCGTGAAAAAGCGGCAATTTTGACTTCATCCCCTTGATTACCGCCTAGTACCATCAGATTGTTTTTTGCATCTACGCCCACAACAAAACCAACATGACCGCCACCCTGCCGGGTAAAGGTAACAATACAGCCATATGCGGGCTTATCCAGCTTAGTCATTAATTGAGCATTATCCCATTCTCTTGCCCTGAACCAGTTTTTGACCACATACCGCCCAGTTTCACCCAAACAGTGCCCGACAAATAAACCGCACCATGGTGTCTCATCATCACGCCACCATGCTTTGCTTTCCATACCGTACTTCCCCATATCGTCAAGCCATTTTATGATTGTCGGGTTATGTTTAGCGCCTTTAATCTCACGTAACCCGATGTATTTACGTGCTTCACTAATCCATGCTAATTCATTCATTTCAAATTTCCTTCATCTTTTTTATGTTCAGAATCGCCTATCAAGCGTTCTGCTTTGCTACAAACAGAATTAATTAGTTTTTGAGATAGTCTTGGAGCTGTAGCCTTAAAAGCGTCCAGCAAAGAGGTTGTTGTCATTCCGGCAAATACACCGGCACCAGCAAACAGCCATGGGTGATTGGGTGGTAACAGATACTCTGTAATGGCAGCGGCAAAAACCATGCCTATAACAACCAAAATCAAAGTTAGTAACACTCCATAGCGTTTATGGTCAGAAACAACCAGAGAACCCAAAAAACCACCTGCAAGGGCAAAGCAATTCGCTAGCGAAAATACGCTATCCATTACTTACCGCCTTCTTTTTAATTTTTTTTGGTCTTCAAGCTTTTTGGTGTATCTGATGAGACTGAAACCAGCCAGTCCGCAAAAGAATGCGAAAATCAGATAAGTGAACATACCGGTAGACAATGGCGGATACGCGGCCCAGAAAGTCCCTGCGATTACCGACCAGACAAGAGCCGACCATATCAGTAACCATCCTGACCAGATATTGCTTTTATTTGATTGGTAAATAGCAGCGTAAAGCTGGAGAAGCGCGGTACCAGTCAGAACGATAACCATCAGATTCGGGGGAATATGCTGAAATTTGGCATATAAATCTTCATGCAGTATTTCCTTACCGCTAACATGGAATACAAGTGCAAAGCCAAGCATAACGGCACTGTTAAGCATTTCAATTGCGCGAGTACATGTACCAAAAATCCATTGCTGAAATTTATCCGGCAAAAAACGTAGATCCAAAATAAAACCGAGCACCGACTGCGTTTTCGACAGCACCCTTAATATAAAGCTCATGCCTGAGCACTCCTTTTGTTAGTGAAGTAACACGTTTAATGTTATTGCCTAAAAAAGCATCACTAAGGGCATGTTCCTTTTTCTTAGACGGATAAAAAAAACCACCCTTTCCAGGGTGGCTGGTTTTGAAACTATCTGACTTCAGACTGGTACAGATGTAGGACTTCCTGGCTCGCTGCTGATATGCGTATGTGTATCGCCGATATTCTTACCATTATGTTCTACGGTTCCGTCTTTCACTTTAAGACCGCCGGTAATCACTGGAGCACCGCCCTCGGAAGTAGTGGCTCCGCCATCGAGATTCGTCTGGCTCAACAGCGTATTTACTCCGGTTGCGGTCATCTGGGTATGATCCAAAGTTGTATTTTGAGATTTGATCTTGATATCAGGTGCATCAATGAGCACAGAGCCGGTTGCAATCAGCTCAATATTTTTCTGTCTGAAACGTCTGATTTCTGTCATGTTACCTGTAGGCGGATTGCGATAAGCCATAATAAGCGGAACGCGGACATCATTAGCTATTGCAAAAGACACCCAGACAGCATCACCCTCTTGTATCAGTATTTCAGTATCTGAATGAAGGTCACCTATAGGGTAAGCAATCTCTGCTTCAGGATAGATACCCGAATTGTTATCTGTTAACCCGAATATCTCTACTCGCGCCCTATGTTTTGCCGGTATATATTCTTTAACTACCGCTGCATATAAACTACTACTCATTACTACCCTCTCCCGGATTTCTTACGCCTAACCAGAATCTGGAACAACTTTCCTCACCAGATCCGCCTGTACCCGCCGCCTGCATAAAAGAATGTGCCGCAGTAATAATGACAAACTTACAGCCGCCGGTTTGAATAACATCTCCAGCATTGATTTCCGGCGCATAACGGCTGGGCAGTACCTTGGCGTTGATCAGGACATCAGTCATCGCATTTAGTTCAGCCTGAGTTTTTTCCGGAACAAAGACTACATTACGTTTTTTATCAAAATTACCTCTGATGGCACTGCCATCGTTTGCACAGCTTACATATGAAGGTACCTCATGCCGTTCCAGAAATTCACTGCGCTGAGTATGATCACTCAGTATCCGGTCACCAATCCCCATCTTTGGTTCTTGATTGGATAAATCGTAAATCCGGGCAAATTCAATAGTATTTGTTTCCGGCACAATATGTACAACACCGCTATGTTCCTGACAGATTTCCTGTATTTGGTGGCTTGGATACTTGCCCTTATACAAATAGAACTTATTTACGACAAAATCTTTCTCAATGGTTGCTTTCGCTCCGCAAGCCTTATAAATTTTAGACAGGCTGGTTTTTTCCAAAAAAATACCCTTATTCGCAACATAGCTTATCGCGATAGTATTACTGTGCAAGGCAATAATTTGCCGAAGCTGTACCATTCCACCCTGATAAACATCACTGATATTGTCGCGAACATAATTAATGGTTACCGGTATCTGATAAGGACCAACTAATAACTCCTTTCCTTCTTGCAAAAAAGGTGCGATAGATTCATCAATGCGGATAGTGGCTTCAAGGGTGTAAGGAATCGGTACCAGTGAACTGCGGATAATGGCCGAAAATATAGCCGAACCATCAATATAACTACCGTTTTCAAGCTGAATTAACATGATGGCCAATCCTGTTCTGTCTGACTGGTAACAATTCCCTTCACTTTCATATTCGAATTAGGCTCAATCTGCATATCCACACTTTTGATAGTCGGTACTTCATCCGCGATATACGGCATCATGAAAGTAATCGGGAAATTAAAGGCGTGGCAGATAATATTAGTACGCCCTGATATGGGTACTGCCATTTCTTCAATTTCAAAACCATCGCTAAGCATTCCCCATGTATTAAAGGGTTTACCGTCATGTTTCCATGCAATTGGCCAGCGATGATTTTTAAAGCGGAAAAAATACATGCGCAGAAAATCCATAATGCAGGTAATGGATTCCTGTTCGTGCGCAAAGACAGCAATCTGTACGTCCCACTCTTTAAAAGCCAGGCGCGTATCATAGTAAACAGAATCATCCTGAGTTAATAACATAGGTTCGCCCTGCACTCTTGACCAGCCACGAGAAGGTTGTGCCGGCCTCATTGCAGAACCGAAAGCAATCACAATTACTGGCAAACAGGCATCAACCGCCTCGTTATTGTCATTATCATTACGCCAGATACTTTTAAGCATGGCCTCAACATCATCTACCATCCTGGACGGTGCAATTCGAAACCGTTCGGCTTGCGGACGCTGGCAGAACTTCTTTAATTGCTGGGTAATGGGTTTAATCTCGCATATTCCGGTGCCTACAAAGCTTGTGAATGCTTCTTTTACCCTTGAAGACATGCCGGCATCACTTACAGCTTTTTCAGATTCTAAGCGCGGGCTATCTACCTTATTACCACTATCATCATTAACCATATATCTTATCCGTAGAAATATCCGCCAATCTTACTGTTGGTTTTTCAGTTAAAAATCTTTGTTCCCTTTGCTTCACAATTTGGCAAGAATTTAGCCAAAATTGTATATACATTTTACTAAAATTAAGTAAATAATAATATTAATATTTTCATTATTTATTTATGATTTATATATGTTTTTTGTTTTTATTTTCAAAATAAATTTATAAATATATAAAAAATATTTTACTTTATAAAATTAGCTGTGCTATGATGTTTTTGTGGTTTTAAATTTACGTTTTTTTATCACCACAATACCAATTGCAAACGTTTAATTTGTGTAACAAATTAACTTACTCTATGAGATACCGATCAGGCGGGTGCAGTACATAAGTAAGGGTAGTACCTCTAATTTGCAGCAGTTTATTTTTGGGTAATTGAGTAGGGCGGTAGATTAGAGTTTGGTCAGTACCTGAAGCTGACCACCCTTAACGGGTCGGGTTATTTCTCTTTGTCTTGTGAAAATATCGGGACTGTAGCTCAGTGGTAAGAGCAGTGAACTCATAATTCATTGGTCGCAGGTTCGATGCCTGCCAGTCCCACCAACAAAAAAGCTGCCTATTGGCAGCTTATTCAATTCTCTAAAATTCACTTAGTCCATTTAATATCAAGCTTGCGCTTATTTTCGGCGCAATCTTTTAAATACATATTCATTAAAACCTGATATGGTAATCCGGTTTCATCGGCCATATCTTTGAAATAAGTAATACTATCTTCATCAATCCGGATAGTGATTATTTTCTTTAGCTGTCCGGAATACGGATTGCGTTTTGCCTGACTAAAATCGTACTCTTTTTTCATAAATGTGCCTCGTATTGTTTGCGTTCTCGCTTGGTGGCCGTCCTTGCAGAAATCAAACGGATTGTATCGCCTCTTTCACAATGAATAACTACTAATATGCGTAAATTCTCACTCACTCCTAGCAATATGAAACGGTCTTCATCTTCGGAATGATCTGGATCATTAATTATCAAGGCATTTTTGTCCCAAAATACTGTAACAGCTTCATCAAATGAGACGCCGTGCTTTTTGATATTGCTTGCTGCTTTTTCCGGATTCCATTCAAAGCCATTAATCATTCTATCCCCTTTAGTTGTAAATATATTATATTTATATCTTAAATATACAACAAGTAGTTAATTTTCATATAGATGATTTTTTCATATCATCTATGGTTATAACTGTATCAATGGCACCAGTGCTCCAGGAAGAATCCTTGCGGTGTGTTAAAACAGATAATGAAATTACATCTAAATGGCCGAATTTATCAAAAACCTGATTAAGAAACTCCCAACTTATAAAATCATTATCCGACATCATATATACAATTGCCTCATTTTTAGGAGTTAATATCCGAATATAATCCCTAAAAGCACCAGAACCATAACTTATCAGTTGATAATAAAGTGAAGGAATAACAGGACCGAATCTCCAACGAACAAAGTTATCATCAATCAAAGCACTATCTTCAAAGTTCTTTAAATAAAAGAACTGAGCAAAGTACATCAGTTTTTGGATCTTCATAGGAGTTAAATCATTAACTCCTTTATTTTTTGCTACCTTAATAATTGAATTAGCTACTGCAATAGCTGAATAACTCATTATAAAAATAATATGGTTTATATCTAGAACAAGATTTATTTTACTTTAATTAAGTAAAAAGTAAAATTTTATAATTTATTTTGTAACTCTGAATTTGGTTGTATTTTTATTCTTCGGGTAGAATCCATGTTTTTAAGCAGCCAAGGCATGTTTTGTGAATTAGTCCGTTTATCGGGTGTGTAACAATTACCGTTCTATTTGCTCAAAGAGAATAATATGAAACAACCTGAAAATAAAAAAACCGCGCTACAAGAACAGATAAGAGATTTCAGGATACGCAGGTTAAATGAATGGATAAAGGAACACCCTGAATTAAAAATGGGCTGTAATTCACATGTGTCACAACTCAGACATGGTAAGAGTGCATTCGGAGATAGGGCCGCACGCAATATTGAATATAAATGGGGTATGCCTGACGGCTATCTAGATGGTATAGTCCCTCCGGAAAATAATTTTGTATCTATCAGATATTTTGATACTAAAACTTACTTTAATCGGTTGGACAGAGAAATTACGAATAAATCTTTAATTACTGGTAACGATTTACTAAGAGGGATAGATTTACCACGAACTAAGTTCAATGGTCTGTTCAGTCATCCTGTATCTGAGAATACAATTAAATTACTGTCGATCCAGGGTGACACAATGTGCCCGGACATTTCGAATCAAGATGTGCTTTTGATTGATACCTCAATACAAAGCTTGGTCGGAAATGGGATATATGTCTTCATACTGTATGATCTGGTTTATGTTCAGAGATTACAGGCAACACCTTCAGGTATTATCTCTATAGCTGCTAACCCTCAGTATGAAAATATAGCTATCACTGATTCAATGGAAAACGATTTAATTATCGTAGCAAAATGTATAGCAAAAGTTCCTTTTCAAATCCAAATGCTGTAAGACAGCACCAGCCAACTTAATTTTGATTCTGTAACAAAATCAAGCCAGCCATGCGCTGGCTTCTGATATTGTATTTATAGTGTTTAAGCATTTGCGTTATAAATGAATTTAATTCATTATGTATATAGGAATTTACCCTTTGAATTAAAACTAATAAACTAAATAATGAACTATTATGAAGACTGATATGAACATGCTAGCAATGCGTTTTGCAGTCGTCCGTTTTATGCCTCATATCCAAACTCGCGAATTTTCGAATGTGGGAATTATTTTAATTTGCCCGAACACCGGTTTTTTCGATTATAAATTAGAGATTGAATATCAGCGTTTAAGTTGTTTTTTTAGATATTTCGATGCTAGTGTTTTTAAACAGGCATTGATTTCTTTTTCTGATGAGCTGGATAGAATTAAATCTAGTTTAGAAAAACACTCCTATAAAAAACCAGAAACTCTTCGAGCATTACTAGATCATCTGGCCAGACCCAGAGATGCAATTATTTGCACAAGCGACATAGGTGTCACAACAGGATCAAGTGAACAAGAAGAATTAGATCACCTTTTTGGTTATTATATCGGGCATGGATTGAAATAAAAAAAAAGCCAGTAAACACTGGCTTTAATGTCTTTCGGAGGATAAGAAAGACTGATGATAATATATTCAGTATTGTAACTTAAGCTAACAAATCAAAATAAATATATGTGTAAAAACAACAAATATTATAAATTAAACAATTCTTTAGCTGATTAATGAATCTTACGTAAATAGTCATAAGAATCTTCTGGATCACTATGAATATAAATGCCCTCATTTGGAGATAAAAAGGCAAATTCTTCATAATTATCTGCGCAATCTGAATCAACACGGATAACCTTATATTGTTGATTTTGATTGATACGTGTTTTGATTTTTTGCCAATAAGCAATCGCTTCTTTATAGTCTTCTTCACCTTGATACATCTTGGTAGATTTATTAATTTTATTAATGAGCTGTTTTCCACTATAAGTAATTAATTTTTGTCTAAAATAAAGTTTTCCACGGCATTTTTCTTCAAGATTAGTCTTGTGATAATCTTCAAATCCATGCTTATTAATAACAATTTTATATTTTTCTCCAAATTGCCCTTTCCCTGCCCATGTACCATAACTATCAGTCACAGGATTGTCAAAAGCAAATGTTAGCTGCGTAATTAAAGAAATGGATATTGCCAGTAATAATTTTTTCATATTATTCTCAAAGGGTTTAATCTAATAATAGATTACAAATCAATTTTTAATTTCCACTATAATTTACATTTTTAAAACATAATTCATAAGCCTGTTCTCCTGCTCCTTTCCGCTTAAGGCAATGAAATTTTTGATATGAATCACTTACAATTTTAAAGTTTGCATTTCTATATAACTCTTTAGCATCGTCATATTTTGAATTTTTATCGTTTTCAGAAGATAAAAGACCTTCTCGACAATGTGGTCGTGGGTTATCAGAGCAATTCAAGAAGTCAGCTTGATATTTAATACCATTGAATAGAATTGCTGCATTAATACCTCTTTTAAAATAAAAAGAATGAGCTAAACATGCGCCATGAGTAATTTTACCTTTTTGAATCAAGACACATTCATCTTTTTTGAATGCTTCTGGAGGTAAAGAATCATTTTCAAAATCCTCTGCATTAGCAAACGCAGTAAGAAAAAATACTAATGTAAAAAAAGCAAATTTTTTAAGCATTATTTTCTTTCGATAATTAATGTATTTATTTGTATATTATCTTAATAATTAAAAGTTACATCAACCTGTAGTACCACCACTAACGACATGCGTAATCCGTGGTTGTGATACTTGTCTAGTTGGAATATGTGCAATGGAACCGTTTTCAGTTTGCGTGCTGACATAGCCGGCCAGAGGAGGATGGTACAACATCCTCTGGCTTGATATTTAATAAATTTGTTGCACAACAATATAAATACATTGATAATTTTAATTATGTTATGAGAATGAAAAAAGATATTATGATTAAGAAATGCCTGTTAACACTATTTTGTGTAGTTACAACTCAAATTGCTTTTGCATTTAATAATTCTATTGATGATAGCTATGGTACTTGGGTTGGTGGTGAAGAACCTGTGGTTATTTCGAATCATGGATTCGAAGAATTCTATAAAGAAAATTTGACTAAGAAATGCTTTGGCAAAGTTTTACATAAGCAAGAAATGCTTACCCGTACAGGTAAAGAATTACTTGACGATCTAGATATGGCTATTAGTTACATGCTTGATGACGACAAAGATAAAAACCATTATGATATTTATATTGGAAGATTACAATTAATCAAAACATTTATAAATAAAGATCAGAGTTATAAATCAATATATGTTGATTCTAATTGCGGAGACGGATCCGAAGAATTTGTAATACTATCTCCAAACGATGGGATTTTTATTCAAACAGGTGGCGATTCTGCATATTATTTTGTACGTAAATTAAAATAATGCAAAAAAGCAGGGAACCACCCATAAATTAATTTGGATATAAAAACAATATGTTTTATTTGTGTTTTAATACTTTTATAATCAATTTAAAATACAGAGTTCATACGGGTTTTTTGTAGATTTCTTTCGCTTTAAACAGTAGAATTTAGCGTCTTCGCTCTTTGTTAATTCCAGGTTATCGTTGCGATATTGTTCGATTGCATCTGTTTTCAAACTTGGATCAGCATCCCTGTATAAACTAATTATTTTACAAGCTCCAATTCTATAATTACTGCAATCGATCACAGTTATTGTGTATTTTTCACCCTTAAAAATAACACCTGCATCAAAACCTTTAGAATAAAATCTGTCGCTTTTACACATTCCCCGTGTAATATTATTTCCTTTGATTAAAACACATTCATCTTTTTTATACTCAGCAAAAGCCGGCAATGCGGGAAATGACATACACAATAATAGAATCAGTATTTTTTTCATTCTATAAACTTTGTTGAAGTAAATATTTATGTGATTATCAATCACATTGATTTAAGAAATCAAGAAGCAGGCAGATTATTTAGGCATTTGTCCCTCCGCTGACGACATGCGCAATCCGTGGTTGTGATACTTGTCTAGTTGGAATATGTGCAATGGAACCGTTTTCAGTTTGCGTGCTGACATAGCCGGCCAGAGCAAGCTGACGTGCCGAGTTAGTCGGTTTAGGTGGTGATGGTGCAACATCCTGTGGCTTGATATTTACCTGCTTAGACTGAACTGCCTGTGTATTAGCCTCTTTTTTAGTCTGAATTGCTTTCTGTACCTGCTGTGCTGGTTTAGTTGATGGATTATTAATCACATTTGCTTTGGCTTTAAAGGTATTAATACTACCTCCTTGACGTTTAAGCCATTGCTGCTGGGTTTCATTGGCTTTTTTGCCATTTAGTTTCATTGCTCTCTCAATGTCTTTACGCAGTTTCGTATTTTTAATTGTTTTTCCTGCAAGTAAAGGTAAAACGCCATTGCCAATATTGTAGACTAGATAGCGATTTTCATCTGTGATTGGTATGCCATAACGTTTTAAAGCAGGGTCAATTTCCTTAGTGATGTATAAAGCCATCGCCATGGAATTCACCCTTTTATCGCGCCGTGGGTCATTCGCTTTTAGTTTATTACTATCATTAATATCAGTCATACCGATAGCAGCGGCTTCTTGTGGAAAATTTTTAATTAAGCCTCTCCATGTGCCTACTGTAAATTGACCAACACCAACGGCATTTGTACTCGAATCCTTACCGGTCCAGCCACCCTCTTTTAATGCAAATCCGCGTAGTGTAGCTTCACTGATTTTGTATCTCTGAGAAGCTTCATGCAGATGTTCATCTACACCGCCACCAAAGCGAAATGCATAGTTAGGCATGCCAGAAGGTAATATTTTGGGACTGTTGGGAGTAAGAGCTGTTGCTGTGACAGTAGCCACACCTTTGGCTGTCTGTGTGGTCATATCTTTTTTATCAATTCTGGCACGTTCCTGCGCATATGGATCACCTGCATACAGGTGGCGGTTTTTATCATCTTTGCGGCGTTTAGCTTCGGTTGCCAGGTACTCTTTTAGAGTACGCACCCGTACACCGGCTTTCAATTTTCCTTCTGCAACAGCAGATTCAGATATCATTTTGACACCGGTTTTCGGATCGGTAAAAACGGTAACGATGTGACCAATATTTTTAAAACGGCCATTATTTTTTTTTGCCATACCAATGACCATACCATCTTTGAGTTTATCTTCGGTGATCTGGTTATCCTGCATGGCTGCGCCCTGCTTCATGGCAAATTCAACTTCACCCGCAGCACCACCACGTGCCGCAGCAAGGTGCATGGCCTTAGCTTTGTTTGCTGATATGGTGCCGGCACCGATATTGCGGTTAATGTCTGCTATGGTTGCCTGCTGTACGGCATCTACCCAGCCTGAACAATCAATCACATTTTGATCAAGATTCTTACCATTCAGTTTATAGCCTACCTTGGCGTGTTTTTTGGACATAGAGGCAATGGTATTGCTGATAAAGCTGCCTGCACTAGCAACAGCTTTATTAGTGGCTTGACCCACACTGGATTTATCCCATGTTTCTTTAACTGCCTTACTCGCCTGGACTACTTTTGTTTGTACGGCCTTAGTGGTTTCTTCAACTTTCTTTTGAGCTGTTTTGACAGTTGCAGCCGCTTCGTTGCTCAGTTTCTGTATTGGCTGCGGCAGGGTTTTGTATACTTTCTGCATGCCTTCTTTGGCAGTGCTCACAAAGCCATCCCATGAGCTAAGCATTTTCTTACTGGTTTCCGGATCAATTGCTTTATCCAATCTCTCCATACCATAATCGACAAGTGCTGTACCACCTATGGCACCGGCAAGCCCGCCAATCACTCCGCCTATAGCTGTCCCATAGCCGGGCACGACTGAGCCGATTGCCGCTCCAGCCTGCATACCTGCCCAGCCACCAGCTAAACTGCCGCCCAGTCCGGCAACATTTTTTACGTGCTGCTTATTCTTATCAGCACGATCCATATTGCTGTTTTCAACACCAAAGACATCTAATGCTGCCAGTCCCATTCCGAGTAAACCGCCGATTTTGCCGAATTTACCCAGTTTGCGTCCAAGTTTGCCCAGTGCGCCCATTTTACCATTGGCAGATGTTTTACCTTTGCCGCCTCCGATAGCGCGTCCGAGTTTTTTGCCGGCACTACCTATGCCGGTTAATGCTTTACCTCCCCAGCGGGCTAAACCGGTTTCACCAAGTGCACCTGAGAGTATATTAACACCCGGTATTATGCCGGCTATTGCACCCAATACGCCCAGTCCCGGTATTTTTTTGAATAGTCCGGAAAATATTCCGTTGCTTTCAGATCCGCTGCCGCCGCGCTTTTTAAGAATCTTTTTCAGCAACTTGGTTTGTTCTTGCTGTTCTTTCTGGCTTTTGACGAACCTGCCCTTTTCATCCCTTTCCCGCTTCCGCTGACCACCTAGTAATTCACGCGGAACATGGCGTACCAAGCCGTAATCAGGGTGAGTGGCATTGATTACCCGCGGGTTTTTGCGTGGCGTTTTCAAGCCGGCCGCCTTAGCTGCCTGCGGGTTCATTTTACGGACCGCATCAGAATTCGGTATGTTTTTTATTACTCGCGGTGTTTTAACCGATGGCAGTTTTTTTTCCTGTGTTTTGACCAGGTCGGTTGAACTGATAATCCGTTTAGACTGATTGACCAGCACGGGCAGGCTGTTTTTTGCAACACCAGATGAATTACCAGAGAGGGTACCGGGAACATTGATGGTAATAACCGGGTTAGCTGCCTTTTTGGATTTGCTCAGATTGCGTAATATCAGCTCAGTATTATCCAGTGTCTGATTAACACTGGTGTCGATACTGTCTAGTTTGCCATCTATCACGTCCAGTTTTTTGCCGGTTTTACTGGCTTTATTTGCCGGTTTTGACTGACTGACAGTTGGTGTTTGCGGATTTTTTTTACGTCTTTCGAATCGGACACCTACCAGAAAGCCATTTTCATCGTGTTCCGGTATGGCAATTTTGTCATTACTCTCGCTGGCCATTTCTGTTTATCCTCATACCGAATAAAATGCTTTATTTATTTTGTCTACCATCTGAGATGATGTTTGTTCGGTCGGAGTTGGTCGATTAATATCGCTCGCGATTTCTGTTAATGAATCCATGATGGCGGCAGTATCTTTAAATTCATTATCGGAATTGAGGCGATAGGTAGTCGAACGGCCAGAATCGGTACCGGCTGTATTACTGTCGCTATCATTCACACTTAGCCGCGCCATGGGTTTTTGTGCTGAATCCATCACGAATTTATTAATATCAAGGCGCATGCTTGGCTGATGTTCTGGCGGTGTTTTTTCCGGCGGCATGCTCAAACGGCTGTTTTCATACTCCAGTGAACTAATGCTGGCTTTTAACACGGCATTGTCTTTCTGTGCTGAATCAAAAGCAGCCTGTAAGTTTTGCAGTTGATCGTTCAGTTTTTTATTGGTTTCCTGATCCTTAACCATCTTCTCCTGCATAAACGTATATTTTTGTGTTATGCAGTCCATAATCGCCGCCTTTTCTTCCAGTCTGACCTGTTTTATGGCCTCACGCTGTTTCAGTGTCAGACGTTTATCATCGTCCTGTAGGTCGAACATGATACTGTCGGCCACATAGCCGCGATTACTGTCATAATTCGGTATACGGACATAATCGAACCCATAAAAGCCGGTCGGGTTTTCTGTCGTTGGGCTGAACACACTGGAAAATCCGCCAAGTTTATTTTTAAACCATTCCCATGCAGTGCGCCCAAACTGATTGTCGATAAACTCTGCCTGATGCTCGATAGTACCGTCCTCGTAAGCTTTAATGCTGATAGTCCGGATACATGGCTCAATAGGTATTAACTGTAACTTACCCTCTGGATTGGCCGTCATACCCATCTCCTGCGGCATCAGTCCGAATTCACTCCGGACACCGTGACCAAGATAACCGATCATATCGCCTTTCTGCACCATTTCCTGTACTGAATCGCTATTGATCAGGCTGACTACTTTGGATAAATTGAAATTGCGCGGTTGTCCGCTATATTTACGGTTACGGTTAGTAATGTTGTAACGGATAACACCGGTACGCATTTTGTTACTCATATCTGTTTCCTTGTTTGTGTTTGAATCCATTTTCCTCATCATCTTCAGCACTATTTTCTTCACGAGCCTTCATCATATCTGCGGCATACAGCTCTGCATCTGATTCGTCCATCTGCAATTGATCTTTCATGAAGTTAATCATGCTGGTTTCGCTAAAGTTCTGCTCGTTAAGTTCTCTGAGTACGCTAAGGATATTACCGGCGGACATACTGCGGCGTTCCTGTACATCCTGTTTTTCTTTTTCCATGGCCGTTTGTGCGCCAATGAAGGTAATCTGATAGGGTCGCTTATAGAAAGTACCGCCATATTTGAGCTGCATGTGTACATCAATGCAGTGATCGACAAATGCGGTAAAGCCGGATCTAATAAAGATGGACCGTAAGGCAGCTTGGGCAGAAACGCGATAAAAACCGCCGTCCCCCAGCCCGCCGCTGAGCTGGTCGGAAAAACCGAGCATAGACAGATCGTGACCGAGTACAGCCGCCAGTACCCGTGCATAAAACATGACATCATCCAGGTTATAGACTGAAGCATTGCCTGAACCGCTTAGGGAGTGGTCCACTTGTACTAGCTGTTTCTCATCAAATACGGGCATAAGATGGGTAAAGCGTCTGGATATGGGCTTACCGCTTCTAACGGCTTCATTGACATAATCCGCACTGTTTTTGAGAATGCTATACAGGTTCTTCATGAAGTGGTCCTGCTGGGCTTTGTTCATATTGGACATATTCGCTGAGATCATGCTTTCGCGCACTGAATCCAGAATACGGCTTGAATTCAGTCCGAACAGGGCATTTTGCAGCATGTAGAATGGTCCGCCTGCATCCTGTAAAAATGAGCCGCCTACCAGACTAGGCAGAGGTAAATGTTTATCTGGATCATCTTCACATACATTGGTTTGCCAGGCGTTATACAACATCCGCTGCTGAGGTACAGAACCCATGCGCTGTAAGCGTAAACGGGCTATCTGTTTATTGCTCATTGGTGTCAGGTTGTTGTTACCCTGTTCCAGTGCCATCAGATAACCTACGGTTTTTCCGCCGCGCTCCATAGCAATAATATTCGGCGTATTAAAGTCTGCATTGTGCACAATGGATAAAATGCCATCTTTCGGCCGGCCGTAGATACGTGCATAGGCATCACCGTATACCGTTGCGTTATAGGTAATTTCGTATGCCATTGCATTGAGCATGGGTGATAAATTATCCCGTAACTCATTAATGTATTTAATTTCTTCTTTAGTGGCTTCCGGTTTGGATTCAATGAAAAATACCTCACTGGTATTTTCATGTGCGCCCAGAGATTGTGTGACATGCAGATTCAGTGCTGTCGCTATTATCGGACTGCCGGACATGAAGCTGTAGTTGTCATATATTTGCTGTCGTGTTTCAACCGATCGTGAATCAGCACTCAGGGATTGACTGATAGTAATGGAATCCATATCAGCCCAGCTCCGTGCGCCGGCATCTATTAGCTGCTGAGAACTGATATCAAATTGATTACCGTTTAAATCTAATATGATGGATTTTGTTTGCGACATAAAAAAAGCCCAGTATCTTTGGGCTTTATTATGCGTGGACGGGAACGGGTATTTTTATGCGTTCCCTTATTTTGGTAATAAGAGATAAAAATGAGTGTTTCTAAAAATACTCATTCATTTAAAACAGAAATTATTCTGTATTACCCGTAAAGATTCTACGGTTCTATCTTTCATATATTTAATAATTTTTTTTAGCTTCTTCCCATAGCCGGAACAGCCTGTCCTGATCAATATCCAAGGTATCAGTAAAAAACTGCCAGATATCATCATTTTCCAGTGTGAATGTCTGTGCTTCCATGATGGCATTGCGCACTTTAATCAGATGAATACCGGTCAATTCCC
>NZ_JAAEDS010000003.1:0-62111 GCF_013344955.1 Snodgrassella sp. ESL0324 | reverse complement strand
TTAATCAGTCCTTCACGAATGGTAGTTGCAGGCAAATAAATTGGACTGCCGGTTTCAGGGAAAGACAACCACCGGCCAATTTTTAACCAATAATATGGTTTGGTCTGGTCTGCATTCTGCCATCCGCTGGGTCGGTATACAGAGTTTCGCGGGTCTTTACCTTTACATCCATCAGGGTGATAACATTCGTACCATTCACCATCAACTTTGACTAAATCCCCAGCTTCATACTGTTCTGTGGGAATATACCCGCCAGAAACTGGCAGATGGATATCTTGACTACCGTCAAATGGAACACCACCAATTTGCCGCGCAATAGATAATTTGGAAGCTGTAGCTGCATTACCGGAGGTATTCTGATTACCCATAATATTGACACCCGGCAAATCTATATCTGTTTTGGCATTGAAAATAACGCCACCGATTTTACGTGCCGCAATCTGGCCTGCATATGTAGCAGTCGAAGCATTACCTGTTGTATCTTGGTTACCTTTGGTATTCACGCCGGGCAGATCAATATCCTTTGTACCGTCAAAGAAAACCCCGCCGATATTGCGTCCCTCTAATAATTTAGATGCGGTCGCAGCATTACCGGAAGTATCCTGATTACCTGGTAAATTTACGCCGGGTAAGTGTTCTATTGCTTCCCAAATTGCAGCAACCTGTCCATCAATCATGTCCCTATCGGCATCAGCGGTACTGGAATCTATAATGGTTACCGTATGGTCGTCCATCGATGTGATAATCAGATTACATGATATATAAGCTATTTTATGCGGGTTGATGTAATCAATCATTTCCCCGGCAGGGTGAGAGATAATGGCAAATTCAACGCCGCTGTACTTATCAATTAGTTTTATGGTTTTAATGCCATATGAGGTGGTTTTATCAACAACAGTGATTCGAAGTAATATTTGCTGCTGACCTATATTTTTTCCGACTACATCAAAAGTGCCACGCAGATTATTTTTATCATCATAAACATCGGCTTTACTTATTTTGATTTTAAACCCGTTTGCATCACGGCTATTATCAATTGCAGCCTGATAACCGGATTTTGTAATTTTAACTTTTAGTCTGTCTTCATTTGCCATCTTTAAAAAACCCTGCTTACTGAATTATTAGCTATTATCAGCGGTAAAAAAGGCTAAAGAGTACGTTGTTCCTTCACCGAATACATTTACGCCGAACTCAGTGACTTCTTCTTTCTGTTCTTCGGTACAATCATATTTAGAGACAGAATATTCAGTACTGTCCCCTAATAAACTCACTCCGGCCTCACAAGATGTTTCTTTGACAATTTCTGAAATAAACAATCGGGCAGGTAGTGTATTTTTTAGCATCTCTGCTATTCCATAAGGGAAGTCTCTTGCTTCCCGCTGGGTCAGATTAATGCGGATTCTGGAAGTCAGAAAAAAATCATTTTTATTAAGCCCTGTCTTTTCTATCTCTTCTTCGGTTATAAGTCCTAACGGGTATTCGGTTTTTTTGTGATGCCAGAGTTGCTGGATTTCAAACTCATTCCCCCACGTGCATTTAATAAACGTTTTCAGAAAATGTGTACCGCGCTTGCCGTTGCGGTATTTCCACGCCAGCAGTAAATAGCGCATATCATCTTCAGCAATACGGGTAATATCGAAGTTAGCAATATTGCCGTTAATCAGATGTTTGGTTATCAGCTCATAGGAACCAAGATACGGAATACCCATGACATTGCAGTCAAAACCGTCTTTAAACAGATATTTCTGAAACAGAACGATAAGCAGATCTTTGAACTCTGCTTCCAGTTCATCCGCAGCATGGGATTGTTGTAAGGCTATCAGGTCATACATAATTAATCCGGTATCAGTCCCGTGGTGGTAATAGTTAACGAGCTTTCATCTACATAACGGAATGATTCCGGGAAATTAAGGCTGTTATCGGTAACGGTGATGACAATATCGCTGGTACCGTCATTTAATTCGGTAATTTCTTCTTTTATCTGTTTCGTGATATTGGAAACATTAATGCGCTGCCGGCCAGTACGTGCCCAGTACGATAACCGCCCGTAGCGGTCCAGAATCCACTGTTTTACTTTTTGGGAAATTGCGGCTGAATCATGTAATGGTGATAACCACAGATGGACATCAATATTAATTTTATTTTCAGCTACAGGAACAAATTTAACCCGGTAACTGTTATCAGCCGCTTTAATGATCGATGTTATTTCGCTTTGAGCTTCCTCACTGCTGATACCGTCTTTAATAAACGAGATAAACAAACAGTTAATATTGTCGCTATCCGGTTTTCTGACTTGTTCTTCCGTATATTCATTCCACACCGACAAAAATACAAACGGACGCATTTTACGGGTAATCAATTGCGAAAATTCGCCCAGATATACGGCATTTTCATCATACATGTACGGGTATTTACTCAGTTCCCGCATTTCTGATATTGAGGCTGGCGGACTGCCCGCCTTGAGTTCCTCAGTAGCAAAAAATGACAGATACTCTTCATTGTCGACCGAATATTCCAGACTAAACTGGGTTCCGATTTCCAGATTGAACCCATAATAGGATTCTCTGATGCTAATTTTGAATTCTTCACCAATGCCCGGCACATAACCGAATTTATCTTTCAATCCGAAAGTGATATACAAATTCAGAAGTTCATCACCCATCACATGATAAACATTGTCGTTGTAATTAATGTTATTGAAACATTCAGCCTGTTTGAATACTGTGTTATTGGATATTTTGCTTACTTCAACCGCAATCATGCACTGTCCGGAATCCGGCACCGGCAAAGGTATACGGTAAAACGACTTAAATTCGGTTACTTTATGGGTAAAACTGCGTTGCTGGTATTGGATTACGGTGATTTCACTCTCACCATTAGCCGGAATAGTCGCACCATCACGGATCACCCACTGTCTGGAACGTGTATCCAGCAATATTCGCCCTGCTATCAGGGTTAAAGGCTGTCTGAATTCGTTTTTAACGGTTAAACGGGCAACTTTAGCCTGACCTAACGGCAGCATTTGTTTAGCAGCAGCATCAGCCAGCACAAATGAATCCCGCGCTCTGGTCCACGTTTCAGACAAGCCAAGATCAATTTGCGTGGATAACATGGTCAGCATTTGTGCCATGGCTGCCAGTTGCTGGCTAACGGTCACATCTCCGAGGCGGATTCGTTCTGCCAGTGCAGGGCTGTTACTCAGTTCATTTATTGCTGCCTGATAAAACTCATCTTTCGTATAAGCCATAAAAAAAGCCAAATTATTTTAATCTGGCTTAATTATCGGTTTGAATGCCGTGGCAAAAAGACACTGTTCCCTTATTTTAAAGTGAAACCGTATATTCTTTGGCACCATCATTTAACTGGATATAGAACAGGATTTTATCCGTTGATACTTTTTTGAAATAGATGTGCAGATTATTGTTATCAATTGCCTGGAGTGTAGGAATATCCTGCCGCATTTTGGCAATGATTTCATCACCATCAAAAGCACCGATTGGTTTCTGTAGATATTCTTTCAGATCGATACCGTAATTAGAACCCAGATAAGCATTGGTCAGTGTGTTGATCCAGTGCTCAATTTCCTGCCAGATAAACTTTGATGTAACTTTAGTCATAATATTTTAGAAACGTGTTGGCATAAAGGTGGATTCCTGCACAAAACGCAGTGACAGTTCTTCCAGTGCCTGTTCTGTACGGGTGAGCTGAACACTGGTACTGGCCAGTTCCATCGTGTAGCGTTCGTTGTAGTAATCTTCCAGTGCCTTATTTGTACCGTAAATAATTTTTACTGAAAACGTACGGTAAACAGCCGGCATTACAGTACCGTCTGAGGGAGCGGTATAGGCTAATTTCTGGCGTGCCCATTGTTTGATTGTGCCGCTAATATCATCAAGAACAATCAGGTTCATCTCGGTAAGATTATTTTGCTGCGGTATATTCATGGACGCAGATCCAAGTAAATGAACATCACCGCTGATATCAATCGGGTTTAAATCCAGCGACTGCACAAACAGATTAAACTTGCTCAGATGCGGCTGCACACCTTCAACCGGCTGTCCGCTCAGGCCGTCACTGATTTCCAGTACATAAAAGTTTTTGCGCGACAGTGTTTTGCTATCTGCGGCTTCAACAATCTGCTGCATGTCTTTCATGGACAATCCGCCGGCAAACAGCAATGCCTGATCACTGGGCTGCCCGTTTTCATAAGCACTAATGCCCAGATCCTGAAATGTAGTAGACACCAGCTTATCAAATTTACGGTCTGCTTTGTTCCCCAGTTTATCCAGCTTTTGGACAACTGAGGTCATTGCGGCATTGGTACCATAATTAATTGCACCGGCAGCCAGTGAACCTAATGCACCGCCTCCCAGGGCGTTTGATACCGTACTGCCCAGTTTGCCGGACAATCCGCCAGCAACACCGCCCAGCAGTCCGCCGGCTGTTTTCGCCAGATCACCGAATAAACTGGTTTGATAGATTGACATAAATTTCACTGCCTAGATGGTTACAATCGGACACGCAAACATTTTTTTAGGTAGTTCCGCCCGGTACGCATTGAGATCATTTTCAATCTCAGCAGAAGAACGGCCGAACGGATCTAAACCATGATTTTTGGTTGCTTCCTGTAACCTTGCAGTTTCCAGATCAACCAGAAGTTGTGCCAACGGTTTAATAACAGCCCAGTCAGATTCACTCAGAACCGTAGCAGCCGTTATTAATTTGGCATTATCGATTATTACCGGGCAATTATCTTCTGATGTCACGACACGTCCGTTAACTAAATCACCGTAGCCGGAAGCTTCATTAACCGCTTCTAAAAATAGGTTTTCAATCTGTTCCTGACTAAAGAAATTAATCTGCCGTGTAGTGATATAAGTAGCGGCCAGCTCGCTAATGCTTTTACCGTTGACACTTGTTTCCATGCTTAAATATTACCCTTTTCATGTCCGTAATAATGATAAGATATCTGACCGTTGTACTTAAACGGACTGGTGCGGTCTTCGGCTTCCAGTTCGGCAGCATCAAAGCCATGCAGATAAGCATTTTTGCACGCGAATTTAAGCGTGTATTCTTCCGGAGTGCCGCGATAGACATCAAAATCGAACATATAACGCGACGCAACCGTTCGTTCAGTAGCATGTAGCCGTAAAAACTCTGCAACCGGTCCTTGTACCGTATCTAAGAATGAAATAGAGTTCGTAAAAAATGTTCGTGGAGCCTGTGATGTGCCGGTTTGTATGCCGCCACCAAGAAATACAGGTATAGATTCTTCAGAAATGTTATTCGGCAGAGGAAAACTAATAGTTAAAGCAGATAACTCTTCATGGCCATGAATCACCATGGTGTGTTCTGAAGCTAAAGCAATTACTCCGTACTTTGCTACATTCTCAAGAACATTTTTTTGTGCTTTAGGAGTATACATATTACAACTTTCTTTAAAACAAATTTGAAACGGCACTAACAGTGTCATTAATCAGCTTACCGGTAGCACTTAACCGGCTGTTTTCGACATCTTTGGCATCCCATGAACGCTGCGATCCCAAACTAATCTGTACAGTGGCAAAAACATCGCCTAATGCACAGGTCGGATTGGTTAACGGACGACTGATATTTTCAATAACCATTGGCGCATAAGTAATACCACGGTATTTGAGCGCAACATAGGAAGGTGCCTCGGAAGGAAAAACCAGCTTAACCAGACTGTCCGTTCCGGACATATCGCCACTGAGAAGGCTGCCGGCATCACTCAGGGCATCCTGCACGTTGTTTAACAACATTGTGCCGTCTGCCAGTGATTTCGGATAAGCCATTTTCCATAATGTCTGTATTGGCTGCTCAACTTCACTTACAGGATCTGCATAAGCTCTGAAAACCAAAGTCCCATCAATTTTCAAAGGCTCATGCCCGGTAAAAACCTGTGTTGAATTCAACTTGGTAATACCAGTCCTGCCTTCGCCAAGTTTCAAAAAATTAGAGATGGCAGACAGCGCACCATTTTCAGGGTTGTTACTGTCTGCCTGTTTTGCATCAATAGCCTGTATCAGGTTGGGAATCATGCCGGTTTGCAGCATGGCAGCTAAAGTCGGACTTTTGCTGTCAGCAGTGTAATTCTCAAACGGAGATGACCAGCCGAACTGCTGTGCCAGTGATGAATCAATCAGCGGAGCACTGACAGCCTGACCGGTTATATTGCCTGCTTTATCGCATGGTGCTATAGAAGCAATCAGTTGCGAGTTCAGGCTCCCCCAGTTTGATGTCAGAGTGTATTGCTTTGAAAGCACCTCCACTCCGGCATCAACAAGTGAATTAATCCACGACATGATTGACAGCCTATTTATTCAAGCCAAGTTTTTCACGTTTGCGCATTGATTTGAGACGCTTTAAATTCGCACGACCGCTGTGAGATTTCAGATGCATTTTTCTGACAGCTTTTTTCTGCCCTGCGCTCAATATGACATGTCCTGATACCCGCTTTCTGATCTTCAGCTTTTTACCTTGTCTGACCACCCATTTTTTCTTGTAAACAGCATCCATAACTGCCTGCTGATTACCATTGGATTGTGCTGAATCTAAAACAGATTCTGTACTTCCATCATTCTCATCGAAAGCAAATTTCTCAATATCATCCAAACAGGCTTCTTTTCCTTCCGGCAAAGCATGAAGCAACAGTTCCTGTATATTGGCTGCGGCTTTTTCATCATCATCATTGATAAACGCTTCAAGCTCATCAGGATTGACACCAAATCTCAACATATATGTAGCTGCTGCTTCATAAGCAAGATCGATGTACTGTGCTTCTTCATCGCTTATTTCGCCATCTTCATTTTCATCACAGCCCTCAGCTAACAATGACAAAAAGCGGTCACAAAGCGTCTCACCTTCGTCCAGTTCGCTTTTATCAGTTTCAGCAAACTGATGAACGGCTGATGCGGCTTTCAGTTTTAGATCACTCATAGCGTAAGCTGAACGGCTGTCTGTTGAATCAAACACCACACCATCTGTGACCATTGTTTGCTGTACCGGTTCCGGTAATTTTTGATGAAAAATTTGAGTTATTTGGCGTATTTCTTCTGGTATTTGCATATTTTTTTCCTTAATCAGATGAGTACATATTGGTATTACCAACTACCTGACGTACCACACCTTCGATGCCAAGATTCATTACCCAATCCATGCGGTCATCCGGGTAACGTTCATTACGATATACACTGTAGGTATAGGCCACGCCGCCTAAGCTCTTACTTATAGTCAGCCAGCCGGAAGCCTCCGCCCAGTTCAGAACCTTTTCCAGTTCTTCTTTCTGTTTGCGGATCCGTTCTCCCATCGGTTTTTGTAAGTGCGATTTGCTATAGCGTCCAAAGTAATGCATTAACCAGAAAGTGATTTCGGCTGCACTGGTTAATTTACTGATACCCGTTTTTTGCGTACCGGAAAGGCTGTCTGCCCAAACGTAACCACTGGCGTTGTGATATTCCTCATAGATACAAGGATTAATCCGTGCTTCAGCCAGTGCTGCGATTTCAACCACATCAGGCTGATAAATCTGGGTAAAGTTAGTACCGGTAAGCATATAGTCACTACCTGCTATCGGCTGTTGCAGCGGCGGAAGTCCGAAGCCGTTCAGATTACCGTTACGCACACAGGAATAACCGACTTTCTGACCTACCGAAGATAACAGGACAACGCCGTTTTTATAGGTCGGATCCTGTCGTTTGATGGGTGTCCATGTCCAGTCTATATACATGGATTGCTGTTCATCCCATTCAAAATGAGATTTCCAGCGTATAGCGGCATCAGGTGATAAATTACCCGGAATATCGGCAAACATTTTGCGATTGTTGTATACCGCCGCTCTGAACAATGCATCAATCAAAGCCAGATTTGATGAATCTGTCATGATGTAATAATATTGCAGACTGGTTTTTTTGATCTGCTCGGCAGCCGCCTGAAAGTCTTCATTCGTGATATAGTTAGATCCTTCATAGAAAGGTTCTACACCTTCACCAATCATTTGACTGCTGAATGTGTCACTAGTTAGTACCTCTTTAGCCTGCTGATTAGCTTCAACCTTTAACCAGTCACCATAAAACCGTTCAGCAACATCACCCAGATAATATGATTGCCCGAAATCATCAACGGCATTGATATCTGTCGAACCGGTAATTTCATACAGTATATTGCCGGTGGCGATTTCGGTACCCTTGCTGTTGTATTTGCGTTCTCTGATTTTTAAGGTAACCTCAGTATCTGTTTTACCTCGTTGAAGCTGTACATAGACACCTTCATTAATACAGTCCGCAAGTTTAATGCTCAGGAACCAGTCATCATTTTCTTCAATTTCTTCCGGTGCATCTTCAAAGATAGAAATATTATCGTTTGGACCATGTCTGATAACGATATAGTTGTTTACTGCCTCACTGCTGACTAGCCGCATGACCACAGCGGCCGGTGCTCCAACGGTAAAAGCATCCACTACCTGAATATAGGTGCTGTTCAGCTCTGATTCACGCAACGATTGAGCATCACCCAGATAACGCTTTAATTTATCAGATGATACAAGCATAGGCTTATCAATGCGGCCGCGTGAGGCTTTCAAGACAGTAGCAAACGTCTGATCACCGGTCTGTTGTAACAACCGGTCTGTACGATCAACAGGTAAGTTGATTTGTACGCCCGGCTGCTGGCCGACAAGCGGTGTTGTCTGATAGATATTCTGTCCGCTCATGGCTTATCCTTTATGAACATCAACAATAATGCCGAGGGTTTTACCATCCCATCCGTTAACGGCATTGAATGTATCTGCATTATTGCGAATCTGAGTTAATGTATCCTTAGAAACAGAGGCTGATACATCCATTTCACCGGGGCGCATTTCTATATTAAGCTGTGGAATCACATAAGATGTCGGCGATATATTGCTGATAAAAACCTCTTTAATGGTTTTGGTTTTAGTACCTTTCTGCGGTACCACATCAGTGTTATCGGCTTCGTCCACTTCCGGTGGTACCGCATCAGTGTTATCGGCTCCGTCCACTTCCGGTGGTACCGCATCAGTGTTATCGGCTTCGTCCACTTCCGGTGGTACCGCATCAGTGTTATCGGCTCCGTCCACTTCCGGTGGTACCGCATCAGTGTTATCGGCTTCGTCCACTTCCGGTGGTACCGCATCAGTGTTATCAGCTTCGTCCACTTCCGGCGGTACCACATCAGTGTTATCGGCTTTGCTACCCTTTGTTTGCTCATCTACAGAGTTATTTACTTGCAGTAAAGTATCTTCATTGTCTGTACTTTTCGGGGGACGACCACGTTTCTTTGGCGCATCAGACGAAGTATTTGATGGATTTTTGGCCATTATTACCTCCCTTTATTCAATATCGGTTACGGTTATCAATGCTGCTGCTGAAGCCATATTTGCGAGAGGATTCATCGTGTCTGTGATAGCACCAAAATAGTATGCGCCCTGTTCACCCGCACTATTAATACTGAATGGTGTGATAATAGGGGCTACTGCTTGTCCAGTAAGATAAGGATTACCGGCAACCTGATCTGAGCAGCCAATGGCAAGCATCTGGAATGAATCCCTAACAGGACGATTTAATTTAGGTGAAGGTGTATAGAATACGTCGTATAAGCCAGCCCATTTACCTATCCGGTAAATACCCGGTCGTTTTCTTTCGCCGCTCTTAGTAAATATGCTCGGATCCATTGCCTCAAAATATTTAACGGCAGCCATACCTACATAAATTACGCCCAGACTGCTAAGTTGAGTACGCGCAACCATTTCGGTGTCAACCTGTGACAGGCTGTAAGAGAGGTCTTGAACAATGCTGGCAATATTGCGCTGGCTTAAACGATTTAACCAGTCAAGAGAAAATTGATGCTGATATGATTGGGCTACTTCATACATACAATCAATAGCCACCATATGGCGTTCGTTATAAGACTGAGTACGCAATGCGATTGTGGCTTGTGTGGAAGGATCAATATTCACCTCACTCTGCCATTGTGCTCTTGCTTCAGAGGTAACGTTATAATATCCGCTGAAATAATGAACACCGAAGTGTTTGTATTCAGCATGCGTAACAACTTTAGGCCGTTTATCCTTCATAGTGGCATGTTCATAATTAACATCTGCACTAACACGGATTCTTGTACCGGCAGGTAATGGCGGATTTACCGTTACATCTATTTTACCGGTATCAGTATTCTGGCAAAGTATAGATACATGATATGAGGTTGCATCACCAGGAAAACTAAAAGTAGCAGAACCAGTAAATGTGTTGCTGTTAGTACCGGAAGGTTGCACGATTACAGCAGGAAGCCCGTTAATATAAGCAGTAGCTGTATTACTCCGGATCGGACAGCCCTGAGTATCATTTTCGTGCAGGGTAATTAAAGCAGTATATTGTCCGTTATCACCTTGTGTAGCATCAGCAAAACGTTTGCCTTGCAAATAAGGTTTACCGGAATTCAGCCCGTCTAAACTATCGCCATAATTATAGCCACCAACGTTACTATCAGCCCGATGACTAACCTGAATAATGCGTCCTTCAAGTCCGCCATTATTAATACCTACAGGACATACACCAGAAAAAGGTATCTGCTCATTAAATGCAAGTAAAATTGCAGTCAAAGCCTGTCTTACTTGCAAGGCACCGCCGGATACATTAGACACTTCATCATATACACCAACCGATTTAAGGTGGGTATCTAAACCTAAAGCGCGGGCATAATTCGGATTAATCAGCGGCAGTGCTGAACGTATTGCACTATCTAAAACAGCATCTGGAACATCACGACCGAATTTCTGTTGGAATATTCCTATTTGTTTAACTGTTGAATCCAGAATCAGTTGCTGAGTATTAATGACACGATTGCCCGGTTCCTGAACTGTATCCGGTAACGAATGCAACAAATTCTGAAAAACCGGCGTCAAGGACTGGCTCACTGTATCTGAGGCACTGTCAAAAACACCACTCTTTTGTTTTTCCTGTTGTAATCCCCGGATAAACTCACCGGTTTCAGCCTGATCAGCTAAAGTCACATTATTCGGATTTAATGTTGAAGAACCATTGTTATTTATATCTGCATTTGCACCCATTTAAATCTCCATATTTAGGGTAAAGAATCGCAGTAACTATTTTCTGATGGTTCAATCACGCTTTTTCCGGCTGTTCCCTTTTTTTAAAAATCAGTTCGTCACTCAAGTTAGCACTTTGTTCTACCGGCTGTAATGTATACAGTTTGGTCTGTCCGTTAATTAAACTGAGTGTCGATGTAATGTCTACAACTTCATAGCTTAAGTTAATATTCGGCATCATCAGATAAATGCGGTCATATTTCTGAACCGTAAACTCACCTTCATTGCAAGGTTCAATCATGGCTGTATATATCTGTACGGAATACGTTGAGCCTTCACCTGCAATTTCTGCCATATCCAGATTATTAGTAAATTTCACATGACAGGAACCCTGACATGTCAGCTCATATTCTGATTCATCACCAATACCACCCAGTACACCAGCTCCGCCTATCGTCGGCTCATTTCCATCTCCACCTCCCAGTTCCTTCGGTTTTCTCAGTTCCTTGCGGTATACCGCTGCTTCAATAGATAAAGGGTGATGACTGGTTACTGTTTTGACGGCGTGATTAATAGAATCACTGATTATTTTCATATCAATCATGGTGCTAATTTTCTTTGCTAATCTGGTCTTTAATTAATTTGACGGCAGCTTGTAAATCCGGAGGTAAATCGGTACTACTGAGCAGACGGGCAATTGCACTGATTTGTTCCTGTTTTGACATTTCATCAACCCGTTTTTTTACCAGTTCTTCAGGACGCAAGTTTGTACCGCGTATACTGGCTTTTTTATTCGGGTTAAAAGCATCGGCAAGACGATCAGGAAGCTGGCTGTTGCGTGACTGGCGTACTTTGATATTGCGCCAGTCTTCTTTATCTATTTTTTCTGCAAATTCTCTGGCCTGTTTACGTCCAATTGTTCTGGCTCGTGAGTTAGGATTATTACGATAGGTATTCAGATAGTTCTGCATATCCCTGATCATCGACGGGGAGCGCATACACATACGTGCCACATATAAAACATGCTTACAAGCAAGTCCTGTTAGCTGCGGATTACGTATTTTTGGATAACCTGTTTCAGGCTTTCCGTAAGCAAAACCACCCAGCGTGGCCAGGTAACGGTACCAGTAACGATGCCGGCCGCAATCACAATCAAACCTTACCGGCCCTCTCAAAACATCTGCTGCAAGTTTTTGGGTAATACTTCCGCCGCCACTCAAAGCAGCCTGAAAATTCAGAAACTGTACACTTACCATATGGTGGGTATCAGTAGATCTGGCACTGGCGTTTACCCGGAAAGTAATAACACCATTACGATCTTTACGTGCGACAATAGCCGTATTAATCTCTTCCTGAAAACGTTTGATGTCTTCTTTACGACTACGGTCTATAACGGATTTAAAGGAAATACCTATTCCTATGCCGCTGCGTTTGAAATCCTGCTGGCGTAACTGCATTTGTTTTTTAAATGCACGCAAATCAGCAAAATCTAATTTTCTGGTATTAACACCACTATTCAGATTGATGTTCTTTAAAACTTCCTCAGCCTGAGTTGTACGGCGCAAATCTATATTACCCAGATTCAGAATATTCAATGCACCCGAACGTATCCCGTCTGCCCGTTTTTCTCTGTCACGAATAATTTTCAGAGATTCGGCAATGGTTGGAGGTCTGACCATCTCAATACAAACTCATGCCGTTATTCTGCTTACGTTTACCACTGGCAGCTTTAGTGATTGCGATTGCATTACTCAGTGGAATAAATCGCCTTGCACCGGTCTGAACGGGTAAATCAACATCAACTTTGCCCGTAATCGCGGCAGAAACGAACCAATCAGCACGATTACCGTATACAAACTGATTCGTCAGACTGGGATCCATAGTTTCTCTGGGCATAACATAGTGAGTAATACAAGGATCATATGGCTTTGTATTTCTGCTGGTTTCGGCGATATTACGGAAAGCGACACCAACTGCTATAGCATCAATAGGCATGGAACAAATAAAAAAAGGAATTAATAAGCACCCATAATAAAGGCGTTATATAGCCTTTAATCTAATGTTCCACACTTACAGAAAGTCAGAAATGAATGATGATGTTATAGATCTGTGCGCATCTATAGGTCACTATGCTGAAAAGCCGTTATCAATAACCTCTGCTATCACGACCGAAGAAAACGGCAGAGCACTTTTACTCTTTGACTGCGCTACCGAATATGATTTTGAGGGAAAGGATAAATTTATCCTGATTACTGATTCTACAATTTCAGAAGAATTCGATATGTTATTCAAACCGAACGAGTTCCATGAAGCACTGGAAGCCTATCACGAGCTGAAAGTAAGGGATCAGATTGATCTGGGCGAAGAATTAATGCGATTCGATATCAGTCAGAATATTCAGCCAAACGGTGTCACAGACAACGGTAAACTTCAATATGATATTGATGGTTTAAGTAACGGCAATATAGCTATTCTGGCTACCTGTCTTTATTTCATCAGATATATAAAAAATGCAGGAGTTCTGGAAGCGTGTACCAAATTTGCAGAAACCAGCAAGTCTCTGTACGAACCGGGCACGATTCTGTCATTTTGACAAACCACAGCTAAGTTAAGGGTTTTCTCCCTTTTTTCTGTCTGAAATAAAACCGCCCTTAAAGAGCGGTTTTTATATCTTATCTAGAATCTCTGCTGTATCAGTCTGCGCAGCTCATCATGGTTTTTCCTGTATATCACTATCATAAAGTGTCCAGATATTACCCAGCTCATCAATTTGAAAGCTATTGCTACCCTTCAAATAAGCTTCCTTATAAAACTCCCTGAACTGTTCTGCGGCAGCAATAACTGCTGCTTCACTGGCAAAATTACCATAAATGCCGGCTATCGGATCATTGATTAACTCTTTGCCTAGTTCGGCATGGTGATTATTCAATACCTTTTTCAGAGCCGGCCAGTAAACGCCATACTCCAGATACACCAATGGATTCTTGGCAATCCGCTTGATAATGACATCAGCGGCAAACTGTACAAAGTCGGAATTTCCGGTATTGGTTTTTAGCTCGTCGGCTAATCGGGCAGCTTCGGTATTTGCCTGTTCCTCGGTAATCATATACTGGTATTCCATCATCAGTTCCCCTCTTCAATATCAAGATTAAATTCTGAAATAAGTTCAGAATAATTTTCCTGTAAGTATTGCCACATTTTACGCTGGAATATCCAGACATTATTCGGTGCTTTGGTCGCTTTGTCTATGACTTCATTATCCCTTGCACGTCCTTGACCTGATTTATTACGCCAGCCGATTTCAGAACCGGCACGCTCGGCAATCATGCGGAAACTGTCTGCATTATCGTCCAGTGCCTTTTTAGCCTTCCAGGTATCTCCGGTCATATAAACATAATCTTCCGGCGAGCTGACCTTAAACCGTTTACGCGCCTCTTCAACAGCAGCTTTAATTGGCTGGTATTCCTGTTCCATTAATTTACCGGATCTGCCGATTGAAAAATCATCAAAGTTGGGAATGTCTTCAAATAAATTTCCCATTAATTCTCTGACCCAGCCGTTAGCAATTTCTGTGACCGTATCCATCGTTTCTGCTGCATTAATCTGGGCAATAATATGATCAGCCCGTGATTTATCAGGAGTGAAGATCAGATCTCTTGAAAATCCCAGTCCAGGTGAAAAATATTTCAGGCTGAAACCCATATCTTTAAACTTAAGATTAAATTTTTGCGCAGCATTTATAATTTTAACCACAAAATCTTCTGATTCAATTTTTATAAAATTATCCAGATTATCAGTTTCACATATACTTCCTTGATATTTTGCATATAATTTCTGCTGTTCTGCTACATTTTTCCATTTCTCGATACTGTCTGAAGCAGCAAAGTGATTTATATACTCAGGATTGAATACATAAGGGAAAACACCGGCAACATCCAGAAAATATTCTTGCGGATCTAACTCATGTGTTATTTTCATGTCGGGTAACATGGCCTCCAGCTCAGGAATATACTGAAAAGCATAATCCCAACTGTTACTAACCTTATTGTTATTCATAGCCAGACATTTTCTGTCATATTCGGCCAGATACTGCAAAGCTTCCTGATAGCCTTCGCCATTTTTTTCAATCATGGCGACTATATTTTCCGTATTATACGGAGTTGCAAAGAAATAATTTACCGGAGTGGGTTCGCTTGAAGCAGGCCTGTCTTTATCAAAATAGCGCAAAATCAAGGATTGATTCCGGTTTAAACACAGTAAGCGATAATAGACGTTACCATTACTATCAGTGAATTTAATCAGGCCGCCTACACCTATTCTGTTTTCCTTATAAGTGACATACTGTCCTTTTTTCACATCCTCAATAGTATCGTTTGTATAACTGCCCTCCAGACTAAGAGATTTATTCAACTCTTCCTGAGCTACATGCAGCATGCGGCGATTGGTTTCTAACTGATTCTTCCATTCACGCCGGATCTGTGAATCAACACCTTCACGCAACTTAAATTTATCACGATCAATATAGAAGAATTTGTCTGAATTAACAGAAGTTATAAAGTCATCATCACTCTCTGTATCGTAAGAATAGGCCTCAATAACCTCTTCAGATAACTGACGACGTTTATTCTGCAAATCGGTTAATTTATCCTCATAACGCTTAATTGTCGCGGCACTGGTTTTTTTTCTGCCTGCGTTTTCTATGGATCTTTTGACGTCCTGAATATCACGTTCGATACCAAATAATTCGTTGAGATATTCGCGGCCAAAGTCCTCCAGATTTTCGTTTTTCTTTAAAAAGATAGCTGTTTTCTGGCAGGTTTGCAGATTGACATTCTGACTGTAGCGCGTCTGAGCAATACGTTTGGCACGGGCAGCATCGTCAATACGTTCCTGAAATGTTGCCATGGCGGTTTTATCACCTACCATGCTGATCAGAATATCCTGCTGTTCACGGGTAAGGGATCCGGTTATGACTACCTGATCGCTTTTATCGTCTTTGAGTAAGGTATTAATCCAGTCGGATTTTTTATTGACCAGTCTGCGCCGGTAAGTATCAAAAGTACCGTCTGCATCGTAAAAATATACCGTTACCTTGCCGGTCAGGTTCCCTTGTCTCACTCCGCGACCGTTACGCTGGTGTAAACTGTCCGGTGTCCAGCCGATAGTTAGGTGATGTATGGCCTGACAACCTTTTTGCAGGTTAATACCGACTTCGGCTTTTTTATTGGCAATAATAATCTGATATTTATTGTCCTCATCACCAGCATTAAACCCTTCTTGCACATCCAAAATCTCATCTGGCTGTGAATTATACTGACCGGAGATAAAGGTTATTTTACCCGCCGGTATACCGCAATGTTTCACTAGCAGTCGTTTAATTTTGGTGTGGCTGGACAACATGTCACAGAAAATAATTTGTTTGACGGTCTTTTGTGAGCGGCGTAAACCATCAATTCCGCGCGGGTTGGCCATTTCAGTTTTAACATTATCGATTAACGCTGCCATTTTTGGCGGAATGCTCATATCCGCATTTAATGACAGCTTATCCATAATCGCCTCAAAAGCCATCTGAGTATTGAAGTCGTCGGAATCCAGAATAATCCGTTCACCATCATATACGGCAGTTACCTGTACGGTATATTCAGTTGCAATAATTTCTTTGTTTTCATCCCTGAGTATCGTTTCTTTCAGCACATTTTCAGGAGAAGTAAATTTTCCCAGCCGAGTACGCTTGTCTTTCAGTTTTTTATTATTGAATTGCGTGCAGACTTGTTCTGCGAGTGATTTATCGTCTGTATAGTAAAACGTCGCCCTTTTATCCAAATCAGGATCAACAATAAGATTATTCATTTTGTTAATCAGGTTAAAGGGAGCCGCCATCAGTTCTACCGGTTCCCCTGTTTCACTGCTGATCCGGTTAAAAATATCCAGATCTTCCGGATCGACAATTGCATCAATTTTGGTTTTTGATGCCAGTACCATTTCTTTGGCAACTGAATATGCCACTTTATATTCATGCAGGCGATTGCTGGTGTCATCTGATAGCTTAATTTCTGTTTGCTCTTCTTCTGCGGAGGGTAGGAAAAAATCACTGCCGACTGATTCCGCATCTTCAATTACAGCAATATCCTTAATCAGACTGCGTAATGCAGCCAGATTGCGTAAACCGGTAAAGGTACGGTAAGACTTCATATGACCGGTAATTGACATTTCCTGTTCTTCACTGAAATTACAAACTGTATCCATGAATGCATCTGAACCTGTTGCACCGAGCATAATACTGTTTATACGTTCCTCACCTTCGGTCAGTGTGGCCATGGAGAAGATTTCCAGTGGTGAGTTCGTTATTGGTGTTGCCGTCAATCCCAGAACACCAGTACCATTATTTTGCCGGCGTATGTACCATGCTTTGGCTTGTGCATCCAGTCCCATGCTCGAGGCTATAGGTGTACTGAGAAATTTACCGCCTTTAAAATCGACTATTTCTTTTGAGTTTTTAAAGGCGTGACATTCATCAATGACCAGTGAATCAATTCCTAAATCTTCCAGATAAGGTGCTGCCGTCGCATCTTTTTTACCGCGAATCACATCTGTAACTTTGGCCAGCTTGGATTTTTTCTTTTCTTCCGCCGCTGCACGTACTGCTCTGGCATAGGAATCATCTACATCACGCAGGTGATTTTCGTACTTATCGATAGTTTCATCTTTCAGCCGAATACGTAAGAATGCCTCATAGGTCATGAAAATCTTTTGGTGCCGGTTTTCCATAATCCGGTTCAGGTCTGCATCATAATCAGCCGGACGAACTACCGGATTTCCTTTTTTATCGACGCTCAGGCCGACAAACAGACAACCATCACTGCTACTGTATATCGGAGCTTTATAACCTGCCTCACCCTTGGATTTCTCACCTCTTACGGCTTCTTTGTACCAGTTAGAAAGTACGTTATTCGGGACAACAAACAGGGTTTTCTTTTTTAAGCCCAGATTATGGCTGTACTGGACAGCTAATAAAGCAGTGGCTGTTTTACCAAGTCCTACATCAAAACTGTTGATACCGCTGAAATTTCGCGCCATACGGCGTGCGAAGGCATTCTGATAACCGTGGAATTTCCATTCGGGACTAATTCCGTCAACCTGAAGCGGTGAACGGTCATCAATCTGGCTGAAATAAATGTTTTCCGGTTGATCGGCAATACTTTGCAACCGGGCCATAATCTGCGGATTAGCTTTAACCCATGTATTAAACTGAGTGTTATAACGCCGGATCATCTCATCCAGTTTATTTAACGCTTCCTCCTGGGTATACGGTTTCACATCCATACTGCCCAGTGTAACCGTACCATTTTTCAGATAGTCGCCGACACGGTTTTTCAGTTTATCTTCAAATGTAATGTAGTTCTTTCCGGACGTATCAATATCAACAAAATATTTTTTATTTTGCTGGTTTTGTTTTATTGATGACTGATCAGAGATAAACATCTGAACAAATTTCAATAATTCCTGCGGCTGTATCATGGGACTGCGCATGTCAAAAGCCATACGCTGTAAATCCATTTTATTTGAACGCTGATACGCGACATCTTTCATGTGCTGCAATTTATCTTTGATTGCCGCATCTGTGGTTTTAGCTATTTCCTCATCCAGTTTATGCAGTACCTTGGCCAGATTACCAACAAAGAAATCATCTGCGGATATAACGGATTGACCATCAGCAGCGATTATCCAGTCATCATCGTGTAACGGGTCGAATTTACCACCATCGGCAGTGACAATAGCACGAGCTTTTTCAATATCAATATTAAGGGTGCCGGTAATATATTTATTTTGTTCCAGCTTTTCTTTAGCAGCCAAATCAATTTTAATATCTTCAACTTTACCTAGCCAGTAATCAGAAAATCCTGCTTTACCACGGTAATGAATTCCAATGAATTTAACCGCAGCACGACTGTTCGCATCTATACTGGTGTCGGTTTTACAGCGGTAGTATTTGCGCATGGCTTTAGCCAGAACCGGATACAATGTAACCAGATCATCGCCATTATTTCCGCTATCTGCCTGTACCTGCTTACAGGCTAAACCGGTTGCAATTGCCGGGAATATGTCTGTAGCAGTAGTATTTTCATTCAGGGATTTAAATACATCTGCTGCCCATTCGGGTATATTCTGGCTCTGACAGGTTTCATTCAGATAATCTACCGCTCCTTTAAACTGTGCCCATGTCACACCAGTATTGACTGCTTCAAGCGGAGTGCTGATTTGTGTAACCAGTCGCATCAGCTCTGCTTTATCGTCACTAATAACCGTTGCTGCTGCATCTGCCACCCATGTACCATTTTGCAGCGTGAGAATCTCACCATTCAGGGCAAGGGTGTCTCCCTCACTATAGGTTATTTCCGGTGTTTCGGCGGCATTGAGCAAGTCCAGATTAATACGGCTGTCTGTGCCGAATTTATGTATTAATTTAACGATATTCTGAACACTGTCATCGTTAATGACACGATCTATATCTCTGAATTTGGCAGAGTTCTTTTTGACAAATTCACCCAGTACGAATCGTTTGCCTTCACCTTTAAAATACTGGCCGTCGACAAACTCGCTCCATAAGACATTCGTTTCACGCAATAAGTCGTTATTGATACCTTGTAGCTGATCAATAGCATCGAGCACAGAACGGCTGTGTTTTTTGAATACCACTATATCAACAATAGTGTCTGCATGTGCGCTGCCAAAAATCTTGTTAGGCAGCCGATACGCGCCTTTAAATTCGGCCAGTAACGATAAACGTGTTCGTAATTTCTGATCATTCCCGCTTTTACCGCTAACAACACGCGGGGGAACAACAAAACAGGCAAGGCCGTTTGGCTTGAGTTTGGTTAATGCACGGCGCATAAAATAGGATTCCAGACTGTCTTTCTGAAATAGGGAATCCTTGAACTGATTACCACCGCGATCACTATTTTTACCAAAAGGAACATTGGCAATAATGGCATCGTGCGTTTCATCCGGCGTACTGGCCGCATACTGTTCAAAGGGTGAAATAGTCACACTCTGACCAACACCACTATTGACCAGTTGGTTAATACCACCGGATATACCGTCCAGCTCTACTGCATCCATGACCGCATCAGGCGGACTGGTTGCAGCAAAAATACCGACACCGGCACACGGATCTAATACACGGCCGCCTTTGAAGCCCATTTCTTCCATCAGTGCCCACATAGCGTTAGCCACTGGCTTAGGTGTGTAATATTCATATGCACTGCCCTTTTTACCATCGGCAGAGGTCAAATTACCACCATTGCCAGTGTATTGAGCCAGTATGCTGCGATCCGCATCCGTTACCTGATCAGCACGGCGACTGCCTGATGTGAATTGTTTAAGCAGTGCTACTGCGGCATTATTGGCATCCTGCCGCTGTTTGCGTGTCTGGTTTTCTGTATACGAATAAAAAATACTGGTGTCTTTCTTTTCCTTTCGTGCCGGCGTTTCCGTCTGTTGTTGAGGACTGTTACGCATACCTAGGAGAGTACGTAATCTCTGTACTTCACGGATTAACCCTAGTTTTTTAAGCGGGCTGGTCTGCGCATTACGCTTCAAAATCGTATTTTTGAGTTGATTGAGAAGTCTGATTTTTTCTATGCTATTTAATGACATCTGGAACCTGTAAAACTAATTAAGCGGATAACTTATCGAGCGCATCTGTCTGCTCAGCATAAGCATTCATTGCGTCTTCAAGTAATTTCTCCATCTCTGCATTTCCTGAACCTTCATAAATTCGGGCAATTTGTTCTAATCTGGTATCAAAATCAGGTGCTGTTATGTCTTCGGTTCCGGCAATAATATTTTGCAAAAATTGCTTATCATCCTGAGATGCCGGTTCTGTGGCGGGTGCCGGCTCTGTGGCGGGTGCCGTATTTTCTGAATCTTTCGCCTGTTGTTGGATCTGTTTAAAGCGATTAATCTGATCTGTTAACTGCTTAAGAATTTCCCTTTTAGCGGCAATCCTTTCTTCTGTAACACGAAGATTTTCCTCACGCTTTGCCCGCTGTGCATTTGCCTCTGTAAAACGCTTGCTGTTTTTACTTGCCAGTTTCATGGTACGACGACCGATTTCATTAATATGCTGATCTTTGCCATTCTCTGGTGCGACCAGAATAGTGATATCTTTTTTATTGAGCATCCACCGCCATGCAATCAGATTGTCATCAGGTTTTAACTGATTCGGTGTTTTATCCGGATTGTGCAGAAAACAAGTAATAACCTGTCCGTCAGTAAGCTCAAACACCATAGCAACATTGGTAGTACCGTTTTTTTTGAATGGTTTTGAAATCTGTACACCTTCTGGTGCAACCTGTAATGAATCATCACCGCAACGATTAAAAACACGGCCGAATGTAACTGCGGTCTTTTCTAGTTTGACTTGAGGCACTACCAGTGCATCAAAAACGACCATCTCGCCCTTCTCGTTATAGATTATTTCTTCTATTACAGAATCAAATACAGGTGCTTCCAGTAATTGTTCATCCGCATCAGTATGCCGCATATCATATAAGGCTCTGGCTGCTGCAATATCGGGATCTTCCCAGTCGTATAAATTTTGTTCCATGGCATTCTCGCTATCAGTATCAAAAGGAAGTGATTCAATGGTGGCCGGCTTTTTCTTATCGCCGTATTTAAGCCACCAGCTCAACTGTGCTGCTGTACAGCAAACAATACTTAGCGGTATGAAACTGGTGCATTCTGTATAAACAGACGCAGCATCCTCTTCGGATAAAAAACCAAGCATGACTTTATGCTCATCAAAGCCGCCATCTTTGCTTCGCTGATTCAGGATATAAACCGTATTTGAATCAGGAAACTGCCCTATATAACAATCAACAGGCTCACCATCTGTGCCTTTGGTATCAGAAAACTCGCCATAGCTGGCATTAGCCATGTAAACAGGCATTACTCCGGGCTTAATGCGATAGCCGCCAATAGGAACTTCCACTTTTACCGGCATACCGTAATAACTGGTCAGTAAACCTTTTATGTCTGTGGTGTAATTCATACGGCCTCCGTCACATCGATATTGGCTAATATTGCCCTTTTCTCTGCTATTGCACGATCTAGCATTTCCTCTTCTTCAGCAAATAGAATCTCTTTACGTTTTTGTGTTGATTTCATTCCTTTCGGCAGTTCAATCTTTTTTCTGCTCTGTGCACGCTGAAACTTAGTTGAGTTCTGATCTACGATTTTGATAACTTCGATAATGGCCCGTTTAATATCGTCCTGTTCCTTAAGCGGTATCACCTTTTTATTAAGTTTCACCTGAAAAACGTCACCAGACTGTTTAACCCGTAGAACTACTTGCTGACTGTCATCGAATACCAGATATATCTGACGATAAGAGATACCGTTTTCTCGCTTTAAATTGCCCTCAACCCATGAGGAAGCAATATTGGCACCGGCTCGCTTGAAAGCAGTAAGCAGCTTTTTTGGTGCTGTTTTAGGGTTATCTGTTAGATCTTCCCATGTAAATAATGTGTTATTCATTAGTTTTAATCCTGATACAAATCCTGAACAAATTATTGCTTATACAACTGTGTGAATTTGCCGGTGTTCCCTTGCTTAGAGGACATAAAAACACGGTGTCTGAAATTTCTCAGACACCGTAAAATGAGGATTGAATAAATAGTAGGGATTAATCGGATACGGATTAGCTGTAGGTATTTTGTTAAGTCTGGGCGGCTGCCAGTTCTTTCTGTTCTCTCTGTTTTCTGAGCTGTTCACGTAAAGCCCGGCGTTTTTCCTGTTTATTACCAAATACGCCAGCTCTGTCACTGACGTTATAATGCACACGCTCGAGAAAAGCGAAGCTGAATGCGTCTATGATATCGGGTGATGAAATACCCTGTTCGCGCATCTTTTGCTTACTCATCATTTGAAATCGGGTTTGTTCTGTAAATGAATATGGTAAATGGGTGGCCTGATAAATCATGGTTTCTTTTATCTTGCCGTCTAAATCCGGTAATTTACACCGGCCATCTCTGATAGCATCTCGTAATCCGACCATAGCCTGTGCCCGCAGATTGATAAACCGGCTTTTATTTTCTTTTTTAAAGCACGGATTTCCCCAGCTTACCCGGTGCACATCCACACCCTCATCTTCCAGATCTTTGCACAACTGCAACCCGTTACCACCGGCATCAACCAAAACACGGGCGTTTGAAAGTTTCTGATACTCCTCAATGATTCTTCCTCTGAACTGGCGCATATCAATACTGTTGCTGTACACCAGCAAGGAGACAAACTCTACACGGCGGGCATTTTGACTGCTCTCATCTTCACCCTGACTGGTTCCGTTACCATTACCGATGACTTTAGCCAGCACACAGACGGAATAGTCACGATATTCGCCCATTGCAACGTCACATAGTAAAAACCAGCCATATTGTTCATCTTCCCCTATGATAGGTTTATTCTGTCTCAGTGCGCGATTTAGCATCCGGCGGTTGATAAGGGTTTTTTCCTCATCTTCGGCAAATTCACCCAGTACACGGATACGGTATTCTACCGAATCACGACCACCACACTCTTTTACCCGGTCCCTTATCCATTCCCATGATACATGCGGGGCATCTTCCGAATTAAAGCGCAGATTGACCCAGCCCTCATTAGGATTGTTTAAATAACTGAGTTCATGATGTGTCTGATAGAAAAAACCTACTGTTTTAGTTCCCTGACTGAGCAATAAGGTTTTATTACAGCCCTGTGTCTGCGTACCCATAATCACTCTGAAATGATTGTCTGAAACACCACTGGCTTCATCGACAATTATAAGCTGATTAAAGCGGTGCTTACCGGCAACGGCAACTGAATCAGAATTACCAAGCGCAATTTTATGAATAAACCATGTATCTTTATAGCCAGCGATATACCAGCTTTCCGCCTGGGCATTAATACGTTGCGTTAGCCAGTCCAGTGCAGGAATTGATTTCATGTGGGTTAAACGGTCTTTCATTTCTTTCCAGATACCATCTGCTACCTGCTGCAAAGCCGCTGCACCAACATAGATATTGGAACCTATTTCCTGCTTACCGTCATAAACAGCAACAGGAAAACAAGTAAGAAACCACAGACAAATACAGGCAACGGCCGCAGTTTTACCGGTACCGGTACCTGAAACTACGGATACTTTTGCACGCGGGTCTTCCATGGCTATGGCCAGATTCTGCTGATCCGGAGTTAAAGACAACCCGCATATATCAAAACAGAATCCGACCAGGTCATTCTGATAACGTTTCACGAACTCGTGATAAACCGGCAGATTGATTATTGAAACCTTACCACTCATGAACTGCTTATCTGCCCGCTATGGTTGTTATGATTGCCTGACAAGCATTTCCAATAGTTTTGGTTATAGAGTTTGCTGCACCGGTAATCACAGACAGTATGGCTTCAAAACGCTGCTGTTCGAGGCTTTTCTTATCGGCATTCTGCCATTCAGACGTTTGTGTCAACCCGATAACCTCAGTCACAGTTAGACTGAGCGTTTCCTGATAAGAGTTGTTTTTCAGTTCAAGACAACATTGTGCAAACATTTCACGCATCTCTTTGCCATAACTGACGCGCTCCTTCATTGAACAGGGCATTAAAGAGAAACCGGAAGGACGGCATGCCATCCTCACCTCCTTCTTTCTGACATTCCAGACAGAAGCCGGAATCGCATTCGCGTAAAGCAACAATATGGTCCAGATATTGAGTACCGGCATCAAATGCCTGCATCAGTTCTTCATAATGAGTTTCACTCATGGATAGAATCAGATTGGCATTGTCTGTTATATATTTATCTATACTGACACCAGCTATTTCCAGTGCCTGATTAAACGTAATATTCAGCGGCAATATCTGTGCTGCTGCTGTGGCAATACGCCATACTTCGGTCTTATTGGTGGTGTTTTTGATATAACCGCCTAGTACAACCCGTTCAATGGCTTCCATCCATTCACCAGTAAGAGGCAGCATCCATAACCTATCAGGTTCATCAGAATCAGCATCAAGAACAAATTCATATTTTAAAAACGGCTGTTCATGCGGTTCAGCCAGTAAACCTGGTGCTTTTACCGGATAATCTTTATCTGTTATCAGGTAATCTTCTATAGTTGCGCCGGAATCTTCATCTACCACAATATTCAGGTTAGTGAAGTTAACGTTATAGTAATAATGAATCATGGCTGCATAGCGTTCCTGTGCAGTCCATTCACTTACGGGCAGACTGGTGTCCGTAACAATACCCTCTAGTGCTCTGGTAATTCCTCTTTCATTGAACTCAACCGGAATATTGCATAAGTCAATAATGTCCCCGATACTCAATTCCCGAAATTTGGCATGAATTCTGGAGGTAACAAAATCAGTTATAAATTTCTTCATTAGAATTCTCCATATTTTGCACTTCTTGTGCGATCAGCATTCTGTGTTCCTGAGCTTTGCGGGCAGCCTGTATGCGGTTTTCTGCACCAAGTTTCGCCAGTTCTTCAAGTGCCTCTGGTGAAGCATCCACTTTGGTTTCAACACTGATATTGTTGCCGTATGTATTTCTGCCCAGACGGGATAATGTCCATTCAATTGATTTGATTATCAGTTGTGAACGTAAAACAGACTTCACGTTTTCATCCGGTATTAATTTACCGTCTGAAGTTTCTTTCATTACAATATCAGTACTTGAATCGCGTGCCACACGGATTCGTTCATCATGCATTTCATCCATGTGCGCTTGGCCGGCCGTGTTATATAATTCATACAATAAGCCTGATTTATCCTCTGCCATCCAGCGATAAAAGGTTGCTCTTGTCGGCATACCGGGCAGCCTTAGAACATCACTTAACGTTCTGAATTCACCTGTTTCCTCATCTACTTTCAGCCATTCATCCAGTATTGTTAAGAACAATTCAGGACTAAACCGCTGCTGTTTCTTACGTTCTTCTATTATTCTGGCAACCTCTTCCACTCCCTTTTCCAGTGAGTTCTTTTTAGTCGCTGCTGCTTTAGTTTTTGCAGATTGGGTACGTTTACCGGTTACCGGTGGTTTAGATTTTGCTTTATTCGTACGGGGTGGCTTTTTTACTTCCATTACTGTCTCGCAGTGCATTTATTACTGATGGCTCGCGCGCGCGCGTAATAGCGTGTCTCTTTTTTCAGTATTTCACTGTTCTGACACATTCAACTGACTGAACAGATCATCCTTAAGATACGGTTGCGCACGCTGTTCTTTAGCGGTTTGTATTTGCCGGGTAACTGTCTCTGTAGATTTTAAAGAAGCGGAAAGCTCATTTATTAAATGTTCCACTTTTGCACCGTTACGCAAATCTGGCCATTCTTCAGGATTCAGTTCAATCATTCGATTTATGGCATCCAATAACTGTCTGGATAGTTTGAGTGTCTGCTGCTGTGAGGAAATAATAAGGAGATAATTTTTCATTTCAGTATCCATAGCATCTGCAAGACAGGCTAGATACTGTTGGCTGGACTGGATAATGATTCGTTTGATATGAAAAGCGGCTCTGGTTTCTTCATCTTCACTGATAAAGCCAACGAGATAATCAAGGCTGACACCATATAATTCAGCCAGTTGAACTAACCAGTAAATCGGTATCGGTTTTTTTCCGTTTTCCCACTCACTGAAATGAGATTTATTGAGGCCCGGTACTTTGTCACAAACATCTCTTGAACTTAATCCGATTTGTTTTCGTATCAATAAAAGACGCTGACCGATCAGGTTGCTCATCGCATAAAGGCGTTCGCGTTTCTGATTTTTTGCTAATTGCTTATTCGGACTGCTGGTAGTTGCGAAAACTACTTCTTCAGCATTGTGGACATCACCTACAGGATACTGCTTCATACTCTACTCTCTTGAAAACTACCATAACGAAAACCAATTGCACCATTCAGTTATTCATTATTTGTTTGTAAATTTGAAAGTTATGCTCCTTTCGTAATAACCGGTTTAATCTCTACATCCACACCCGGTCTTTGTCCGGTAGTGCAATACTGTTTGATTACCCGTATATCTATAACCTGAACATCATCTTTATAGACAATGCCGTTCATGGCATCCAGAACTGCTTTTGTGATGTTGTCGCTATCCGGTTTTTTTACCGGGTACAGTTCACCTGACAAAGCCTTTTGTTTTTTTATTTTTGTCCAGCTCTCAGGTATAGGAAATCTGGCACAGATTGATACTGCAACAGCTTCATCGGTTATTTTCCATCCTTGGCTGTATGCAGCAAGAGACGCTACATCCCTGATCAGTTTTTCATACTTTCTTGTGTTTTCCGGTGTATAAGCATGGCCTGATCGGGTAATTCTCGGACGTGCTTTGCCATGAGGCGGTCCATCTATTACAAACTGCAAATTACTCACATTTCACCTACTAATTTAAAACATTTACAACTTCGAATATTTGCCATCGTATGCCTACGAAACGTAGGCGGCATACGTTTCTTATGCCTACGTTTTGCGGGTAACTATTTTCATTATTTCATCCCCTTAAAACGCAACGCAGAATCAAGTTTAACTATAACAAGATTGGCAATATGCCTTTGTAGTGCCAACTCAAGAATTTCTATTACTTCTATTGCTTCAGTATCCTCGGTATCTAACGCTCGCTTTCCGCCTAATTTTTTTATCAGAATAGATAAAAATCGATTCGTTTCTGTATCAACAAATTTATATAATGTTTGCCATATCATCATTGCTGCATCTATTTTTTTCTGATGCCCCTTCAAATATCCATGTTCTGTCAGTTCACAATTAAACAAAGTAGTGCAAAATTTAAGCAGACTACTGTGATAAGGCTGACAACTTATGAAGCCATATTTTTCAGGATCAACAGATACTATATTCTCGCAATTATTATATTTATTTATTTTAATCAATTGATTAATTAATTTTTTATTAATTCTGTCTATGTTGATGTTATTAATTAACTCAAGGCAAGGCTCTACATCTTCGATTTTTCCCCAGTATTTGCCACCATATTGCAAATTAATTCTGTCAAACAAGTACATATATAAGACATAAGCATTATAGGAGAATGCATCACAATACTCTAAACTGCGTTTGTGTAAGGTGATGTTCTTGATACTAGCCTGAGAATTCCAGTCAATCACTCTTCTAACGGCAAAATAGCAATCACCTGCAAGCTCTACTAATATTGGGTGGCCTACAAATTCCATTTGAAGTTTAGTAATACCTCCTTGTGACCTCTGTGGCTGTAGTTGTATTGCACTTTTAAATACTTTTTCAACACAGATATTTGCTAGTTTTCTCGCTAAATTCTTACGTATTCCAAAGTCAACTCTAAGCATTCCTATTCTTGTTTTATCATTTTTTTTATAGTTAATCTCTATGACTAATTCACGAATTCTGCCTAGAATTTCAACCATTTTCTTTAAGGGTGTTTTTTCATCAAATGTAAGCAGTTGCTTAATATCTTTTACATCCTCAGTGGTAATTTGGTTATTCATTTTCACTTCCTGTCTATGGTCGCAGTGGTCTATTGATGTATACATGTTTTCTCCATAGCCGGCTTAATTTGCATCTGTATCTATCTCTATGAAAAACGTTACTGGCTTTTTTAATTCTTTTATTCCGCATATAGGGTTAACCCATACAGGCTGCTTTGAATGCTGAGCCTTTAGTGCATACAGAGGTGCGATCAGGTTATTTAATATTACGATAGCAATATCCAGCAGCCATGAAAGGTGATATCTATGGTGTATTTCCGGATTTTCAAAATTTGGATTGATGTATATAGGGCAAAACAAAAACCAGCCAGTGTGCGTAAAGTCAACTCTTTTAAATTCCATTTTTCTACCTCAGTTTATTTGTATCAGATTATTTGCATTCAATAGCAATTGCGTCCTCAGTACGCCCTCTGCGTGGTACAGGTTCGCAGTTTCTGCATCCAGTATCGTTGTTCTTCTATCCGCCTCATCATGGCAGGCACTGCATGCATACGCGCCTAATAGATCACTGGGTTTAATTCCGGTACCGCAACTACCTGCCAGCCTGTAATGAGCGAAAACCACTGTTTCAGGATTGCCGTTACAAATACCGGGCATGCGCACCTGACATTGCTGTCCTCGTGCTGATCGGGTTATTTTGCTCATGATTAATTTCCTATAGATAAAAGCTCATCAATAGCCTGCTGCGCCTCATCTTCACTAGAGAAGCGGTTACATAAAATCATGTTCCAGCAAACGGTGAAGCAGGCTTGATAGAAGGCGTTAAACTCGTTCTGATCCATACTGGCAAAACTGATTGATTTAGGCTCTTTCACCACACCAGCCGGTGTAACACAAATATTAAAATATCCGGCTTCAATAGTTAGCCAGCGACGAAATGAATTAATGTCTTTGTCTATAACAGGTAGTTTTTCGGCGCGCTTTTTAGCCAGTAAGTTAAGTGCTTCCTCTGCGGCTTTAACAATAATGCCTTTATTACCGGCGAACTTATCCAGCCTCTTTGCTACCCACAGCACCACAGCCCGTTCTTTAGGGGTGATAACTCCGCCTGCCGGTTGCCAGTAATCAAAAGCAAAAGGCAGTAAGCCACCAAAAAATAAACGGTGATGAGGCAGGCTCCGGTCTTTTTGTCTTGTTACTTGTATCTTTACCGGTTGACCTACTTTAATTCCTTTGAATCTATCGGCATCAATTGCTGTAGCTGGTCGGAAGCTGCCATCAACCGCCTTAACTGCTACTATTTCCATGATTAAAATTCCTCAATGCTCCAGCCTCCGCCGTTCTTCTTGGCTTGGCGTTTTATTGCAATAAATTTAAACAGGAACGTAGCATTTGTACTTAATGTCATTTTTTCTTCCATTTGTGATTTTTAATTTCTCTTTTAAGATTTTGAATTTTTAAAATAAACTCTCTTTTGCATTCTTCATCGAATTTCAATAAAAAATAGAAAAATGGAATGCTGATAAACGGCACAAGCAGAATAGGCACCAGCACAGACACCAGAACAAAAGCTACAAGATAATCAATTAGTTTAATTACAATCCTTTTAATATTTTCCGGTTTAAAAAAATCTAGAATTCGTCCAGATAAATCTTTTAATTCATACAAAATATTAATCAGAAAATTTTTAAACCAACGGGTTAAGCTTAAACAAACATTTATTGAATAAATTACCCATGCAAGACAGGCTAATCGTATTAAATACATTTTTTTTACCTGCTATTCCGTTATGGCTTTTATAAGCCCGCTAAGTGCCATTTTTCATCATGAGCACAAATGCCAAATCCGAGTGCCGCCATTTCGTGGGGAACATATTCGCCTTTATTATTTTTTTCTCTTAGCGTCCAGTGACGGCAAGCTATACAGGTATTTTCAGCCACGATGTGATCCCCAGTGAAAAACAAGCACTTCTCCGCCACCCTCTTTTAACCGGTCAAAGATTCGCTGACCAAGTGCTTCTCTGACCTGTGCCTGATTAAGGTTGCTGATAACAATGGTTGATTTCTTGTTTTGATAACGGGCATTAAAAACATCAAACAACGCCCGGCTTTCTGCGTCTGAGCCAGATTGAATGCCTACCTCGTCAACTATCAGAAGGTCGTAATTTCCAAAGGCTTCGATAACTTCCGTTTCTGAATATTTGGCGTTATAGCCTTTCGATTCTCTGACCAGTCTGTTGATTTCTGAAACACTGGTGAATCTTGCTGTACCGCCATATTCTTTAATGACAAGTGAAGCCACCGCGCAGGCAAGATGAGATTTTCCGGTACCTGTATCTCCAATCATTACGATACAGCGTCCAGAATGCTCCTGAGATGGTTTAGACTCCTCAGAAGATGGTTTAAATTCCTCAGAAAAGGCAACAACACGGTTGAATACCTCTTCTTGGTTATCGTTATCTTCGCTCAATTGATAATTATCGAACGTTTTGTCTTGAAAACGTTTTGGAATACCAGATTTGCCTAGAAGCTCATCAATCCGCCTGCTTTTACGTTTTTCCGCTTCTTCCTTTAGCTTAGTATTTTCATCTGCAATTCGTTGTTCTTCGTTTTCACGTTCGCAATCAGGGCACTTAGTTATCCTGCCGTTCTTGTATGTTGTTTGTATATATTCGCCATGAATGCTGCATAGGGCTGTATTTTTCCCAGTCTCAACAAACTGCGGGAAATTAGCCATCATTTTGCTTACTTGTGTTAAACCTACAGCCATGCCTGTACTCCTCCCTCCGTATGCTCCGGAATTTCTTTAACGCTAGGCTTAGGGTTGTTTTTAACGCTTGGCTTAGTTGATTGAGTTTGATTATGGCTTTCGAATAACCACGAAGCAGAAAACCCTTGCCAGTTTCTTTCTATGCATATTCGTAAAGCATTCTCAAGCGTTAACTTAGCCTTATTCGCTTCTCGTTTGATTCCATCTAACGCCGTTTGAGTGAGAGGCGCATTTTTTGCTTTGCGTATAGCAATAAAATCACTGGCAATCTGTTCATCTATGCCTTCAGCCAAGAGTAGCTTCATGCCTTCATTCCAATTTTTCTGATTTATGGCTTTTTTGGCTTTTTTGGCTGTTTCGGGTTTTTCGGGTTTATTTATATTTTTATTATTATTATTCTTTTCTTTGTTAGAAGTATTAGTATTTATTAATACACAGGGATTTTCCCCGTCGGGGATTTCGCCTGTCGGGGATTTTACCTGTTTGGGATTTTCCCTGTTTGGGATTTTCCCTGTTTGGCTTTTTTCCTGTTTGGGTTTATCCCCATCGGGGATTTCACCTGTTGGGCTTTTTGCCTCTTCGGGATTTTCCCTATTGGGATTTTCGATTAAATCATTACTGGCAGCCTCGGAGTTTGTAATTTGCGGAGTATCATAAACTAAATAATCAACCTCACCAGTCGATCTTCGTTTCATGATTACATAGCCTGCTTCCTTCAACTCTTTCAGCATTGCGTATAACGCATCTGTTTTTGAATGTTTCCGGCAGCCTTTAGTTTCATTTTCCAGAGCTTTAACAATTACTGACCAGTCATCCGGTTTTGAAAGTAAAGTACACAACAATCCTCTGGCATCAAAAGATAATTTGCCGGGCTGAAAAATTATATTACCAACCACCGTAAATTTATCCTCACGCTTTGTTCTAACTACAGCCATAGCAAGGCCTCATTTATTTCTTAAAAATTTGTATTTGAGCTTTATTGCGGCAGGTATACCGCGTCTAGTCCAATTACTTACTCGTCTAACTCCATTAAGTGAATCAAATCCACACATTTGAGCGACTACTGTTATGCCGCCAAGTTTGTGAATCAGTTCTTTATCTTTTTGTGCACTCATAGCTCACCTGTAGTTTTAGTTTTTTTTAATTAAACACCATGACTAGAATTTTGACAACAGTTTGACCATTTTTTTTGGTCACTATGATTAATTTCAATGCTCATTATGCTATAATTTGTTTAACAACATAACGTTTAAATGTGCAACAATTATAGGAGTTAAACAAGTAAATAGACGAGTTAGCATGGATAAAAAAATGCACGAATCAGCGGTAAGACTTTATGAAGCTGCGGCAAAAAACTACAACCTACACAAGCAAAGTGAATTAGCTAATGCACTTGGAGTTGTTCAACAATCAATTTCAAACTGGGAAAAGAGAGGAATTTCAAAACAAGGATTACTGCTGATTCAGAAAAAATTGAAAATAAATGCGGATTGGTTAGCTTCAGGAGTTGGTGATGAATTAATTATTGATAATGCAAACGACGGAATTAATAAACAATCTAATATAGGATTATATGGTGATGTATTTCTGTATGATGAAAATTCGCCTCTTTCAGGAGAGTATGTGATGATACCTCTATATCATGATACTTATACACTAGACACAAACACTGGTATTTATGCTTATCAATTTAATCAATCTGATTTTCAATTGCCTTGCTCCAAAGAGTTATTAAAAAAAGTGGGCGTTCAAAAAGAAAATGTAGTGTGTATAACAGTTACTGGTAGTAGCATGGAGCCTGTTTTAAAAGATGGATCGATTATCGCTATAGATACATCCAGCAAAATTATTAAGGACGGAAAGATTTATGCGATTAAACAGGGAAACCTTGTAAGAATCAGAAAATTATATAGAATCGCAAGCGATATCTTAAAAATTAGCTGTTACAATCAAGAAGATAAAGCATATGCTGATGAATTGGTAAAAATAGATGAAATAGAGATTATTGGTACAGCCTTTTGGTGGTCTGTAGTTCAAAGTATTTAAAATCAATCATATATATTACCCAAGCCGCCTAAAGCGGCTTTTTTGTTGTACTGAAAATCAAAAGAAACAACACTAAATCAACAAAACTGTAAAATTAAATAACTCATAAAAACAACGTATTGATTAAAACAAAAATAAAATTTTTAAAAAAATGTTGTTTTTTAAAACAACATAGCGTTTAATATATTCATCAAACGATTTAATCAACTCAGTTGATTAGTTTTATTCATAGCATTATCCGCATCGGCTCAGGGCAGCGGAATATAAAAGCCTGAGGCAAGTTTAAAAGCTTGCTGGCAAGCCGTTAAGCCTTAGCGGGCGGCCGAAACAAAATTCGTAAGCTCTCGTAGGGCTTACAGACAGAAAAGTCTAAAAATCCAAAGAACTTTATGAAAGGACATAGATTTAAAATATTAAAAATATTAATTTTGTAGTTTATATCTGGATGACAAATTCCCAGATATAGCAGTTATCAATTAGTTTTATTTGAGTAGTTGAATTCAGTTTAAAAATCGTAGCGCATTTATCAATGGTAAGTGCGCTTTAGTTTTTAAACTCGTAGCAGTCATTTTAAACCCTGCTATCACTTAGATATATTTGAAAGGAGTTAGTTATGTTGGAAATTACTGAGTCGCATAAAGAAAAAAATATATATCCAGTTGCTCGCAGAAGTCTGGACTATAGATATGTTATCTTATTCTTTTCAGAACAAGATGGGGTAGTTATTGATCCTGCTGATTCCGGAGCAAACCCCGGAGACAGGTATACTGTTCATTATCCTTGTAATAATCCATTTTGGGAACCTGTAGATATCACAATTACAGGTTAAGACAATCCCATTATCAATAATACAAAATCACACTAAACAATCCAGCAAAGCCCAAAAATCGCAGCGCATTCAATTAGTAAATTGAGTGCGTTTTAGTTTTTGAGCTTATAAAAATCAAAGGAGTAAGAAAAATGTTACAAGTTTACAACCCTGATCCACCCGGATACCGGGAAATGATGCAGTATGAAGAAGATTCGCAAAGAGCAAGTGACGCAGCCGAAGAAAAGAAACAAGAAATACTGGAAGAGCTTGAAGACGATAAGATGGTAAAGATCGCAGCGGAAGCTTATGGTGAATTGTATCGTACAAAATATTCTGGTGAAGCGGACAGGATTATAAATGAAATAGTTAAGGCAATTGGATCGGGCTGCAATAAAGAGATGACAGTAGGAGAACTAATAAGCAATCTGTCATCGGAAGCAGAAAAAATAGTAACTGATTATATTTTCACGCATGCTAATTAAATCAAAAGCCAGCCAAAACGCTGGCTTTATTATTTAAAGGCTTAAAAAATGGAAGCTAAAAAAGAAGAGCTGATAATTACCCGTGAATGGCTTAAAGAAATGAAAGCTTGTAAAGTTGAGCTTCAAGCTTTTGAACAGTATTTCCCTAATGGCGGGGAAGCTTTAGAAGTACTAAAGCGATGTGAAGAGTTAGATTATAAGAGTTTTGCAAGGTGGTTAGTATATCACTTGCCTCCTATTTATCCACCTTTAGTACTTAATAATTTAATAGGTAATCTTTTTTACCCCAATGATGTACATATTAAAGGCGAGATTTCTACTCAAGAGGTTATTTACATCAAAGGAAATCTTAAGGTAGACGAGAAATTAACAGTCAACAAATATGGGAAAGTCTGCTCAGGTAAAGGCTGTGTAAATGCTGATGAGATTGATATTAGTGGATATGCATGGATTCATTCAGATACTAAAGCTAACTCTATTATCATGAGTTATTGTGCTGGCATTCACGGTTGTGTTATAGCTGATAATATTAACCTAAGCGGTATTGCTGAGATTTTAGGAATTACTAAAGCTAAGGTTATTAATTTTAAAGGCGGTTTTATCACTGGCGATGTTGATGCTGATGAAATCATCAACGATGGTGGAATAATAAAAGGAAACGTTAACACTATTAAAATTAAAAATATCAATGGTGGTCAGATACGTGGAGATGTTGATGCCGATGAAATTATCAACGATGGCGGATTGATTAGGGGAGACGTTAACACTTTCACCATTGAAAATATTAATGGTGGTAGAGTTAAAGGAAAGATTTCTTATAAAAGTCCTGATGAACATAAATAAAGCCAGCCGGAAAGCTGGCTTTTTAATTAAGGTTTACAACCTGAAATAAGAAAGGAATTGAAATGAGTGAACAAGAAATCCTAAGTAAATTAGCTAATAAAGAAGATTTAACACAAGAAGAAATTGAACTTATGTTGTGGGAGTTCAAAGAAGTTCAAAGCAATATTATTGATACTAGGCATTGGGATACTACTATTTCCGCCATCTTAGAGGTAGATAAAGATCTATATTATGAGGTAACCAGTTGTGTACCGAATAACGCCGAGGACATTGAATACCAACAACCCCGTAGAGTTAAAAAAGAAACGGAACCTGTTGAATCTTTTGTACGTTGTGAGGATTAACTTATTAATTATTAAATTGAAATATAGCCACTAAACAGTGGGCTTTAATTTTGAACTTAGGCTAATCAATCCAAGCACATTTAAACAAGTGTGCTTGTGTGGATTAGTAGGCATGCCAGCATTTAACTGGCATTTTTAATTAATATTGAGACAATATATGTTTGCTGTTTATGGAAAATCATTACAAAAAGAAAGAACCAGAAAGTATAGATGTTGCAAATACAAAATATCAGATGAAACAGCAATGCGGGCGTTTAAGAAAGATACTGGAGCGTATCAGATATCTCCAAAGTATTCATCTGAAGAACTGTGTTTAGAATTTATTAAATTAGCAAACTTATACCCAGAAGTTAGATGTTTATACATTGCTAAATTAGACAGAGTAAAAAACGAAAAAGGCCAAGTCATTATCAATGAAAAAACAGACAAACCAAAAATGAAATACTTCCGATTTAAAGATATCCCTACTCAATAATTTAACCCATGTAACAGCAACAACGAGGGAGTTGTACATGATTAAAAATTCTATAACTGCATTTATTGCAGTTTTTTTAATGTCTGCTTCTCTTTCAGTATCCCCTGCCTTGTCTGACAAGGAGCAATTAGAGATGCGGCGCAGTTATACGGCTAGGCAAATGCAGCAGAAAGAATACCAGGCAGATCTGGAAGTAAAACGGTTAGCGGATACATATGCGCGCATGAGTGATAGCGAACGCATGAAAGGTGATGCAGAGCTTAAATAATTATAGGTTTATTCGGTTATCACCCCGCCCAGCACGCAGGTGGCGGAAAAAACAGCGTGCAGTGCATGGCTGGAGTCTCCAGCCCAGTTGAATGTGCCGACTAGCCGCCGTAAGCGGCCATTCGAATAATCAAATTTAAGGAGAACTACACAATGCTGAAATGTCCGTACTGCGGCAAAGATGCAGCGTTAGTAACTGGTGACAAAATCTACCCTCACCGCCCGGATTTATATGATCGCAATTTTTGGTTATGCGCTGCCTGTGATGCTTATGTAGGCTGCCATAAAAAAGGCGCACATGTCCGCAATGCAGGTAAAAGTGACGGCACTCTCCCCTTGGGTAGTCTCGCTAATGCAGAACTAAGAAAATGGAGGTCATATGTCCATAGTATTCTAGATCCATTGTGGCAAACAAAAAAACTAAAACGAGGAGATGTTTACAGAATACTAGCAAAACACCTGAACATCAGGATCAGTCAATGCCATGTCGGACTATTTAACGAAGATAGATGTAAGCAAGCCATTAAATTTTTAAACGAACGATTCCCAGCCAGCTAAATAGCTGGTTTTTTATTGGAGAATTAATAATGAGTAATAGTCCTGCCGTACAAAAAGCAATTAATATCAAGGCATTTCTGCAACTGCCTGCTACACAGAAAAAAATACAAGAGCTGGTAGATAAAAACTCTGCAAGCTTTGCAACATCAATCATGCAGATTGTTAACAGTAATCCAATGCTGCTTAATGCCGAACCCATGTCAATTTTTAATGCGGCATGTATGGCCGCAACGCTTAACCTGCCAATTAATAATAATCTCGGTTTTGCGTACTTGGTACCTTATAAGAACTCTAAAACAGGGCACGTTGAAGCCCAGTTCCAATTGGGTTACAAGGGATTTATTCAGCTTGCGCAGCGTTCCGGGCAATTTGAACGGCTGGTGTCTCTTCCTGTTTATAAAGATCAGCTAATAGAAAAAGATCTTATCAAAGGATTTAAATTTAACTGGTCGATTGATCCGGACGAAAAAGAACAGCCAATCGGGTTTTATGCTTACTTCAAGCTAATAAACGGCTTTACTGCTGAGCTGTATATGTCAAGAGAACAAATTGACAAGCATGCCAAACGTTACAGCCAGTCATACAGAAAAAATTCCGGAGTATGGGCTGATAATTACGAGCAAATGGCTTTAAAAACAGTAACCAAATTACTGTTATCAAGACAAGCACCTTTGTCTATTGAAATGCAAAAAGCTGTTTTATCCGATCAGTCTGTAATTGAAAATGTAACTGAAGAACACTTTGACTATCTGGACAATCAAACTGGCGTCCTTGACCTGTCAATGCCGGTAGATGATGAATTAATGAAAAAAATCATTGATAACATCACGACCGGAGAGCTTGAAAAAGATGAAGTCCTAAACGGTAAATATGAATTTACACCTGAACAACGGGCAATTATTGAGGAGCTTTAATATGGGAAATTTAAAAATACGGTGCTCAATGATTAGCCAGATCATTGGCGATAGCAGAACTAAAAGCAGTCCGCTTTCAGATACAGCTAAATTCTGTTTAATGAATTTAGCCAAAGAATCTTTATTCGACTTTACTAAATTCCAAGGCAGTAAGGAAACGGAAAAGGGAAAGGTGCTTGAAAATACGGCAATTCAGGCAAGCGGGCTGCATCGCTGTAAAAAATATACAAAAAATGAGACGCGCTTAGAAAATGACTGGATCACAGGTGAATGTGATATTTATGACCCTAAAGAACGTTTAATTATTGATACAAAATGTTCTTGGGATATAGGCACTCACCCATTTTTTATTGAAGAAGCGCATAAAAAGGCAGAAAAAGCAGGATATATCTATCAGATGCAGGGTTATATGTGGCTATTTGATTGTGATAAAGCTGATATAGATTTCTGGCTATTCCCCTGCCCTGAAAATCTGCTGGGCACTTACGATAATCCGGCCATGTTGATTGATGCGGTTGAAGATATTCCTATCACTAAGAGGTTAACAACGGTCACGGTAACAAGAGATGAAAAAATAATCGAAAAGATTAAAGAGAAAGTCGAAATTTGCCAGGAATATTATGACTTGCTGCTAAAACAGGTAGCATAAAAGGATTTCATTATGTCTGTTAATAAAGTAATTCTAGTTGGTCGTCTTGGGCGCGACCCTGAAACACGATATATGCCCAATGGCGACGCTATAACAAATTTCTCGCTAGCTACTGATGAACAGTGGCGTGACCGTAATGGAGAACGCCAAACACGTGCAGAGTGGCATAACGTATCCCTGTACGGCAAACTGGGAGAAATAGCTAACCAGTACCTGAGAAAAGGTAGCCAGGTGTTTATTGAGGGCAAAATTCAGAGCCGTAAATATACCGATAAAGATGGTATCGAACGCATGGCATACAATATTATCGGCAATGAAATGAAAATGCTGGGTAATCGTAATGATGGTTCTGATTCTGGCAATAATAACGCTGCACCGCCTACATCGAACCCACCGCCAGAGGCACCACGCCGGCAACCACCTCAACAAACACCAACAACCCCTCCAATAGATGATATTGAGGACGATATCCCGTTTTAAATAATACAGATAAGACATAGCCAGCACCTAGCTGGCTTTTTTAATTAAGAAATCTAAAAAGGAATGAAACATGACAGATAACCAAGATACTGAAAAATACCTATTAGATAAGATTAATAATGGTGAAGACCTAAATGATTCTGAGCTTACCTTATTAGTAACTACCTTCTCATATATAGTACATACAAATGGAATAGCAGTCTTCTCTGAAGACACATCCACTATCGCAAAATTGTCAAACAGGTATTTTTATTTAGATTATGAACTCGGGACTGATTCGTATAGCAGAGAAACATCGTATACATTTTTTGAACAGCCTGTAGAAGTGCATCTAGAAATTCGTACAGAGGAACATGAACGTTGGGTTGATTCCTCTGGGCAAGTTCTTCTTTAAAGCTAGCTATTAGCTGGTTTTTTATATGGAGTAAAGACAAATGGATACTATCGAAACACGCAAACAAAATGAGCAGGAATTAAAATTCGATATTGTTTATTCATATTATTTTGAAAAATTCATGAATAAATTTTATTCACGGCTTGATAAGCTAATATTATTTATTCTGATGGTTTTGGCTATCATCACAATAACCGGCACATCTAACATTGTGATCATTGGCTCAGTATCCGCTATCCTGATATTTGTTTTAATTGTCTCTCAAGCCGGTGCCCGTGCTCAGGCGACTAAAATCATATACCAAGAGTATTTTAACCTGTATCAGAATTTCGATAACGCAGATATAGACACCATTAAAAGACGGTTTAGAGCGATTCAAGAGAAAGATAACGAAGAAATTAACTGCCTTGCCTATCCTGCCTATGCAGCGACTGCGGAGCATTTAGGAATGACCTCGGATAACGGTTATAAAGAATTACACAGAAAATTAAGTCTGCTTGAAAAGCTGTACGTATTGTTTATTGGTGAAACAATAGAGTATGAATTTAAAAAAATCTAATCCCTATATCAAAATCAAACAGTAACAACGTTGTCGCTAATCCAGGCCAGCTAATTGCTGGCTTTTATTTTGGAGAATAAAAATGGAAGCTAAAAAAGAAGAGTTCATAGTTACCGAGAAATGGCTTGAAAAAATAGGGACTTGTGAAGCTGAGCTTCAAGCTTTTGAACAGCATTTCCCTAATGGCGGAGAGGCTTTAGAGGTATTAAAGCGATGCGAAGAGTTAGGTTATAGAGATCTTGGGGAATGGTTAGTAGATCACTTACCTCCCACTTATCCACCTTTAGAGCTTAATACTTTAATAGATAGTCTTTTCTACCCCAATGATGTCCATATTAAAGGCGATGTTTCTATTCAAGGATTTATTCACATCAAAGGTATTCTTAAGATAGATGGGAAATTAACAGTCAAAAAATATGGGGAGGTCTACTCGGGTAAAGACTGTGTAAATGCTGATGAGATTGATCTTAGTGGAAATGCATATATTCACGCACGAATTAAAGCTAATCGTATTGACATGCGTGGTGAAGCTATCATTTCAGGGGATACTAAAGCTAAAGTTGTTAATCTTGATGGTGGCCGAATCTACGGTAATGTTGATGCAGATGAGTTATACAACGATGGCGGTTACATCAGTCAAAATGCCAAAGCCGATAAAGCTACACTAATTAATGGTGGGAATATTGGCGGTAATATTGCCTTCAAGTGTTTATCTACTGATAGCAATTTTTATGCCCAGATATTCAGAGCTAGCTAACCGCTGGTTTTTTTTATTGGATATCAAAGTATGGCTATCGATTATTATTATAATGAAACTGAATTGGTGCTTGCTCTAGAAGATACGGAAAATCATTTATTTTATCAATTCTATATAGATGATCAAAACAAAATGTTTTTTCAAACACTAAATAGTGCCGAGCAAGTAATAGAAAAAAATAGATATTTTCCTGAGTTCCTAAAAAACTATAAGTTTGTTTGGGTAGAGGATGGTGAAATAGAAAACAAAGTTATCACAATACATGTGCGATTAGAAAATCCTGATCAGGTTACGTATAGCATTTGGAAATCTCACAACTTGAGCGAATGGGTACAGCTTACAAATGAAGAAGTTAAGGCTTTTTACAAGCGACAGGGTGATTAATAAAACTAGTTTGAGGTGTGGTTGGACACCGCCCAGCACGCAGGTGGCGGAAGTAACAGCATGCAGTACATGGCTGGAGTCCTTTCCAGTTGAATGTACCGACTAACCGCCGTAAGCGGTTTATTATGAACCAAACTTTGAGAAAGAGCTTGAAAATGCCAGAAAAAATTAATGTTCCTTATAGTCGAAAAACCGAAGTTCAATTTTTCAAGCTAAGCAATGATGAAATTTTTATTGGTTATTTCGACGACCTAGAAAAATATCTTAAAGATAATGATTGTTCATGCTTAGAAACACTTAACCCAGAGTTAGAGATTGAATGTGATGATGGGACTAAAAAGAAGCTATCAGCATTAGCAATAAAGTACAACGGAAAAATTCTTCCTAGGCAAGTCCTTTACTGGGAAATATAGATGTTTGCATAAAATTCATCAATAACCGCTTTATGCGGTTTTTTTTACAGCCGCTTTATGGAGTAGAAAATGACAAAGGATAAAACCAAAACATTAAGCTCATCTGATAGCTCAAATGTGACAATACATTTAACTATTAAGCATAAAAATCATAATATTGAGTTAACTCTTAATAAACATCAATTTAATCCTAAAACACTGGCTAAAGAGTTAAGCATTTTCATAGCTTCAATAACAGAATGAAATTCTGAAATTTAAGTCTAGATTAAAAAAGTTTTAACATGCGAAAAAAAAATAGAAAAAAGAAATTACGTTTTTCTGATACCTTTCTGGATCTAAATATAACAAGGTTGGCGGCTCCTCATATTCCCAGTGCTAACCCACATCTGACTATGCCCAATGGGATCATAATGCTCAAAGGGATTAGTGGTTTAATGAAAGATGATGACAAAATATTTATTAATCTGTTTCTGAAAGAACGTGTCAGCGAATTAAAAGCCGGAAATATTAGCAATATCAATTTTTCAAGGTTAGTAAATACTTTGTATATGACCTATCGTTTATCCAGTTATTTTCTGGAAAACAATAGATGTAAGGAAGAGAAAGTAATTGAAGCAATGCGTGATCTAGGCACCAGATCATTTAATGCCACATCGTCAGTATTACAGGACTTGTCCCGAAGACGTGAACAAAATGGTCGTTATGTTGCCAGTGGTGACAATATCGTCAGCATTGAATCAATTATCTCTGTATTGGACAGTATTATTGAAATTACCACGATAGGTGAATGGTATACCGTGTGGCACAAGATTGTTCTGGAATTAATGGAACTGGACAGAGAAAACATCAAAAAACAGCGGGCCGCATAAATCAATAAATAGAGCCTAAAGAGGGTCAAGAAATGGCAGGAACTCTAGGTCATAACATTCAGTTAAATTTATTCCCAGCAATAATGCAGGAATATTGTCAGGCAACAGATGAATTAAGTAATTCAGAGCTTTACCAAAAAATTGAAGAAAAATACGGTGGTGGTCTTTTTGGCCACTATTCTTTTATCGGCAAGACAAATGAAAAAGTGGATGTTCTCAAACATAGAATCCGCTGGTATCAGCAAACATTGAAACATACTGGTGTGATAGAACGGGTCGACCGTGGTGTTTGGCGAATGATCCGGCAGACACGGGAATCATTAACTGAGATTGATGATAACTATGCTTTATTGGGATTTTCAACAAATCTTGGCATTGCAGTAATTAGCAAATGCCAGACTTTTTTTAGCCGATTTGACGAGCCTATTCATCTGATTCTGACTTCACCACCCTACCCGCTACAAAATCCGCGAAAGTACGGGAATGTTGATGAATCGCAGTATGTTGACTGGTTGTGCTCAACTATTGAGCCGGTAGTAGCCTGTATGTCACCTGGAGGAAGTCTGTGCCTGAATATTAGTAATGATATTTTTCTCAAGGGTTCACCGGCCAGATCCTTGTATCGTGAAAAACTGGTGATTTCTTTATGTGAACGCTTAGGGTTATTCAAACTTGATGAGTTGATTTGGGAAAACCCGTGTAAACCACCAGCACCCTTGCAATGGGCTAGTAAAAGCAGAGTTCAGTTAAATGTCGGTTGGGAACCAGTGTACTGGTTTACTAATGATCCGAAGAAGTTGCGCAGTGACAATCGCAGGGTTTTACAACCTCATAAAACTGCACAGCAAAAGCTAATTTATAGCGGAGGTGTAAACAAAGTAGCGATAAACAGTGACGGTGCATATCGAAAAAATATCGGTGCATACAGTAACCCGACATCAGGCAGTATTCCACGCAATGTTATCAGACAGGTTCATGATCCTCATGGTATAGCTGCACTGAAAAAACGCTGTAATGATCTGGGAATACCAGTTCATGGTGCAATGATGCCAATTAATCTGGCTGAATTTTTGATTAAGTTTACTACCCAGCCAGATGATCTGGTCGCTGATCCTTTTGCCGGTTCTCAAACCACAGCACTTGCTGCTGAAAGATTAAATCGCCGTTGGGTCACAACTGAGATGCACAAAGAATACGTTCAAAATGGATTTGAACGTTTTAAAATGAATCGTTAAGGATAAATAATGTCTAATTTTTATTTTAATCAAATTTCTATTTATTTAATCAATACCGATAACCTACCAAATTTCGAAACAATTGATGAGAAGCTAGCAAAAGCACAATTTCAACCCTGTACGGGACTGGAGTGGTCCAGTATAGGATTTACTAATCCTGTAGACTTTACATCAGATATGGTATTTCCAGCACAAAACACCATACGAATTGCTTTGAAAAAAGAAGAAAAGGTATTACCGTCAACAGTAATTAACGATCTTCTTAAGGAAAAAATCAATCTGATCCGTGAAGTTGAAGGGCGAAAAGTAGGCCGTAAGGAAAAGCAGGAATTAAAAGACACCATTACTGATGACTTGTTACCTCGTGCTTTTACTAAAAGTAATAATACTGATGCAATTATTGATACAAAGCGTGATTATTTATTAATCAATCAGGCTACAACTAGTCGTGCTGAAATAGTGCTTACGAAATTACGTGAAGCACTGGGTGGAGTGGAAGCAAAGCTGCCACGTACTAAACAGTCGCCTGGTAGTCTGATGACGGAATGGCTGTTAAGAGGAGATGCAGCCGGTCATTTTGAGCTGGACTGTGATTGTGAATTAGTAGGACTAGGTGATAATGCGCCTGTAGTTCGAATTAAGCATCATGATTTAACTGCTGAAGAGATCACTAAGCTCCTTCACAGCGGTAAAGTAGTGACGCAACTAGGGTTGAGCTGGAACGACAGGGTTCGCTTTGTCCTGACAGATAATTTTACTCTTAAGCGAATTCAGTTTCTGGATATCATTCAGGAAGAAGCGTCTGGACAAGCTGATGATGATCAGAGCTTAGCCTATGCATCACAAATACTGATGGCTGAAGCTTTGGGCGAATTACTGGATGAACTGGTTTCCTATCTTGGCGGCTGGGTTTTGAATTAAACTTCTAAAGGTTAAATATGAGTATTAAATCAGACAAATGGATACGCCGTATGAGTGAAGAGCACGGCATGATTGAACCGTTTGAACCTAATCAGATTAAACAGCTAAACGGTGAAAAAATCATTTCCTATGGTACTTCCAGCTATGGCTACGATATTCGCTGCGCACGTGAATTCAAAGTTTTTACTAATATCAACAGTACCATTGTTGACCCGAAAAATTTTGATACGCGTAATTTTGTAACTGTTGAAGACGACTTTTGCATCATTCCGCCTAACTCGTTTGCTTTGGCACGCACTGTGGAATATTTCCGTATTCCGCGCAATGTCCTTACTGTGTGTCTGGGTAAATCCACTTATGCACGTTGCGGTATTATCGTTAATGTCACGCCATTTGAACCAGAATGGGAAGGCTATGTAACTCTGGAGTTTTCCAACACTACACCGCTACCGGCAAAGATTTATGCTAATGAAGGCGTGGCCCAGGTACTTTTCTTTGAAAGTGATGAAGAATGCGCTACTTCTTACAAAGATAGAGCTGGTAAATATATGGGACAACGTGGTGTAACACCTCCAAGGGTATAAAAAGCTACGTCAATCATTTATTAGATTTCTTAAAGTGAAAGTTTCAGTGATGAATAATTCAGAAACATATGATAAAAACATGGCTATATTACATAACAGTGGACTAACTCACTCAGGTAACAGTCATGGTGTACGTATCAAAACTAACGCGGGTAATATCGTGTTTTACCCTACTTCAAATAAATACGTTTATAAAAACAAATCTTACTCAGGTAATGCTAACGATGTAATTGAGTTTATCAGACGTATATAGTGGCTATATTTTAGAGGGAAAAACAAAATGCAAATTAAAAAAGGAGCAACAAGGGTAGTAATTATACTTAAAAAGTATGTTATTAAAATTCCTCGTTTCAAAACGATGCGATCGTTTAGTAATGGATTAAGCGCAAATTTGTACGAAAAAGAATTTTCAGAATTTTTATTTCCTTATGTGAGCCCTACAATTTTTAGTTTGTGGGGCTTTTTAAATATCCAATATAAAGTATCAGTCACTAATCAAGAGGCTGAATTGAATATATGGATCAAAAATTTAGGATCTATTAAATGTGAATCTCAACGTAAATATTTAATTAATTATGTGGAATTAAAAACAGACAGTATTGGATATCTAAATAATAAGATTGTGGCTTGTGATTATGGCTAATAAATACTTTGAATTAAATTATAGAACTTAAAACCAGCTCCTAGCTGGCTTTTTAATTGAGGTTTATAACCTGCAATAAAAAGGAATTTGAAATGAGTGGACAAGTTAATTATTTAGTAGAGGCGCCTGAGTTAGGGCAAGAATATTATGTTTTGTGTATTGAGCCAGAACCCTATTATGTATTATACAATTGGAGAGGTTTCTTTTTTGAAAAAGAACGACTTACCCTGCATAGAATTTATCCAACTAAAGAGGATGTTGAAAGGGCTAGTGAATTCGTAAAGAACTTCTACATATCGCATAAAGAACAATTAAACTATTTGAGATCTGAACCTGAGCCCGGAACCGAAGTATGGTATGGCGATGGTGGCAGTTCGATTGACATAACATATACAAATTTTGACCCTGAAAATATTTTTCACCAAGACTTATTAAATTACTTCGAACTTTATGGAACTCGTGAGGACTTAATAAAAGACAAAAATCTAATAACCGAAGCCTTAGAAGAGGAATACAAAAAAGCTCACTAAACAGTGGGCTTTAATTTTAAGGAGATTATTTTGAGTACAAATAACTTTGAAAATCAGATTTTCCCTCGTAAGTCCAAAAATGGGCGCACGCAAATTGATGGGGATCATCATTTTGATGACCCCTGCTATTAATTAACCCACCAGTATAATTAGAATACAAGGGAATAAGATGTCAACCTTTATTCAAATTCTTAATATTTTAAATGATAACCTACTATCCATTGGATTAATAATTTTTAGTCCTGCTATTTATCAACTTGTTCGTACTATTACACTCTTTTTAGTGTGGAAATTTGCAGTAAATCAAAACAACATTATTGTGATTGAATACTATCCGAACAGGGAATTTAAAAGAGTGACCCTATCCAAGCCGGATAAGACTAAAAAACCTGAACCAGATAAACAATAACTAGCCAGCAATTAGCTGGCTTTTCATTTAGAGAGATTAATATGATCAATACTTGCCTATTTGGTGATGCCGAGCAATGCCTAGAATCTCTTTTACCTGAGTATGCAGGCAAAATACAAATGTGCGTTACCTCGCCGCCCTACTTTGGGCTGCGCGACTATGGTTTACCTGGTCAAATCGGTATAGAAGATACCGTGGAAGAGTATGTACAAAAGCTTGTTAGCGTATTTGATATTGTATGGGATTTACTAGCCGATAATGGTACCTTGTGGCTGAATTTAGGCGATAGCTATGCAGGAAGTGGCAAAGGACGATATAGCGATAATCGGGCTTATCCTACTGGAATGCAGGCTGCAAATAAAGGCAATGTATCAGGCAAGCTTAAGAAAACTCCATTGTCTGGGAATTTAAAGCCTAAAGATTTAATTGGAGTTCCTTGGCGGGTGGCATTCGCCTTACAGAATAAAGGTTGGTATTTGCGTCAAGATATTATCTGGAACAAGACAAATCCTATGCCTGAGCCCGCAACAGACAAGTGCACCAGAGCGCATGAATACATTTTTTTATTATCTAAGGAAAGGAAATACTATTTTGATTATAAAGCCATCAGAGAACCAACCGTATACCTTAAAAATCAAGAACGAAATAAAAGAAGCGTATGGACATTAGCTACACAAACTACACACATCAAACATCATGCGGCATTTCCTCCTGATTTAATCACTCCTACTATTTTAGCAGGTAGCAAAGAAGGGGACATCGTTTTAGATCCTTTCATGGGTAGTGGTACCACGGCAGGCGTTGCTGCTGGGTTAAAAAGGAACTGGATCGGCTGCGAGTTGAATGAAGAAAACAAAGATATTCAAACGGACAGAATCATCAAATTACAAACCAAAATACGAAATGAAAACAGCCAGCATATGCTGGCTTTTAATTACAACCAATGAAATACAGTATGAAAGATAAAAAAATTACCCATAAATGGCTTAAATGGCATGGTGCTTGTGAAGATAAACTCAACGCTTTTAACGAACAATATCCTAACGGTGCAGGAGCTTTAGAGGCTATAACGTTTTACTTATATTTAGGCTATCAAGATTTTGCCTCACGGATAGTAGATAACTTACCTTTCAAGGAGACACCCTTAAAATTTGAGAATGCACAAGGAGGAGACATTTTTTACCCTGGTAATGTTTATATAAACGGTACTGTTAATTCCATTAATAAGATATACATTAAAGGGAATCTTAATGTTAAGAAACAACTTATCGTTAAAGATAAAGAAAATATTTATGCTAAATCCGTTGAAGCTAAGAAAATTGACATTAGTGATAGAGCTTTTATTTATGCAAACTGCGTGAATGCTAACACAATAGATATTAGCAAAGAGGCCCTAATTTACGCTCAAATTGAAGCCAAAATGATTATGCTTTTAGGGGGACATATTAGAGGAAATGTAGAAGCAAAAACAATACATAACAATAAAGGTCTAATCTTTGGTGATGTTAAAGCTGATGAAGTCAAATTAATTAATGATGGAAAAATATCAGGAAATATTCAAACTCAACATTTATCGAGATACACCGTAAAACCTCGTCTTTACTAATGATATAAACATTAATGCAACTATATCCCGGAGTAAACAATGGAAGCAAATAAGCAAACCGTTATCTTATTCAGAATAAGAAATACTACTTTTAATTATGAAACATTATACGAATATTTATCTGATTCAAAAGCTGTAGAGATTCTTGAAGCAGTTGAATTCGATGGATTTATAAAATTCCCCTTCTCAGCGACGGATATTATTGATGAGGCAAACAGGTATTTATATGAAAATGGTTACATTGATGAAGATGATTACTATACCGAGCGAGTAACCCCGGAGACAACGGAAGTATTGCAAAAAGTATTAGATTTAATAGCTAAAAACCACAACAACGGCAATTTGCTCATAAATGGACGTACTATACATACTCCAATAATCATAGTGCAAGAAGATATAGATTACTTTAATGAAACTAAAGAACTTAGTAGCCGTTTAAAAAAGTGGCTGAGAGAAGTTCGTAAAAGAAGTCAAAAAAAACCTAGTCGCTGAATAGCGGCTTTTTTTATCAGCAACGGAGTGAACGATGATCATTACAGTCAAAAAAGAAATATGCTTTAAAGCTAATATAGGCCTTGGTTTTAAGACTTATCCCTATGAGAATATTACTGATTGCTTAGCTAATTGTGAAGATTTACAGTCTATTCAGGCTATCGAAGTATATGAAATTATTCGAGGAAATCAGTGCTTTCCGATATCTGCTGAAAATATTTTAAGAGATGCCGATAGTATAATTTTTGAACACTATTCAGGTACTCTATATGAAGATGAGGTGCGTATTTATACAGATATTCCCGATAAAGTTAAACGGAAACTTCAGAAGATGTTAGATAATTTAGCAAAGAACTTCGGCGATGAGGGTACGTGGAAACTTGGAAGAAAAATAAAAAAATCAATTAAATTGACTAAAGCAGACATAGATGAATTTAATGAAACTAGGCAAGTTAGTCAAAATATTAATTCTCAAATTGAATCACTATATAAATTTCTCTAGTTCTTAATGGAGATTACCATGATTGGCAATTATAAAAATGAACCAGATAAATATTTATATGGAGTTTGTCCTTATGGGGATAAAAATCCATATGGAAATATTTGTCATGACACAATAAAACAAGCAATTGATGCTGCGCCCCTTTCAAAAGAAAATTTACCAACAAAATTACAAATTGCTATTTTCAAAAAAGGTGACTTATTTAAACCAAGCGAATGCAATGCTTTTACTGAAGATGCGATAAAAGATTTACTGGATAAATCTAATGAGATGTTATGCCCTGAGTATTTTTATGATGCTGAATTATTTAAATTAACACCTGCTAAATTGAAAAAATTAAAAAATATTATTAATGATTATTTGGATAAGTGGATTGATACTACTGGTTGCCAAAAAGTGGGGGAACTCCTCGAAGTAATAACCTTAACTAAAAAAGACTACATCAAATACCTATGAATTAAGCCGCTTTAAGCGGCTTTTTAATGGAGATTACTATGAATAACGATTATCTAGATAACCAAGATAAATATATGTATGGTGTTTGTTGTTTAGGTGGTGATGAAAAAGAGGTATATGAAAATACCTATTACAACACAATAGCTGATGCATTATCTGCAACAGCTGCTGCATTATCTGCAATACATTCATTAGCAGGAGAATTACCAGCAGAATTAAAAATTGCAGTTTGTGAACAAGGGGACTTGTTCAAGCCAAGTGAATGCAATGCTTTTACTGAAGATGCGATAACGGATTTGCTAGATAAATCTGATGAGATGGTACAGTTTGATTATTTTTCAGAAGCTGAATTGTTCGACCTTACAGATGAACAAATTCAAGAATTAAGAAAACTAATTAACGATTTCTTAGATCTGAAAATTGATACGACCGGTTATTATAGGGTAGGAAAATTTATCGAAGTAATAACCTTAACCAAAGAACAATATACAAAATACCTATGAACCAAGCCGCTTAAAAGCGGCTTTTTAATTAAGCATTATTAATGAACACGTCCCAGCAATAGCTGGTTTTTTTAATGGGTAAAAATGGAAGATACCTTTACATGTGAAGAAGCGGCCAATCGCTGCAAATGCAAAGTGCAGACTATCAGGGACGCTATTAAAACTGGAGAACTGAGAGCAGCCAAAATTGGCAAAAGCTATGTTATCCGTAAAACAAATCTTGACATTTATATTCGCAATAAAGAAGAATTGACCGCGCAGGCGGTTCAGCAACATAGGAACCGAGTATGTTACACAAACACTCAAACGGCATTTGGTATATCGATATTACAACAGAGAAAGGCAAAAGAATTAGACGAACTACTAAAACTAAAGACAAAAAACTAGCTGAAGAATACCACGACAAAGTGAAGCATGAGTTATGGCGACTGGAACGCTTGGGGGAAAAACCTAAATATCTATGGGACGATGCTGTCCTGAAATGGATAAATGAAAAAGCTGATGTTAAAAAAAGTATGAAATCTGATTTAAGTCGTCTTAGGAATCTTCAGCAGTTAAGAGGATTATATTTACATGAAATAAACCGAAACCTGATTATGGACATAATCAATGCAAGAAAATGTTCTAACAGTACTAAGAACAGATATATTGCTTTAGTGCGGTCAATATTGAATGCATGTGTTAAAGAATGGGATATGTTAGATCATGGAATTCATCTGAAGCTATTTAAAGAACCCAAAAAACGTGTGCGCTGGTTACGGGTTGAAGAAGCGTCAAGACTGCTGAAATGTTTGGATGAATTGGCACCTTACATGGCTACAATGGCACGATTTAACTTAGCAACCGGATTAAGGCAGCACAATATATTTAGTTTAAAGTGGAATCAGATTGATATGAGGAATCAAATATGTCAATACTATCCTGATGAAATGAAGGCAGATGAACCTTATGATTTAGTATTGAACGAAACCGCGATGGAAATTCTGATACGTCAGTTAGGCAAGCATAAAGAGTATGTATTTGTTCACACTCGTAATAAACCAGTTCTCAGTTTAACCTACAAAACGTGGTACAAGGCTTTAGAAGCAGCAAATATTACAGATTTTCGCTGGCATGATTTAAGGCACACATGGGCAAGCTGGCTGGTACAGAATGGAGTGTCGTTGTATGAGCTAAAAGAAATGGGAGGCTGGCAATCGTTGGAAATGGTGCAGAGGTACGCTCATCTCGACAATGATCATTTACACGCACACGCATCAAAGATTGACAGCCTCATGCAAACTACATGTCAAAAAAATGACAAAAATGGAAACTTAATGGACTATTTACTGAAACCAAAACAGCCCGATAACTTATTGACTGTATTATGATATTTTGTGGTGGGTCGTGAGCGATTCGAACGCTCGACCAACGGATTAAAAGTCCGCTGCTCTACCGACTGAGCTAACGACCCAAGAGCGCGCATTTTAGGCAGGAGTGCGGCTGCTGTCAAGTACTTTGCTATTATTCATTTGCGGTAATATGGCACTAAAAGTGCTGCCTTTCCCAGTAATACTTTCAATCTGTAATTTGCCGCCATGTTCTGCCAGAGCGTGTTTAGCAATGGCCAGCCCAAGACCTGTTCCACCGCTCTCGCGTGAGCGGCCTGAATCTACACGATAAAAGCGTTCGGTAAGATGAGGAATATGCTCCGCAGCGATACCATGACCCGTATCGCTCACTTGAAATACAATTTGCTGACTACAATCCGGCACATTCTGTTCCATATAGAGCCGGATAGTAATAGTTCCATATTGCGGAGTATAGCGTACAGCATTAAACAGAAGATTACTGAATGCATTATATAAATCCTGCTGAATTCCCTCTACCCAGATATCTGCAGCTATTTCACAGATAAAACGATGTTTATTTTCAGACAAAATTTCAGCTTCATATACCACCTGCTCAACCAGAATACTCAGGCACAACGGCTGTTTACATAAAGATGCAGTAACCTGATTTTCCAGTCGTGATAAGGTTAATAAATCTGCCAGAAGATGATTCATGCGGGTTCCTTCTTTACTCATCAGTGCAATAAATGACTGACGCTGTTCCTGCGGCAAATCCGGCATATCAGTTAAAGTTTCCAGAAAGCCATTGATTACAGTTAAAGGAGTACGCAGTTCATGTGAAACATTGGCCACAAATGCCGTTCTGGTGGCATTCAACTGTTCGGCAGCAGTAATATCCTGAGTAATAATCAGTGTTGCCTGTTCATCAAACGGAGTCCGGATAATATTTAATACACGTGGTAATCCGCTATTTATATTTTCAAGTGTAAGCTTTATATTCACCGATTCTGTTACCGGCTCATCCAAAAATTGCCGGAAATCATTATTTTCAATCAGATCAGCTAGCATACTGTTATTGTCTTGTTCAGCAACCAGATTCAGATGGATTGCAGCCAGATGGTTCAGCCACTGAATATGTCCATCCTCTCCAAGGATTAATACGCCCTCTGGTATGGTTTCAGCAATACGGTTAAAGCGTAACAAGGCGACACCCAGTTTCTGTTTACGCTTTTTACGGCTACGTGCCTGTAGCATCAAAGTATTGAAAATATTGTTCCAAATCCCGATCCCCTGTGGCACATTACGTAATTTCGGTCTTTCCAGCCACCGAACCAGTTTAAATAAATGATACCAGTAACCCGCCAACCACAAAAAAAACAGGCAGCACAAGCTAATCAGCATGAATTGCAGACCGCCAGTCAGCAATGACGCTACGACAACCACAATCATGGTTGCCAGTATTAAATATAAATGATGGCGCAGTTCAGACAGAAGCATGTTATTTCACAGAAGATAAATTTAAGAAGTATTTCCGGCTATGGTGAAAAGCGATAGCCGCTGCCACGCACAGTTTGTATAAGGTGGTCATGCCCCACTGTTTCAAGTCCTCGTCTTAAACGGCGGATATGAACATCTACCGTACGCTCCTCAACAAACACATGATCACCCCATACAAGATCCAGAAGCTGGCTGCGGGTGTATATCCGATCCGGATGTGTCATAAAGAAATGTAATAACTTAAATTCACTGGGTCCGAAGGGAATGGTTTGTCCGTTTACTTGTACACGCTGCTGCTGCGGATCGAGTTCCAGACCATAAATACGCAGTGGTACACTAGTTTTTTGCGGTGCACGCCGGCGCAAAAGCGCATTAATTCGCGCAATCAGTTCTCGTGGTGAAAAAGGTTTAGTAATGTAATCATCTGCACCCAGATTCAACCCCTGCTCTTTATCTGTTTCTTCACCTCGTGCTGTTAATAGAATAATGGGTAAATCACGGCTGCGAATATCATTCCGCAGCTGCCGGATAAAATCAAGGCCGGAAAGTCCGGGTAACATCCAGTCCACTAGCAGCATGTCAGCCAGCCTGGATTGCAATAATGGCTGTGCTGCTTCTACACTAGGTACACATTGAACAACAAAGCCGGCCTGCTCGAGAGTAAATTGAATCAGGGTAGAAATTGCAGCTTCATCTTCTACAACCAATACCATAACTTCTGCCATATATATTTCCTGACCAGATAATTATCTATTGTGACAGAATAAGAAGAAAAACAGAAAAATATAAAGTCAGTTATCAAGAAAAAACCTGTGCCGGAATATTTCGTTGCACAGGTTCAGAATCGGAGTAACCACAGTAATGCTAACACAATATAAATTTATATCATATCGGGAAATATCGGATATACAGACATACAGTATTAATTTTAGCTGGTAAGCTGTATTTTCAGTTTAGTATTGCATTTATCAGTGATTAAATAATTTCTGATTTATTATTAGCAAATCTATTGGTAAGATGAGACAAAAGTTCGTATGTCTAATAATACTTATGTGTGATTAAACTTAAATCTGTTATCTAGTTTATTCTCATAAAACTCTCCAACAGAGCGTTACTTAATCTTCAAACAGCATTTCAATATAATTATATGTCTTAAGTAATTTTCTATAATCTATCAACAATCCGCACTTACCTAAAAATGCACAAAGAAATAATTTTTCTGCGGGTGTCTCTATAAAATTATTAAACATATTTTGGATAATTTTGAAACTAATTTACAACAGGTTAAAAAATTAAATCACCTGATTATTATTTTTATCTCATTCTATATTCATAAAATATAACTATTTGGTTTAATTTTTTTTACCAAAGTATACATTAGAATAAAAATACCAACATTAAAAAATATTCTATAGATATAAACCTGCCCTGATAACGCTTTTGCAACCTGCCCTATACTGTTTAAATTTCAAACAGCATTAATGTCATTCAGCTATTATTAATATAAAAATAATTTACAATTGATAACATTTAAGTTTAAATTTTCAGATAGTTAATTTTTTGACTTCATCAATTTTTTATAGTCGAATAAAAAAAGATATATCTTTATTTATATGCTGGTTTAAAAGAGTGTGTATCTAACTACGGTGTTTGACTGAAACATAATTCTCATTTACCTGATCATCTTAGCCAATATGAATAAAATCTACAAACTTATCTGGAATGCGCAAGTACAGGCATATATCGTTACATCAGAATTAGCCCGGAAAGGGGGTAAAACTGCACGGCTCAGGCTGGTTAGCATTATAGCTATCAGCATGGCAACTACCGGACTGGCTTATGCACAATGTCCGCTTTCAGCACCAGACAACAAAGTTTGTACAACTTTTCGAGAAAACACACCTGTTATTAGTACATATGCTGACACTACCATCAGCAATAATCGCATTGAAAACAGAGATCCTTCCAATCAAACCATCAATACACCCGACACTGAATTAAATCAGTCGCTTACAATTATCAATCAAAATGGTGCCGGGAATTTAACTGTAAACGCAAATAATAAAAACATAACGGATATTGATGCAACAAATAACAGCCGGACGGGTGCGATTACAATTAACACCACACAAGACATGTTAACTACTGATGCTAAAGGTATTTACATTAATAGCACAGGAACAGATGTCAAACTCTCAACAGCAGCCGTCCATAGCAAACAACGCAAAGGTATTAGTATCAATAATGGAGGCAGCGGTTCCACAGAAATAAAAGCAAATGGCAATATTATATCTGATACTGATGATGCCATTTATGCTGTCAATACTGCCGGATCAAAGGATTTATCTATTACTACTGAGGCTGTTATTGGTCAGGCACATGGTATTTATGCACATAACAATGGTAAAGGGTCAACGACACTTATCGTTAATGAAGGTATTGAATCACGCACTAACGATGCTATATGGGTTAATAATGAGAATGCATCAACCCATTTAAATGTAACCACCAATGGTGCTGTTCAGGGAAATACCAATGGTATTTATGCATATAATAATGGTACTGGTAATACAACCATTAAAACTCTCAAAGATGTGCATGGAGAAAATGGCGATGGAATTTTTAGCGAGAATCACGGAGGGCAATTAACTATTACAAGTGGCAATATTAAAGGTACAAGTAACGGTATTTACGCTACTAACTCTGGAAACGGTTCCACTGACATTACATCAACTGGTACTGTTATTGCTACATCCGGTAATGGTATTTTTGTTAATAATGGCAATAATACAAACGAGCTGAATATAAATACTAACCTTATATCCGGTACAGATAACGGTATATATGCAACCAATAATGGAACAGGCAAAACCACAATCCGCAATCAGGCATCAGTAACAGCAGATCAAAATACAGGTATCAGCATAACCAATACAAATCAGGCTCAAGAGCTGCGCATCGAATCACTTGTTATCAATGCCGGTACTAATGGTATCGTTGCAAATAATCATGCTTACGGTGCCACAAATATTACTTCTAACGGGTCAATTACAGCCACAAGGGGATACGGAATCTGGGCTGAAAACGGGGAGCGGGCTACACATATCAGCATTATTCAATCGGGAGGGACAATTAAAGGTGGAATCAGCGGCATTGAGATACACAATTTTGGTTCAGGTGATACTGAACTTACTCTGGCCAATCAAATAACTGGAGGTTCGAAAGCAGGTATTTTTATTCAGGATAAACCAAACAGTACAACAACTATTACCCTTAATACCGGTACCAGTGTTTCAGCAACTTCTGGTCTGGCTATTAGTGATGAAGATGGTAATGCTAAAGTTACGCTGGATAGCGGTTCAAAAGTCATCGGACGTATTGAACTGGGTAACGGTAGTGACACTCTTTTCATCAATCGCGGAGCCAATATCAGTAATATTACTGTAGTCGATGGTGGGGACGATACCAGCAGTAATGACGGAATGACTGATACACTGAATATTAATCAGTCATTAACCGGTTCAACCACCGGAAATAATAATGGTACAGCCGGAAATATTGCTATTCGTAACTGGGAAAAAATAAATCTTGCTCAAAACAGTATGCTCACTCTGAGCGGAGATTTGAATACTAATCAGCTTAATATCGGGAATGGTACCACAATCAATCTTATCGGTTCCCTAAGACAGGCACAGATTAATGGCGATGTGTTTAACTCAGGCAATATTAATCTCAATAGTAATTTCACCGGAGACAATTTAACGATTAACGGAAATTATCAGGGTAATGGCGGTAAACTGACTCTGGATCTGAAACTTAATTCTGCTTTAAAAGATAATGACAGCATTGCTGACAATACTGCCGATAAACTGACTGTTCAGGGTAATGTGACAGGTAAAACCACCATCAGATTTGCCAGCATTGATGGTCTTGGCGGCGATACCGGAAATACCAATGGCATTGAATTGGTACATATTAATGGTAACAGTACCGGAGATGCTTTTGCATTGGAAGGCGATCATTTAGACAGAGGTGCATATGAATACCATTTGTTTAAAGGTGATTTGCAGCAAAACGGGAATAACTGGTATTTACGCTCTCAAAAGCAAACAAACCCGGGGGATGATAACTCCGGTGGCGATAACTCCGGCGGCAATAACTCTGGTGGTAACAACTCTGGTGGTAACAACTCCGGTGGTAACAACTCTGGTGGTAACAACTCTGGTGGTAACAACTCCGGTGGTAACAACTCCGGTGGTAACAACTCCGGTGGTAACAACTCCGGTAACGGCAACTCTGGTGATAGTGGTACGACAACTAAACCATCAAAACTCAGACCACTATACCGTAAAGAAGTACCATTATTTGCCGCAGTTGCCTCTCAGTTACGACAGGCCGACAGCCTGATGCTCGCTAATATGCATCAGCGTATCGGTTCTACTCCTCTGCCTGATGAACGTATGAGCTGGGGCAGAGTGATTGCCAGCCGTACTGATACTCAGCAAAACGGGCCAGCCAATGCCCGTACTACCGGTAATTATGCCGGTTTACAACTGGGCAGTGATATCTGGAGCAACAACGGCTGGCGTGCCGGCGGATATGTCGGCTATCTGCACGGTAATCTCGATGTTGACGGCTTTACCAGCGGTATTGATACCAGAGCAGGTAAAAACACAACCAAATCTTACTTTATCGGCGCATATGGTAATTACACCCGTGAAAATGGTGCTTATGCAGATTTTGTAGTACAGGGTGCCCGCCATCATGTCGATATTAAACCGGATAACAATCCGTCCGGTAAACAGAAAGGTCATGGCGTTACGGCTTCAGTAGAAATAGGTCAGCCGTTTACTCTGGGCAGCAGCAACTGGAAGCTTGAACCGCAGGCTCAAATTATTCATCAGTGGCTGGATTTAAATGATTCTGATATCAGCGGACGTACTACAGTCAGTCACGGACACAATAATGCCTGGCTCTTCCGCCTTGGCGGAAGACTCGAAGGCAGCTATCAACTGAATAAAGGAAATCTGCGACCCTATGCCCGGGTAAATTTCTTTTACTCACCTGATGGTGCCGACCATACCAGTTACATTACTAATGTAGCCACAACCAGATTAAATGCCGGTGCCTCTCATGCCAGCACTGAGCTGGCAATTGGCGGTACTTACGATATTACAAACAAAATAAAAGCTTATGGTGAAATCGGCCATACATGGTCTAATGGTGGTGATGCACATACCAAAGCGCCGGTAAATGGTTCTGTTGGATTAAAGATTAACTGGTAAATATTATTAGTAAAAATTTATTTATCATTAATTACATTCAATTCCAGGATATATGTTTGTTTCAATTAATTAAAATTATTATATATTATTGTTTTGTCATTATTTATAAACCAATCTAATTTTTATTTCATTTAAAAATGTAGGAGATAAGCAGGATGAACAAAATATATAAACTAATCTGGAATTTAAGATTACAGACTTATACAGTTGCATCAGAACTAGTACACAGTTGCGGTAAACAAAAACTGATTAAACTGACTGCTTGTTTCAGTATGTTGGCAGTCCTCAATCTCGCTCATGCGCGGTGTCCGGTATTATCAACAGCAAATATAACCTGTACACAAAACAATCCCGCAAAAATCGCTACGGCGTTGACTGGTGATTCTATTCAGAATACAAACAATCGAATCCATATTTACAATAATGGAAATAGTTCAATAAATATCAATGTTACTAATGATATAAATATTGACCCATCCACAACTACAACCGATATTTCTCCAGCTATTCTGGCGGAAAACGAAGAAACTGCTACTGATATCAATATCAATACTCAAAATATCAACAGTGCAGTTGATGCCATATCTGTTTCGAATAAGGGTAGCGGTTATACTGTAATTAACACAGGTGATATCACTTCAGATAACCTGCCTGTCTATATTGATGTTGGCAAAAATGCAAAAGATATTACTGTTGCTACTAATAATTTAAAAAGTCCTGCCGGAGGTATTGTCATAGCCAATCATGGTATTGGTTCAAGTTCTGTTTATGTTAACGGTAATATTAATACCCAAAACAATGCGATCTCTGTTAATAATGATGTCTCGAGTAAAAACGTATTGATTAATGCTAATAATATCAATAGTGTTTCAGAGAGCATTCTTGTTAATAATCAAGGAACTGGATCAACCACCATTACAACAGGAAATATTAATTCAAGTAACAGTCAGGCACTTGTAGTTAAAAGTGGAAAAAATACACAAGATATATATAGTTACAATGGTAATGTTGCAGGTCTTACCGGTGGTATTGATATTAATAATGGCGGTACCGGTTCAGTCACGGTCAATACAGGCAATGTAAAAAGTGACTTGGGATCGGGTATCCGTGTTTATAACGACCTTGGTTCAAAAGATATAAATATTTATGCTCACGATATTGAAGCATCTAATTTCGCTACCCAAGCTTTCGGTATTACAGCAAATAACTATGGTACCGGTTCAACTACTATTGTGGTTAACGGTTCAATAAAAACTGGTGAAAGAGGTACTGGTATCTGGGCAGTAAATGGTCGAAAAACTAAAGATTTAATAATTATTGCTGGTAATATCAATAGCAATACTCTTGGGGGAATTTTTGCGGTTAATGCCGGTGCGGGTTCAACCACCGTAATTGCCAAAGACATTACTGCCGATAGCGGTCTAGTAGTAGCAAATGGAGTTATTGCCAAAGATTTAATGCTTCAAGCTAATAATGTCACGGGTGGTGTTGAAGTTGCAAATGAAGGTATAGATGGTTCAACTGCTGTTATTTTAAATAATATCTATAGTAAAAAAGTTTCTGCTCTTAGCGTTGGCAGCAGTAATAAAGCAAAGGATTTAATTATTCATGTTAATGATGCTATCGGATCTTTTAATACTATCGATATTTTTAATTCTGGTACCGGATCAACTTTCTTGACCACTACAGGAAATGTTATTACGACTAAAATAGATGATGTGGAAGATGCCCAACATACTACCTATAATGGAATTAAAATTCGTCATTCTAAACCTGCTTATGAACTCAATATTACTCAGCTAGCCGGTAATATTACAGGGATAAATAATGGCATTTATACTGATAATCAAGGAAGTGGTGACACTAATATACATATTGCCGGTAAAGTAAACGGAGGAGTTGGCGCCGGTATTAAAAATACTGATGCAAGCGGTATAAATACTAATATTACATTGGAAAACGGAGCTGAAATTACCGCAAATTCTGGTATAGCAATTATGAATAATGATTCTAATGCCAATATTATAGTCAATAAGGGCGCTAGAATTTCCGGACAAGTGCTACTGAATAATGGTAGCGACACTTTCACTATTAATCAGGCTGATACGTCTGCCTTAACTCTACTCGACGGAGGAAAAAAAGATGCAGACGGATTAAATCCTGATGGACAGAAGGATATCGACACCCTCAATATCAACAGTCTACTTACTGGTTCTTCTGCCAGTAATGGTGATATGAATAATACTGCATTACGTAACTGGACTATTATTAATGTTGGTCAGCAAGGAAATTCACCGTTATTCGGTAATTTAGCATTAACCGGGGATCTGGAAACCAGGCAATTAAATATTAATACGGGGAGCATACTAAATTTTGCAATACCTAAAAGCACTTCCCTGCAGACAGGTACTGTAGATTTATCCCGTCAGATAAATATTACTGCCGACGTAAATAATGCAGGCACAATCAGTTTTAATAACAATTATAGTGGAGATATTCTGACAATCAATGGCAACTACAACGGTAGTCCGGGTAGTCAGTTACTAATGGATATTGATTCTCACGAAAACACTGCCGATAAATTGTTGATTACGGGAGATGCTACTGGCAGAAGTACAATTAAAATAACGGACATTAAGGGACTGGGGGCAGATACATCCGGCACCAATGGAATTGCTCTCATTACTGTTAAAGGAAAGAGTAATGATGCCATTTTTAGTCTGTTTAATGGCCATATTGATGCAGGTGCTTATGCATATGAATTGGTAAAGAATAATGATGACAGCAGCTGGTATCTGCGCTCAGATAAACAAACATTCTCCAGCGCCGCAAATCTTTTAAAGTCATATGATATACCTGAAGAAATTACAACCAGATCCAGACCACTATACCGTAAAGAAGTACCATTATTTGCCGCAGTTGCCTCTCAGTTACGACACGCTGACAGCCTTATGCTCGCTAATATGCATCAGCGTATCGGTTCCACTCCTCTGCCTGATGAACGTATGAGCTGGGGCAGAGTGATTGCTAGCCGTACCGATATTCAGCAAAATGGGCCGGCCAATGCCCGTACTACCGGTAATTATGCCGGTTTACAACTGGGCAGTGATATCTGGAGCAACAACGGCTGGCGTGCCGGCGGATATGTCGGCTATCTGCACGGTAATCTCGATGTTGACGGCTTTACCAGCGGTATTGATACCAGAGCAGGTAAAAACACAACCAAATCTTACTTTATCGGCGCATATGGTAATTACACCCGTGAAAATGGTGCTTATGCAGATTTTGTAGTACAGGGTGCCCGCCATCATGTCGATATTAAACCGGATAACAATCCGTCCGGTAAACAGAAAGGTCATGGCGTTACGGCTTCAGTAGAAATAGGTCAGCCGTTTACTCTGGGCAGCAGCAACTGGAAGCTTGAACCGCAGGCTCAGATTATTCATCAGTGGCTGGATTTAAATGATTCTGATATCAGCGGACGTACTACAGTCAGTCACGGACACAATAATGCCTGGCTCTTCCGCCTTGGCGGAAGACTCGAAGGCAGCTATCAACTGAATAAAGGAA
>NZ_JAAEDS010000002.1:0-39383 GCF_013344955.1 Snodgrassella sp. ESL0324 | reverse complement strand
CATCAGTGGCTGGATTTAAATGATTCTGATATCAGCGGACGTACTACAGTCAGTCACGGACACAATAATGCCTGGCTCTTCCGCCTTGGCGGAAGACTCGAAGGCAGCTATCAACTGAATAAAGGAAGTCTGCGACCCTATGCCCGGGTAAATTTCTTTTACTCACCTGATGGTGCCGACCATACCAGTTACATTACTAATGTAGCCACGACCAGATTAAATGCCGGTGCCTCTCATGCCAGCACTGAGCTGGCAATTGGGGGGACTTACGATATTACAAACAAAGTAAAAGCTTATGGTGAAATCGGCCATACATGGTCTAATGGTGGTGATGCACATACTAAAGCACCGGTAAATGGTTCTGTCGGATTAAAGATTAACTGGTAAGGCTTAATAAATAAAGTAACCGGTAATTATTTCCAAACAGAATCTCTTTTCTTTGTAAAAAACAATACAAATCATATTGGTTATTCTGGTATATGCAGAATAACCAATATGCATTCTTATCTTTTTCATTTTATATTACATAAAACAATTCAATACTATGCATTATTCCGGATCTAATATTAATTCATAATTTCAGCATCCGACGGTTTTCTTTTAAAGAAGATATTTACTGCTTAGCATGAATTTATTTTAAATAATTTATTTACAGCCCTAATTAAATAAGCGCCGGTTTAGTTGATCAGACACAACATTTCATTAATTTTAATGGCAATTGTGGCAAACTCATTTTTGTTAATGATATATTATCTATTTGATAATAATTTACCAATATATATGAATAAGCAGAAATTTAAAAGAAAAGAGTATATTATAAATAAAGTATGTTTTCTCTTGTTTATTTTTGTTATTTTATATTATCCCCTGAAATTTGCTAAATATCATTTATTTGATTTAAGTTATCAGGAAATATTGGAGTTTCCCTGGCGAGGCGATAGGTGTGAGTCACATTATGGAGAACCGAAATTTGAATGTTCATGCGGTGGCGGTATGATTGAACCTGACGATGAGTTTAAAATTACTAAAGATGGATATTTACATTGGAAAGATCAGCTCGTGGGTAAAGTGGTGTTAATAGAAAAACCTAGTTTTTTCACAACAGGAGAAATACTTACAGGTGGTTACATGAAAATTATTGATTCAAAAACTGGAGACATTTGTTATTATGATTCTGTCATGAATTAATCGTACTATAGCGATAAACTCAGTATCCATAGCCTGAGAAGATATTTACTACCTATATAGTGGCAATCTGTCTATATGGCAGATTATGCTCAGATATCCATAAATTTACCTGATACTGAAAACGGCACTTTCTGATAACACAGACAAATTTAATGACGGTATATGTATTTATCAGACTACTTTAATCTGCTTTATTAAAAACAAATCTTAGATTGGTTACTGTTTAAGCTTACAGCCTGCTGGTATATATTATCTCTTTATCGGATATGGCAGAATTTTTCAATATCCGCTTCAATCACAGCGTAATACCATATAATCCCGATGGATCGGCTCCTGTTCTTTCACATAGCCCAATAATTCTTCTATATATGCAGAAACACCATCTTTTTCATTTTATATTACTTAAAACAATTTAATATTATGTATTATTCCGGATTTAATATTAATTCCTGGCTCATAATTTCAGCATCCGCTGATTTTTTTAGTACAGAAAGAAGAAATTTACAGCTTAGCATGAATTTATTCTAAATAATTTATTTATAGCTCTAATAAAATCAGCACCGGTTTAGTTGATTTGGCGCAACACTACATTAATTATGATGGTAGTTATGACTGATAATCTTTTATTAATGATATATTATCTACTTAACAATAATTTACTAATATAGATGAATAAGCAAAATTTTAACAGAAAAAAGTATATTATAAATAAGTTATTTTATATCCTGCTTATGGCTTATATTTTATTCCTTCCTTTGACATGTACTTCGAAACTTGCTAAACATTATTTATATGATACAACTTATCAGAATATATTAGTGAAGTTTGCCTGGCGACCCGATAGGTGTGAGTCACATTCTGGAGAACCGAAATTAAAATGTTCCTGCGACCACGGTATCTTTGGACTTGACGATAAGAATCATAAAATTACTAAAGATGGATATTTATATTGGAGACATCAGCTCGAGGGTAAAGTGGTGTTAATAAGCAAACCTAGTTTTTTCACAGGAGGAGAAATACTTACAGGTGGTTACATGAAAATTATTGATTCAAAAACTGGAGACATTTGTTATTATGATTCTGTCATAGAATAATCGCACCATAGCGATAAATGCAGCATCCACAGCCTGAGTAGATATTTTTTCTACCGATATATTGGCAATCTGTCTACATGGCAGATTATGCTCAGATATCCATAAATTTACCTGATACTGAAAACGGCACTTTCTGATAACACAGACAAATTTAATGACGGTATATGTATTTATCAGACTACTTTAATCTGCTTTATTAAAAACAAATCTTAGATTGGTTGCTGTTTTAAGCTTACTGCCTGCTGGTAAATATTATCTCTTTATCGGATTTGGCAGAATTTTTCAATATCCGCTTCGGTCACAGCGTAATACCATATTATCCCGATGATCAGTTCCTGTTCTGCCATATAGCCCAATAATTCTTCTATATATGCAGAAACACCATCTTTTTCATTTTATATTACTTAAAACAATTCAATATTATGCATTATTCCGGATTTAATATTAATGCATAATTCGAGCTTCCGTCGGCTTTCTTTTAATGCAGAAAGAAGAAATTTACTGCTTAACATGAATTTATTCTAAATAATTTATTTATAGCTCTAATAAAATCAGCACCGGTTTAGTTGATCAGGCGCAACACTACATTAATTTTGATGGTAGTTATGACTAATAATTTTTTATTAATGATATATTATCTATTTGACAATAATTTACCAATCTAGATGAATAAACAAAAATTTAACAGAAAAAAGTATATTATAAAAAAGTTATTTTATATCCTGCTTATGGCTTTTATTTTATTTCTTCCTTTGAAATGTACCTCGAAACTTGCTAAACATTATTTATATGATTCAAGTTATCAAAACATATTAGTGAAGTTTCATTGGAGACTCAATATTTGTGACTCACCTTCTGAAAAATCGAAAGAAGAGTGTTCATGCAGAAATATGATTCATAACTATAAGAAAATTACTAATGATGGATATTTATATTCGGAAACTGAGCTTGTGGGTAAAATGATGATAATACATAAACCTGATTTTTTTAATGAAAAAACAACATCTACAGGTGGTTACATGAAAATTATTGATTTAAAAACAAGAGACATTTGTCTCTTTGGATCAGTCAATATATAACTGCACAACAGCGATAAACGCAGCATCCACAGCCTGAGTAGATATTTTTTCTACCGATATATTGGCAATCTGTCTACATGGCAGATTATGCTCAGATATCCATAAATTTACCTGATACTGAAAACGGCACTTTCTGATAACACAGACAAATTTAATGACGGTATAAGTATTTATCAGACTACTTTAATCTGTTTTATTATAAACAAATTGCTCTATACTACAACTCAGATTGGTGGCTATTTAAGCTAACATCCTGATGATAAATATTATCTTCTTTATTGGATTTGGCAAAATTTTTCAATATCTGCTTCAGTCACGGCGTAATACCATATTATCCCGATGAATCAGTTCCTGTTCTGCCACATAGCCCAATAATTCTTCTATAGCCTGAGACGGCTGCCGCAATAAACGCCCAATTTCATGATCATTATAATTAACCAGTCCGCGGGCAATTTCTTTACCGGTCTGATCACATACTGCCACTAATGCGCCACGATCAAAATGACCACTGACAGCAACACAACCGATAGCCAGCAGACTGGAGTGCTGTGTTTTCAGTGCCTGTTCCGCACCCTCATCAACGGTTAGCTTACCAGCCAGTTGTACCTGCCCAAGTAACCATTGCTGACGTGCGCTCAACCGGCTACCGGCCGGGGTAAATAAAGTACCCGTTTGTGCGCCTTCCAGTAACCGGACTAATACATTTTCAGCATACCCGTTGGCGATACAGGTTGCAGCACCGCTTAAAGCAGCCCGTCTTGCAGCCAGTACTTTAGTATACATACCTCCGGTGCCCACGCTGCTGCCTGCTCCGCCGGCCATACTTTCCAGGTCTGGATGATTAGCAGCAATTTTATGAATCAATCTAGCTTCAGTATGCTTACGCGGATCTCTGTCATACAGGCCATTCTGATCTGTCAGAATAATCAGTACATCAGCTTCAATCAGGTTAGTTACCAGCGCACCAAGGGTATCATTATCGCCAAGTTTGATTTCATCAATGGTAACTGTATCATTTTCATTAATAATCGGTACTACTCCCTGCTCCAGCAGAGTGCGGATAGTACTACGGGCATTTAAATAGCGGGTACGGTGACTCAAGTCATCATGTGTCAGCAGAATCTGTGCTGTCCGGATACGCAGTGATTCAAACGCAATCTCATATGCCTGAGCCAGTCCCATTTGCCCCACTGCGGCGGCAGCCTGTAATTCATTAATTGCTTTGGGACGTACCTGCCAGCCCAGCCGTTTCATACCTTCTGCAATAGCACCACTGGATACCAGTACTACCTGAATACCATTCGCACGTAATTGCGCAATCTGCTGTGCCCAGTTATTCAGGATATTCTGATCTACCCCATGCCCGCCATTGGTCACCAGACTGGAACCTACTTTTACTACCACACATTCAGTCTGGCGGATATCAAATTCTGAGTTATTCATGCTTATTATGCAGTTGTTATGTCAACGGTTGAATAGTTATTTTACCTGTGCGCATTTGTTTTGATAAGTGTGTACGGCTGTTATAAAAACAGCAGCCGTAGTGGCTGCTGTTGAAGGACTAAATTCAGATTAACTATGCAGTAATGCCTGTACACACCAGTTCATTACACCATCAGGCAAAATACCCCATAACAGCAATAATAAACCGTTAACAGATAAAACGATTTTACCGAGAAAAGTCATATTGAATACTGGTTCGGCAACAGAATCCGGACTATCGAAATAGATGGTTTTAACCACACGCAGATAATAGAAAGCACCAATCAGCGACATTATTACTGCATACACAGAAACCCACAGATAGCCGCTGGCCAATAATGCTTTAATAACGGCCAGCTTGGCATAAAAGCCCATCAATGGCGGAATACCGGCCATTGAAAACATCGCCAGCAACATTAAAAATGCATACCATGCATTTTTCTGGTTCAGACCGGCAAGATCACTGATATTCTGGCATTCAACATCCTTGCCGGAGAGCAGAACCAGAATAGCAAATGCTACAGAGGCCATTAAAGCATAGGTTATTGCATAATACATAGCCGCAGCACAGCCAGACTGACCGGACAGAAGAGCCAGCATAATGAAACCCATATGGGCTACTGTTGAAAAACCAAGCATACGTTTAATGTTGGTTTGCATGATAGCAGCCAGATTACCCACAAACAGTGAGGCAATACCCAGCAGCAACAGTAATTCACGCCAGCTTTCCCACTGAGTCAGCAGACCGTAAACCAGGATACGGAAAGCGAAGACTGTGGCTGCAATTTTCGGTGCTGTACCCACCAGTGCAGCAACTGCAGTCGGCGCACCCTGATACACATCCGGCACCCACATATGAAATGGTACACCACCCAGTTTAAATACAATACCGGCAACAATAAATACCAGTCCGAGTTTCAATAACCACGGATTGGTTGTTTCCTGACTGGCTGCAAGCACCTGCTGCAGCTGTAATGTACCTGTTGCACCGTATATCAGGGAAATACCGTATAACAGTAAACCTGAGGCCAGTGCACCAAGCACAAAATATTTCAATGCGGCTTCAGCAGCACGTCCACTATCGCGCTGCAGGGCAATCAAAGCATAAAGCGCCAGCGAAAGCAGCTCCAGCCCGACATATAAAGTCAGGAAGTGGCTGGCTGAAACCATAATATTCATGCCCAGCAGTGCAAACAGGGTTAGCGTATAGAATTCACCCTGATAAATATGTTTAGCACGCAGATAAGTCTGGCTGTAAATAAATAAGGCAATAACCAGTACATACATGCATAACTTGGCCAGTTGAGCCATGCCGTCCAGTACAAACATATCATGGAAGGCATATTGCGGCTGTTCTTTCCATACCAGACACTGTACCGCGGCGGTCAGTATCAGACCGATAACTGACAGGGTACAGGTTATCCAGCGTTGCCGGTCATTAAGCCATAAGTCCACCAGCAATACTGTAAACAGTACTACAGTCAGCACCATATCCGGTGCAGCGGGAAATATTGTTAAATCTGTCCAGTTCATTCACATTTCCTTACAGTTTGCTTTGTGCCGCTTGGACTATCAAATCATTTGCTGCCTGATGCACGACAGCGATAAATGGTTCCGGATACAAACCAAATCCCAGTACCGCTACAGCCAGAATCACCAGAATTAGCAGTTCGCGTTTGTTTACATCTTTTAATTGCGCAACTTCCGGATTTTTGATGGCACCAAAAACAACCCGTTTAAACATCCACAAGGTATATGCTGCACCATAAATCAGGGTTAACGCCGCCAGTGCACCAACCCAGAAATTGGTTTTTACTGCACCGACAATGACCATAAATTCGCCCACAAATCCTGATGTACCGGGCAAACCGGCATTAGCCATAGCAAAGAACAGCATGAAAGAAGCAAATACCGGCATACTGTTTACGACACCGCCGTAAGCTGAAATATCGCGGGTGTGCATCCGGTCATACATCACACCGATACTCATAAACATAGCGGCTGAAACAAAACCGTGCGAAATCATCTGCATAATGGCACCTTTAAAGGCCCAGTCATTCAGATAGCCGCCGGTAAACAGGAAAAAGCCTAAAGTGACAAATCCCATATGGCTGATGGAAGAGTACGCCACCAGTTTTTTCATATCAGTTTGTACCAGTGCCACCATACCGATGTAAATTACCGCCACCAGACTGAGCACGATGATTACCGGCGCAATATAACGTGCTGCATCCGGCAAAATAGGCAGAATAAAGCGCAGGAATCCGTAACCACCTATTTTCAGAGTAATTGCCGCCAGAACCATTGAACCACCGGTCGGCGCTTCTACGTGAGCATCCGGCAACCATGTATGCACCGGCCACATCGGCACTTTAACCGCAAAAGACAGGAAGAAAGCGATAAACAGCAAAATTTGCGCCGTCATCGCAAGGTGCTTGATATTGTGCCATGCTTCAATAGAAAAACTGCCGGTCTGATTAGACAGATAGACAAACCCAACCAGCATCAGTAATGAACCCATTAAGGTATACAGAAAGAATTTGATTGATGCATATACCCGTCTTGGACCACCCCAGATACCGATAATCAGATACATCGGAATCAGCATGCCTTCGAAGAATACATAGAATACGATGGCATCCATTGCTGCAAATGCGCCATTAATCAGTCCTGACATAATCAGGAAAGCGGCCATATACTGCGCAGGCCGTTTCTGGATTACCTGCCAGCCGGCCAGAACAACCAGTAAAGTAGTAAAACTGTTCAGAATTACAAACAGAACTGATAATCCATCCACACCTAATGCATAGTTGATGTTGAGACTCTCAATCCAGACATGAAATTCTGTAAACTGAAATCCGCCATTTAAACGGTTGAATTTAAAAAACAGCGGTAAGGTTATGAGAAAGGAAACCAGCGCACCGATTAAGGCCAGCACTCTGGCTATACCTGCGTGCTTGTCTGAGCCGGTAGCCAGCACTGCGACGCCAGCCACTACAGGCAGCCAAATCGCCAAACTGAGTAAGTTATCGTACATATTTATAGCCTAAAGATACCAAGTTGAATGCCCGCAATTAACCGCCAAACATTGTTTTAAGCAACGGCCAGAAAGTCCATGCCACCAGTACAAACACACCCACAACCATTGCTGTAGCATAGGTATAGATGTATCCGGTCTGAATTCGCCGTATCAGCGCTGCTACAGCAGCGACAACGCGTGCAGCACCATTAACAATTAATTTATCAATAATGAAAACGTCGCCAACTTTCCAGAACAACGTTCCCAGCAGACGGCTGCCTTTGGCAAACACGTTATAGTAAATAGTATCCAGATAGTATTTATTATCCAGCAGGGTATAAACCGGACGTATAGATGCAGCAATTCTGGCCGGAATCTGTGGTTTTTTCATATAGAAGAACCACGCCAGTACAACACCGGCAATCACCAGCCATAACACAGGAGTTGTCAGACTGTGCAGAGCCATGGCAAATATGCCGTGGTACTCTTCTTCTACGGATGCCAGTGCAGGATGTGCAGCACTATTAATAAAAATCACATGCTGATAAAAATCACTGAACAGCATCGGCTTCATTGCCCACATACCTACAAATACTGAAGGGATAGCCAGCAGAATCAGCGGAATGGTTACCACCAGCGGGCTCTCATGCGGATTATCCTGTGGTTTCAGTCCATGATGTTCTTCTGCATGATGATGCTCGCTATGTTCGGCTTTGCGCCATTTTTCTTCACCATGAAATACCAGGAAATACAATCGGAATGAGTAAAATGCGGTGACAAACACACTGGCTACCAGAGCTACATAGGCCACACTGCTGAATGGCAGCGTTGACGCTTTTACTGCCTCAATAATTGAATCTTTGGAATAGAAACCGGAGAAAAATGGTGTGCCAATCAGCGATAATGAACCAATTAGCATACAAATCCATGTTACCGGCATGTATTTACGCAATCCGCCCATATGACGCATATCCTGATCATGGTGCATACCCATAATCACACTACCGGCGGCCAGAAATAACAGTGCTTTGAAGAAAGCATGGGTCATGACATGGAAAACAGCAATATTATAGGCAGAGGCACCTAAGGCTACCGTCATATAACCTAACTGTGACAAGGTTGAATAAGCAATCACCCGTTTGATGTCATTCTGAATCATACCCAGAAAGCCCATAAACAGCGCAGTAATGGTACCGGATACCATAATCACACCCAGAGCAGTATCAGACAACTCATACAGGGGTGACATACGGGATACCATGAAAATACCGGCTGTTACCATGGTTGCCGCATGAATCAGAGCTGAAATCGGTGTCGGACCTTCCATTGAATCCGGTAACCAGACATGCAACGGAAACTGAGCCGATTTACCCATTGCGCCCACAAACAGCAAAATGCAGGTAACGGTAATTAAAGACCACGGATGACCTGGAATCAGTTCGATAGTGGCATTTTTAACCTGATCAATATGCTGGAAAACATCAGCATAGCGAAGGCTGCCGCCGAAATAAGCCAGTACCAGACCAATACCCAGTACAAAACCGAAGTCGCCGACACGATTAACCAGAAATGCTTTCAGATTGGCAAAAATTGCACTGTCACGTTTAAAGTAAAAACCAATCAGCAGGTAAGACACCAGCCCTACAGCCTCCCAGCCGAAGAACAACTGAATGAAGTTATTACTCATTACCAGCATCAGCATGGAGAAAGTAAACAGTGAGATATAGCTGAAAAAGCGCTGATAGCCGTCATCATCACTCATATAGCCGATAGTATAGATATGCACCATCAGCGATACACTGGTCACAATCACCAGCATAGTGGCAGTAAGGGTATCAATCAGAAACCCTACTGAGAAGTCCAGACCGCCCATGGTCAGCCATGTATACACATTTTCATCAAAGGGCTGACGGGTTCCGGTCATAAAACCATAGAGTACCCAGGCAGACAGTACTGCCGAAACGGCTACGCCTGCTATGGTAACGCTATGCGCACCCTTACGTCCGATCAGCTTACCGCATAAACCGGCCAGTAATGAACCGATGAGCGGAGCCAAAGCAATAATCAGATAAACACTCATAATTTTTCTCTCGTTCCTCTCACCTGTTAGCCTTTGAGACTATCCAGATCCTGTACATTAATGCTCTGACGGTTACGGAAAATCAGAACCATAATTGCCAGACCAATAGCAGATTCTGCCGCAGCAACTGTCAGAATAAAAAAGACGAAAATCTGTCCGGCGGTGTCGCCGAGATAACGGGAAAAAGCCACAAAGTTAAAATTTACCGCTAACAGCATTAGCTCGATTGACATCAGTAATACGAGCACGTTTTTGCGGTTCATAAATATACCCATGGCAGAAATAGCAAACAGTATTGCGCTGAGCACCAGATAATGGGTTAAGGTAATCATGCTTTCTGCTCCCCTTCAGTTGCTTCTTTACTTGCTTCTTCAGTTACCGGTGCAGTGATTTCAGGCTGCATTTTCACCATACGGAAACGATCTTTTGCCTGTACTTTAACCTGTTCGGCCGGATTGGTACGACGAGGATTGTATGTCTGCCGGTGAACCAGAGCTATTGCGGCCACCATTCCCAGCACCAGCAATACAGCCGCCAGTTCAAACGGTAACAGATAGGTAGTGTAAATCTGCATCCCCAGATCATGTACATTGCTGTAATCTGCAGGCAGCGGAGAATCCTTACCCAGACTCGCCAGATGCAGCTGAGGATTTACCAGAATAACAATCAGTAAGGCAGCAGTCAGGATACCCACCAGTGCTGCAACAGGTGCATGCCGCCAGAAGCCGGCACGCATCTGCTCAACATCAATATTGAGCATCATGATGACAAACAGGAACAGTACCATCACCGCACCCACATATACCACTACCAGTACAATGCCGAGAAATTCAGCCTGCATCAGAATCCACATCATGGCACTGGCACAGAATGTCAGAACCAGAAACAAAACCGCATGTACCGGATTTTTGGCAATAACTGTATTTATCGCGCCAAACAAAATCACGGCGGCAAATACATAAAACAGAATTAATGGTAAATTCATGACCACCTCTTAACGATATGGTGCATCTGCGGCTTTGCATTTAGCGATATCTTCTTCATAGCGATCGCCAATAGCCAGCAACATGGGTTTAGTGAAATATAAATCACCGCGTTTTTCACCGTGATATTCGAAAATCCGGGTTTCAACAATAGCATCAACCGGGCAAGCTTCCTCACAGAAACCACAGAAAATACATTTAGTCAGATCAATATCGTAGCGTGTGGTTCTGCGTGTACCGTCCTCACGTTTTTCAGATTCTATATTGATTGCCATGGCCGGACAGACAGCTTCGCACAGTTTGCAGGCAATACAGCGTTCTTCACCATTGGGATAACGTCGTTGTGCATGCAAACCACGAAAGCGAACTGATTGCGGAGTTTTTTCTTCAGGAAAATATATGGTTTCCTTGCGCGCAAAGAAGTTTTTCAGGGTTACTTTCATACCCGAAAGTAACTCGGTCATCAGAAAGGTTTTAATTATATTTGCCATATCAGAGCCTTTCCCTGCTTAATGCCATAAATTCAGGGGTGAAATCATCCACAAACCCAATACAATTACTGCCACAATGGTTACCGGAATCAGTACTTTCCAGCCCAGACGCATAATCTGGTCATAACGGTAACGCGGGAATGTTGCACGTATCCACAGATAAAAGTACAACACCAGTGCCATTTTCAGAAACATCCACAATACACTCGGGGTACCAATGAAACCCCAGCTTTGCGGAAAGGGAGATAACCAGCCGCCAAAGAACAGCAGAGCCGTCAGAGCAGCAACCAGAATCATGAAAATGTATTCGGCCAGAAAGAATAGCGCGAAAGCAAAACCTGAATACTCTACATGGAAACCGGCAACAATTTCCGACTCACCTTCGGCTACGTCAAATGGCGCACGGTTGGTTTCGGCCACAGCGGAAATCAGATACACCACAAACAGCGGAAATAGAGGCAGCCAGTTCCATGAGAAAATGGAACCACCGGCATAACCTTTTGCCTGAGACATCACAATGTCATGAAAATCCATACTTCCGGAAACCATAATCACACCAATCAGCGCAAATCCCATGGCAATCTCATAGGAAATAGTTTGCGCAGAAGCTCGCATGGCACCGAGAAAAGCATATTTAGAATTGGAAGCCCAGCCGGCAATGATGACACCATACACAGACAGTGAAGTAATCATCAGAATATAAAGTAAACCGGCATTAATTCGGGTAAGAAACCATGTTTCACTGAACGGGATAACTGCCCAGGCAGCAAAAGCCGGCATCAGTGACATCATCGGTCCGATATAGAACAGTGCCTTATTAGCCTGTGACGGACGGGTAACTTCCTTGAACAGCAGTTTTAATACATCGGCAAACGGCTGGATTAAGCCATACGGTCCGGTAACGTTCGGACCAACCCGCAGCTGCATATAACCGATAACTTTACGTTCGAAATAAGTCAGATAGGCTACGGTAATAATCAGCGGCAGCATGATGATGACAATCTTGACGATGACAGACATCAGTAAACCGAAGTCGTTGCCCAGTAATTGTTGAAACCACGCTTGCATGATTATCCTTTACTCAATTCAACAGTGGTCAATAAAGCACCTAATTGCCAGTTACTCTGATGTAATGGCAAAAACAGTACATTTTCCGGCAAGTTATCATCCGTAGTGATGGTAATCGATACGGTACTATTGCCTTGTTTAGCCTGTGCGGTATCACCATTAATCAAACCAAACCGAGCCAGTGTCATACTATTGGCACGTGCAGCCGGAACTGCGGCATGAACTGTACTCTGTAAGGGTTCGGAACGGCGCACAATCGCATCAGTTGCATACAGACTAACGCCGCCAACACGTACCAGACTGATATCGGGATCACTGGTAGCGACTGGTTGAATACGATTGTTCAGCAAAGCCGGTACCTGATCTTTGGTAACCGCATCAGCCAGAATCTGCTGGGTATTTTCATATTCAAAGCCCGGTAATTCCAGCACATTACCCAGTACGCGTAATACCTTCCATAAAGGTCTGGCTTCTCTGTAGGCCTGTACAACACCATGAAAAGACTGTAATCGCCCTTCCATGCTGATAAAACTGCCTGAGGTTTCTGTAAATGGCGTAATTGGCAATAATACGTCTGCAACTTCACGCAATACGTCACTGTCGTAAGCAGTGAATGCCATTACTGTCTGAGCCTGTTTCAGGGCTGCAATGGCCGCAGCTCCGTTGGCTACATCCATATCCGGTTCAACATTGAGCAGCATTACTGCCTGTTTAGGCTGCTTAATTTGTGCAGCAATGGTATTTTCTGCTTTACCGGCAGCCACGCCTACGATTTCAGCACCAATACTATTGGCCGCCTGCGGCAATACGCCCAGTATACTGTCGGTAGCTTCAGCCAGATCCTGTGCGGCTGCATAAACTGCCGCTGCATCCGGATGGTTCAAAACATCCGCACCCAGAATAATGCTGGCTTTTTCAGCTTTTAATAAGGCCTGACCTACTTCGCTGTTAAGCGCATCACTAAGCCAGTCAATCCATTGATAAGGATGCAGGCTAAGCTGTGCCAGTAACGGCATGAACAGTTCTTCATCAGCAGCAGCCACCACTGCTACTTTAGTTCCGTTTTTAGCCGCCTGACGGATACGGGCTGTTAATAAGGGCTGTTCCTGCCGTAAGCGTGCGCCAACCAGCAAAATCACCTCATTTTCTGCCAGCTGTTCAATACTCTGTCCCAGCCACTGTGCGCCTTTAGTAGCAGCACCAAAACGTTCATCAAGCTGACGCAGGCGACTGTCAACGGCATTTATGCCCAGCGCATTAGCCAGTTTACGGGTCAGGTACATTTCTTCAACAGTATTGGCCGGATTGACCCACATACCAATTGCATCGGTACCGAAATCATGGCTGACACCATGCAAACCTTTAGCCACATAATCCAGCGCAGTTTGCCAGTCAACTGTATGCCACTGGTTGTCCTGTTTAATTTGCGGCTGAGTTAAACGCTGCTGATACAAACCTGCATAGGCAAAACGGTCACGGTCACTGAGCCAGCACTCATTGATGGCTTCGTTTTCAAGTGGCAATACCCGGCGCACGGTATGGTCTTTAGTTTGCACTATCAGATTACTGCCCAGTGCATCGTGAGCAGACACAGATTTACGCCGGCTTAATTCCCATGAACGGCTGTCATAACGAAATGGTTTGCTGGTTAGTGCGCCCACCGGACACAAATCAATCACGTTGCCAGACAATTCGGTTTCCAGTGTTTTACCGTTAAACGGTGTAATTTCAGAGCATTCACCACGATTCATCATGGCCAACTCCTGCTTACCGGCAATTTCTTCAGTAAAGCGGATACAGCGGGTACAGTGAATACAGCGGCTCATTTCAGCAGCAGAAACCAGTGGCCCCATTTCTTTACCGGCCACAGCATGTTTGGTCTCAGTATAACGGCTGGCACCTTTACCATAGCCCATTGACAAGTCCTGCAACAGGCATTCACCACCCTGATCACAAATAGGACAGTCCAGCGGATGGTTAATCAGCAGGAATTCCATTACCCCTTTCTGGGCATCTTTAGTCATGGGCGAATTGGTTTTAACAACCATACCATCGGTGACCGGCGTAGCACAGGCAGGTAATGGCTTGCGCGATTTCTCCACCTCAACCAGACACATACGACAGTTGGCGGCGATGGACAATTTTTTGTGATAGCAAAAGTGCGGAATGAATGTACCGGCCTTATGGGCGGCTTCTATCACCGTACTGCCCTGCTCGACAGAAAGTTGTTTACCGTCAATTTGAATTTGTAACATAGGTTCGCAATCCTAACTAAGCAGATAGTGCCTTAGCACCAGCGATGTTCTTTCATGGGTTTGCCGTGTTCGATGTAGTGCTCAAATTCGGGGCGGAAATGTTTCATAAAGCCCTGTATCGGCATAACAGCCGCATCTGCCAGTGCACAGATGGTACGTCCCGAAATATTGCTACCCAGTGATTCCAGCAAATCCAGATCCTCCGGCCGGCCTTTGCCGGAGGTAATACGGTGAATAATGCGATACAGCCAGCCGGTTCCTTCACGGCACGGCGTACATTGCCCGCATGATTCTTCAAAATAGAAATAGCTCAGTCGTTCCAGTGCTCTGACCATGCATACATCTTCATCCATGACAATGACCGCACCGGAACCCAGCATAGAACCTGCCTTGGCTATGGCATCATAATCCATGGTTAGTTCCATCATGATGTCTGCCGGTAATACCGGTGCAGAAGAACCTCCGGGAATAACCGCCTTAAGTTTTTTGCCATTTCGCATGCCACCGCACATTTCCAGCAAATCCTTAAACGGCGTCCCCAGCGGAATTTCGTAGTTACCCGGGCGTTCTACGTGACCGGATACTGAAAAGAGCTTGGTACCACCATTATTAGGAATACCTTTATCAGCAAACAGCTGACCGCCGTCGCGGATAATGAACGGTACAGAAGAAAAAGTTTCAGTATTGTTAACTGTTGTCGGCTTACCATATAAACCATATGAAGCCGGAAACGGCGGTTTGAAACGCGGTTGTCCTTTTTTACCTTCCAGAGACTCTAACAGAGCGGTTTCTTCACCACAGATATAGGCACCATAACCATGATGAGCATGCAACTCAAAGCTGAAATTACTGCCCAGAATATTTTGTCCGAGTAATCCTGCTTCGCGCGCCTGCTGTAAAGCTGTTTCAAAACGCAGATAACTCTCGAAGATTTCGCCGTGTATATAGTTATAGCCGACAGCAGCGCCCATAGCGTAGCCGCCGATAATCATGCCTTCAATCAGGGCATGCGGATTGTAGTCGATGATATCGCGGTCTTTGAATGTACCCGGTTCACCCTCATCCGTATTACACACGATATATTTGGTACCCGGAAAAGAACGGGGCATAAAGCTCCATTTCAGCCCGGTAGGAAAACCGGCACCGCCACGACCGCGCAGACCGGAAGTTTTAAGCTCGGCAATTACATCATCCTGCGATACATTTTCGCTGATAATTTTTTTCAATGCCTGATATCCGCCGCGAGCAATATAAGCTTCCAGTGTCCAGCAATTAGGGTCTGAAGTATCAACCTGATCAAAAATCACGCCATTCTGGTACATTGCCATTAGTTCAACTCCGCCAGTTTTGCTTCAATGGCTTCTTCGCTCATAAAGCTACACATTTTATGATTATTGACTAATATTACCGGCGCATCGCCACAGGCACCCATACATTCGCCTTCAACCAGAGTATATTTACCATCGGCTGTGGTTTCACCATAGCGGATACCCAGACGTTTTTGCAGATACTCACCTGCATTTACTCCGCCACGCAGAGCGCAGGGCAGATTTGTACACACAGTAAGTTTATATTTACCTACCGGTTTCAGGTTATACATATTATAAAAAGTAGCAACTTCTAACGCCTGCGCCGGCGGAATACCAATGTAATCAGCCACTTCTTCAATAGTTTCCGGCTGAAGCCAGCCCAGCTCGGTCTGCGCAATACGCAAGGCAGACATAATGGCACTACGGCGCTGATCAGCCGGATATTTTGCCAGTTCTATATCAATCTGTTTTAAGCTGTTAGGGGACAACATTATCTATCCACCTCCCCGAATACGATATCCTGTGTACCAATAATAGCCACCACATCAGCCAGCATGTGACCGCGTGCCATTTCATCCATCCCTTGCAAATGAGCAAACCCCGGAGCACGAATCTTCATTCGGTAAGGTTTATTGGCACCATCAGAAATCAGATATACCCCGAACTCACCTTTAGGATGCTCGGTAGGCACATAAACTTCACCCTCAGGTACATGCATACCTTCGGTAAACAGCTTAAAGTGATGGATTAATTCTTCCATCCCGTCTTTCATGGCGGTACGGTGCGGCGGAGCCACAGTATGGTCATCAATAATTACCGGACCGGGATTGGCTTTAAGCCAGTCAACACACTGACGGATAATACGGTTGGCCTGACGCATTTCATGAATACGGCACAGATAACGGTCATAGCAGTCACCATTAATCCCTACCGGAATATCAAAATCTACCTGAGCATAAGCATCATAAGGCTGTTTCTTACGTACATCCCACTCAATACCGGAACCGCGCAGCATCACACCGGTAAATCCTTTTTGCAGAGCACGCTCCGGGGATACTACACCGATACCGACTGTACGCTGCTTCCAGATACGGTTATCCGTGAGCAGATTTTCATATTCATCCACACAGGCGGGAAAGCGGTTGGTAAAGTCTTCAATGAAGTCCAGCAAGGTACCTTCACGACTGGCATTCAGTTTTTGCAGAACTTTGGCATTACGGTATTTACTGGATTCGTATTTAGGCATGAAATCCGGTAAATCCCGGTATACACCACCCGGGCGGAAATAAGCTGCATGCATGCGCGCACCTGATACCGCCTCATAGATATCCATCAGGTCTTCCCGCTCGCGGAAAGCATAGAGAAATACCGTCATGGCACCAATATCCAGCGCATGAGAGCCGACACCCATCAGATGATTAAGAATACGGGTAATTTCAGCAAACATCACACGGATATACTGAGCGCGAACCGGCACTTCGATATTCAGCAGGCGCTCCACCGACAGACAGTATGCCTGCTCATTACACATCATGGATACGTAATCCAGACGATCCATATATGGCAATGCCTGCAAATAGGTGCGTGATTCAGCCAGTTTTTCTGTGCCGCGGTGCAACAGACCGATATGCGGATCGGCACGAACGATATTTTCACCGTCCATTTCCAGAATCAGGCGCAATACGCCGTGTGCTGCCGGATGCTGCGGCCCGAAGTTAATGGTGTAATTGCGTAACTTAGACACCGTACTGCTCCTCTCTCACCACGCGCGGTGTAATTTCACGCGGTTCAATCGTTACCGGCTGATAAATTACGCGGCCTTCGGCCTCGTCATAACGCATTTCAACATAGCCGGAAACAGGGAAATCTTTGCGAAACGGATGACCGACAAAGCCGTAATCAGTCAGAATACGGCGCAAATCAGGATGGTTGTTAAACAGGATGCCAAACATATCGAATGCTTCACGCTCATACCAGTTGGCACCGTTATAGATATCAACAACAGAATCTACTGTAGGAAAATCTTCAGCCTCAGCCCAGACACGCACACGCACACGCCAGTTATTGGCTACTGACAGCAGATGACTGACTACAGCAAAACGCTTGCCTTCCCATGGCTCATTTTTATAGCTCTGGTAATCGACTCCGCACAGATCAATCAGTGTTTCAAATTTCAATTCATTGTGGTCACGCAGCGTTTGCATAAGCTGATGATAATCAGCTGCTGCACAATCCAGTGTCAGCTCACCACGGTCAAGACAGTAACGTACCTTATCGCCGAAAGTGGCTTCGCACACGGCTTTCAGTATTGCCAAATCTGCCATATTTCCCTCACTTTCATACACGCGCGATAGTGGCGGTACGTTTAATTTTCAGCTGCAACTGCAATAGTCCGTATACCAGCGCTTCAGCAGTTGGCGGACAGCCCGGTACATATACGTCAACCGGTACAATCCGGTCACAGCCGCGAACCACAGAATAAGAGTAATGATAATAACCGCCGCCGTTGGCACAGGAGCCCATAGACAGTACCCAGCGCGGTTCGGCCATCTGGTCATAAACACGCCGCAAGGCGGGAGCCATTTTATTGCACAGCGTACCGGCGACAATCATCAGATCGGCCTGACGCGGTGACGGGCGGAAAATAATACCAAAGCGGTCAAGGTCATAACGGGCAGCACCGGCCTGCATCATCTCTACGGCACAACAGGCCAGACCAAAAGTAGCCGGCCACAACGAACCGGTACGCACATAATTGAGTACGGTATCGGCAGTGGTTGTGACAAATCCTTTTTTTAAAACGCCTTCTATTCCCATTCCAGAGCGCCTTTTTTCCATTCATAAATAAAGCCGATAACCAGAATCAGCAAAAACACCATCATTGACCAGAATCCGTATGAACCCAGCTCTTTAAACACAACTGCCCAGGGCACCATAAAGGCAACTTCAAGGTCAAACAGGATGAATAAAATGGCTACCAGATAGTAACGCACGTCGAATTTCATTCGTGCATTTTCAAAAGCTTCGAAACCGCACTCAAACGGTTCCTGTTTCATTTTGTATGGCCGGTTCGGTCCTAGCAATAAACCGAGAGAGATAAACAGAACACCAGCGGCAAAGCCAACCAGAACAAATATTAATATGGGGAAATAATTCGCCAACATAACTGCGCTGACCTTATGCAAATATTGGTAAAATTGATGTATTGTAACTAATTTCAAACGTTATTAAAAGCGCGTATTACATTAAAAAAAAATAAAAAAATAATGTTTTCAATAGGATATTGATAATTATTATCATTAGCATTAATGCAATATTACTTTTGGCTGATAAATTTTGTTTTACTCTCAGAAAGACAAAGCCATATTATAAAATTTTTTCAATAATCCCTGTCAGTTACAATCATCATGGTTAAATATCCATTTATAATAATGTTATATGCATAAATATATTCTTAAATTTATATATATTAATTAAATATTTTTTTCTCAATTTGAATTAGTATATTTTTTTGTAAACTTATCATTTTTTTACTGTACAGTTTTTAGTATCGGTTTTAGAATACAGCCATCCCAAGAATAAATATAAATAAATACAATGACATACAACCCTATACACAATCCCGAAGAATGCCACGACATGAATGACATTCGTACAGAAATAGATCATATTGATTATGCGGTGATCCAGTTACTTTCCGCCCGCTTTGAATATGTCAAAGCAGCCAGTAAATTTAAAATGAATGCTAAAGACGTACAAGCGAATGAGCGTTTTAACAGCATGCTTGAAAAACGAAAACAATGGGCACAAGAACAGGGACTAAACGGAGACGTAATCAAGTCCCTGTTTTGCGAACTGGTGAAATATTTTATTGCAGAAGAATTAAAAGAATTTGAACACAAATAAATTTGCATGAATTTTTTTCATTTTCGGTATGAAGCTGAAATACCACTATTCTGCTTCAGCCCGCCGGAAATCGCGTACGCGGAAACCCAAAGCAAATAGTGATCCGAAATATAAAATAATACCGGTAACAATCAAAATACTTAATTGCCCTACTTTTGCCAACCCGCTACTGTGCCAGTTAAACGGCAGCCAATGCTGTAATAACCATAACCCCAGACCCATAACAACAAGAGCCACCGTCAGACGCAATAGAAAACGCAACCAGCCGGGGCTGGGGGTATACAATTTCTGTCGCCGTAACAGAGTAAACAGTAATCCCGCATTAATACAGGCGCCAAGACTGATAGCCAGAGCCAGCCCGACGTGATGCAGCTTCCAGATAAACAGCAAATTCATCAGCTGAGTCATACATAAAGTAAAAATAGCAATTTTTACCGGCGTTTTAATGTTCTGGCGCGCATAAAATCCCGGTGCAAGTACTTTAATCAGAATCAGACCAATCAGACCAACAGCATAAGCAATAAGCGCGCCCTGAGTCATTATTGCATCATACTCATTAAACTGCCGGTACATAAATAAAGTTGCCACCAGGGGAAATGACAGCACAGCCATACCCACAGCAGCTGGTAAAGTTAACAGCATGCACAGGCGTAATCCCCAGTCCAGCAATGCAGAAAAACTGGCTATATCATTAGTAGCTGAGTGTTTAGACAAAGTAGGCAAAAGAATGGTTCCCAGTGCCACACCAAGCACACCAGTCGGTAATTCCATCAGACGGTCAGCATAATACATCCAGGATACTGAACCGGATTGCAAATAAGAAGCAAAAATCGTGTTTATCACCAGCGATATTTGCGCTACCGATACCCCCAGAATAGCCGGTGCCATTTGTCTGAGTACCCGGTTAACTGCTTTGTCCTTAAAATTGAGTCTGGGCATAGTCAGAAAACCCAGTTTAAATAAATAAGGCAGCTGATACAGCAACTGTAATAATCCACCTACAAATACTGCCCATGCCAGCGCCAGAACCGGAGGATGAAAGTAAGGTGCCAGCCACAGAGCAAATACGATAAAGGAGATATTCAGAAAAGTCGGCGTAAAGGCAGGAACAATAAACTGATGATAAGTATTCAGAATACTGCCAACCAATGAAGACAGTGATATCAGAAAAATATATGGAAAAGTAATCCGTAACAGTTGTACCGACAGAGCAAATTTATCAGCATCCTGCTGAAAACCGGGAGCAGAAATATAAATCACGACAGGTGCGGCCAGAATTCCGATCGCTGTTACAATAATCAGAACAAATGAAAGCAGTCCGGCCACATGCTGCACAAAAGCCCGGGTAGCTTCGGGTGATCGGGTTTCTCTGTACTCAGCCAGTATCGGTACAAAAGCCTGTGAAAATGCGCCTTCTGCAAAAATACGCCGTAACAGATTAGGCAGTTTAAATGCCACAAAAAAAGCATCAGTAGCCATCCCCGCACCAAAACTGCGGGCAATAATGGTATCGCGGATGAAACCCAGAACACGCGACAGCATAGTCATGCTGCTGACTTTAGCCAGAGTACGCAGTAAATTCATCAGAAATGCCAATAAAAAAACAAAGGCGAAAGTGTACACCGGAATGTCAGCCGATTCTATATAATGGGATAACAGTATTGAATTGACACTATAAATCCGGCAAAAGATAAATTGTACAGCCTGAAATTTACCAGAATGGTAATTATCTGTTTACAAACAGCCGTGATTATGGTTAAAAGACCGGATAGTATTCTGGTATCTGGCAACAGAAATTTTGATTAAATTGAATTGTTTTAAGGAGTACCCGGTGAAAGTAGGTTTTGTTGGCTGGCGCGGTATGGTAGGTTCAGTATTAATGCAGCGCATGCAGGAAGAAAATGATTTTCAAACTATTGCAGATGCGTATTTTTTCACGACATCAGCAGCCGGTGCAGCCGCACCTGATTTTGGTCAGACAGCAAAAACACTGCTGGATGCCCGTAATCTGGATGCTCTGGCTCAAATGGATATTATCGTTACCTGTCAGGGTGGCGACTATACCAAAGCAATCCACCAGCCGCTGCGTGACCAGGGCTGGCAGGGGTACTGGATTGATGCTGCATCCACTCTGCGCATGAGCGATAAAGCAGTCATCGTACTTGATCCGGTGAACCGTGCAGTGATTGATAGCGCCCTGTCAAACGGTATCAAAGATTTTGTTGGCGGTAATTGTACAGTGTCACTGATGCTGATGGCTCTGGGCGGCCTGTTTGAACAGGATTTAGTGGAATGGGCGACCAGCATGACCTATCAGGCAGCATCCGGTGCCGGTGCCCAGAATATGCGTGAACTGATTAGTGCAATGGGTGCCATTGAAAATCAGGTTAGTGCAGAACTGGCCGATCCGGCCAGTGCTATTTTAGCCATAGACCGAAAAGTTGCCGATTTTTTACGCAGCGAAGCATATCCGCAGGCCCAGTTCGGCGTTCCTCTTGCAGGCAGTCTGATTCCATGGATTGATGCTGATCTGGGTAACGGTCAGTCTAAAGAAGAATGGAAAGGCGCTGTAGAAACCAATAAAATTTTAGGTCGCAGTGCACAGCCAATCGTTATCGACGGCTTGTGTGTCCGTGTCGGCGCAATGCGCTGCCACAGTCAGGCACTCACCTTAAAACTGAAACAGGATTTACCCGTAGCTGAAATTGAGAAAATTCTTGCTGCTGCCAATGACTGGGTAAAAGTTGTACCTAATGAAAAAACCGCATCTATGCAGGAGCTGACACCTGCAGCAGTAACTGGCACATTAACTGTACCAGTAGGGCGCATCCGCAAAATGGGCATGGGCGGAGAATATATCAGTGCCTTTACCGTAGGTGATCAGCTTTTATGGGGTGCCGCAGAACCTATCCGGCGTATGCTACAAATCGTTTTACAAAGCAGATAAATCTTAAGCAAAAACCTGACAGGCAGCCTCTACTGCCTGATTACTTGCGACATCATCATAGTATTATCCAAACAGGACAGTTAAATGATTAACTGTCCTGTTTAATTACCTGTCTGTAAACCTTAAAAATCCGCTCATGCCTATATTAAGAATTTAAGCGAAAAAAAGCAGCCGCTCTGCTGACACAGACCGGCTGCTAATTATGACAAATAGTTTTAAGAACCTACTGCATTAATGTACCAGTCTGCCGTGCTCGGTACTATTTAATATTTTTTTATTAGTCTGATGCAGCCACTGGCTGGTTAACGTACCTGCTGTCATCGCACCGCTGACATTTAATGCTGTACGCCCCATATCAATCAATGGCTCTACAGAAATTAGTAAAGCCACCAGCGTAATCGGCAAACCCATTGCCGGCAGTACAATCAGCGCCGCAAATGTAGCTCCGCCGCCCACACCAGCCACACCTGCAGAACTGATAGTCACCATTCCGACCAGTGTTGCAATCCACCATGGATCCAGAGTATTGATACCTACAGTTGGCGCAATCATGGTGGCGAGCATAGCCGGATACAAACCGGCACAACCATTCTGTCCGATAGTTGCACCAAAAGAAGCAGCAAAACCGGCAATAGTTTTCGGTACACCAAGACGCTGCGTCTGAGCCTCGATATTAAGCGGAATAGAAGCGGCACTGGAGCGACTGGTAAATGCAAAAGTCAGTACCGGCCATATTTTCTGAAAATATTTACCCGGATTGATCCCAAATATGCCCAGTAACAGACCATGTACCCCGAACATCAAAGCCAGTGCCAGATATGAAACCAGTACAAATCCTCCCAGCTTAATAATCTCCTGCATATTTGAAGAAGCCACTACTTTAGTCATCAGTGCCAGGACTCCATAGGGAGTTAACAGCATTACTATCCGTACCAATTTCATTACCCAGCTTTGTAAGGTATCAATTGCCCGTAACACCCGCTCACCCTTAGCAACATCATCTTTTAATAACTTTAATGCGGCCATACCGAGAAATACAGCAAAAATAACCACACTGATAATAGAGGTCGGATTGGCTCCGGTTAAATCAGCAAACGGATTTTTCGGAATAAAAGACAGTAATAGCTGCGGTACATTTAAATCTGCTACCTTACCAACATAATTAGCCTGAATTGCATTAAAGCGCGCAGTTTCAGCTTCTCCCTGAATCAGACCGCTGGCAGTCAGACCAAACAGGCTGGTCAGCAAAGTACCGATCAGCGCAGCCATCGCCGTAGTAAACAGTAACACGCCGATAGTCATCAGACTGATTTTGCCTAGCTGAGCAGCATTATGTAATCGCGCCACAGCACTCAGAATTGAGGCAAACACCAACGGCATAACGACCATCTGCAATAACTGTACATAGCCGTTGCCGACTACATCAAACCATTGTACAGAAGTACGGATTACCGAGCTGGATGCTCCGTAAATCAGTTGCAGCCCTAAACCCAATCCAATACCAAGAATCATACCCAATAATACTTTTTTGGATAAACTCCATTGGGTTGAATGCGTACGGCTCAGTATCCATAATAACAATGCGAACATCATAATGTTCGCGAGCAAAGATAAATTCATTTTATACTCCTGCGCCGGCAAGCTTTCTGCCCGCGTTTGATACCTAGTGCCAGCTAAGAATACGCAAAAGTAAATAAGTTGTGAAATAGCCCTTATGCATTCACTTATTCTATTTTATTATATGCAATAAAGATAAAATACTTTCCAGTATAGTTGCATCGTCCGGAATATTGGCTTACGAATTACCCAATTCCTGTTTCAACCCCTTATATGACATACCCATCATTCAATTTAAACATTATCAGATAACAAGTTTTCTATAAACTACCGTTCATAAGCAATCATTCGAATAAATACTTGACATCAGCCCTTTATTGCCATCATGCTTGCAATTTGTTTAAACATCCTGTCTCAGGTTTAAACTTTTCGTTTAATTCTGTTTATTGGTTACATTTATGTCGGTTTACACGAGCGTTAGCGACGATGAAATGCGCAGCTTTCTGCGTGATTATCACTTAGGTCGGTTTATTGGTTTACAAGGTATCGCTCAGGGCGTTACTAACAGCAATTATTTTGTAACCACCACACAAGGGCGCTTTGTACTGACTGTTTTTGAAGCCATGACACAGGATGAGCTGCCCTTCTTTTTAGATTTAACCCGACATCTGAGTGCTCACGGCGTAGCCTGTCCTGCTCCTATTGCCCGAACTGACGGTCGTCTGGACAGCACTCTGGCTGGCAAACCAGCCTGTCTGGTAACCTGCCTGACCGGCAGCGATACCAGCAGCCCATCCGTACAGCAATGTTTCAATACCGGAGCGATGCTGGCTAAAATGCATCTGGCCGGTAGTGAATTCACGCAGAAAATGCACAATCCGCGTTACACTGGCTGGTGGCATGAGGCCAGTACCCGCTTATTACCCTTTCTGGATCCGGAAGATCAGCAGTTATTACAAGCAGAAATTGCTTTCTTTGATGCACATGAATGTACAAATCTGCCTGCAGGTATCATCCATGCCGATTTATTCCGCGATAATGTTTTGCTGGATGGTGAACAGGTAGCCGGATTTATTGATTTCTATTATGCATGTAACGGTAATTTCATGTATGACCTTGCCATCGCCGTTAACGACTGGGCACGTCGTGCAGACAATCATATCGACCAAAATCTGCAACAAGCATTTATACACGGCTACGAAAGCATACGCCCGCTGACTTCCGCTGAACAGGATTACTTTCCGGTTGCACAGCGAGCTGCATGTATTCGTTTCTGGGTTTCCCGCCTGCTTGATTACCATTTTCCGCAGGCAGGAGAAATTACCTTTATTAAAGATCCGAACGTCTTTAGAGATTTACTACTTAATTTACGCAAATAACATCATTATTTTTATCAAAAAACTAAAATTAGATATTACCTACCCCGCCATCTACCAGTATTTCCGCACCGAGCATAAAAGATGATTCATCCGATGCCAGAAAAACAGCGGCTTTAGCCAGCTCAATCGGTTTGCCCAAACGTCCTAACGGTACCAATGCCTTAATTTCCTGCTGTAAATGTTTGACAGCATCCGCGTCAGTGGTATTTAAATTCATATGCGCCGGCGTGTCTGTCGGGCCGGGGACTAAACAGTTGAAGCGAATATTTCTGGATAACAGCTCTCCCGACAGTGTTTTGGCTAATGAACAGAGAGCAGCTTTACTGGACGCATAAATACTGCTTTGCGGTAAACCGATTTTGGTACTTACCGTACCGCACAAAATAACCGAACAGGGATCAGCCAGCAAAGGTAACAGCGCCTGTATCAGAAAAAATGGCCCCTTGAAATTAGTATTCATTACCCTGTCAAAAGTATTTTCATTCCAATCAGTTACCGGCATATGAGTGACATCGGCCGCATTAATATATACAGCATCTAATCTAGGCCACATTTTGGTTAACTGTGCAGCCAGAAGCTTTTGTTCTTCAATAACAGAAGTATCACTTTGCAATATTATTACATCTGCACCTAATTCCTGCTTCGCTGCCAGTAATCTGTCTTTATTTCTGCCGGTTATGGCTACTGTCGCACCTTCGGCAATAAATTCTCTGGCAGTTGCCAACCCTATTCCACTGCTTCCGCCTGTAATCAGTGTATATTTACCCGCTAACCTGTTCATAGATTCCCTTTCAAAAATAAAATTCAGTATAATTTAACCGGTTTACTTATGAAAGTAGGTACCAAATAGATACTAATGGAAAATAGTTATGCACACTGAAAAAAATACCCCTGATATTTATCATTGTCCTATGGTTAAATTTGTTAATTTAATTTCAGGAAAATGGGCTATTCCTATCCTGTATCGCCTGATTATTACTGATCAACCCATTCGTTTTGGCGAATTAAGGCGAACCATCGCACCAATTACTCAGAAAGAATTAACAAAACAGCTAAAGCTGTTTGAGCAAAAAGGATTAATTACCAGAAAGCTCTACCCCGAAGTACCGCCTAAAGTTGAATACCAGATAACAGCGCTGGGAAAAACTCTAAAACCGGCTTTGGTTTCCATCGCAAACTGGATGGAGCAGTATGAAAAAGATTTACTCTGAATACTATTCACCTATTCAGACAGGCTGTAACTTAAACAGCAACAGGTATCCGGCAACAGCTGATAAGTATCAATCAAAGAAAAATTAATTATGCATTTGAAATAATTAAATTGTTTATACTCAACCATTGATATCACTACTAAACGCATCCATTTAAAATACATAACTGCGTATTCTCTGACTAATTCATAATTACATTCAATAAATTAATATTAATAGCCATATTTCCTATATACATTGACCAATAATCAACTAAACACCAAAATGGTGGCACCGAAATTATCCGGCACCACCATGATTAAACCTGCTTTTAAACATCAGTCTTTGCTAAATTTTAGCTTTAGTCAGCAATAACATTCTGGTTAAAAGTTGTAACGATATCCCGCATTAATCTGCTTCTGATTAAATTTGTTTCCTGCAGAATAAACCATATCACCATAAATATGATGTTTCCCATTCAGCCGCACATTAATTCCTATACCGTTATCCCACCAGTTACCACCAAAATCATATTTTTCTTTTGCAACACGATTAAAGGTATAAGAAGTTTTTCCATCAAACTCCCTCAGATAACCTGTTTTAAAATAAATATCTACCGGATTTTTATTGTTTTGAATGGTATAGCCTAAAATAAGACTCGCCCGCCCTATTAATGAATTATAACTACCCAGTCTGGTTCTTAATCCATTGGTCGCATTAATGGTGGCACCGTTCTGATGCGAAAAAGTAAGCTGAGCCTGTGGTTCTAAATACCAACCCTGTTCTGCCTCTCCTGCAGAAGTCAGACGGATACGTTTGCCCATTTCAGCGCCGAGAGAAAAACCATTGGTATGACCCTCACCATTCACCCGGTAACCACCACCTGTCAAAGTATTAAACTTGTTGGTCATATGCATATACTTGACTAAACCATCAAGATAAAAACCATTCTGACTTTGTAACGTACCATATAATCCTAGTGAATAACTTTTAGTACTGCCGTCACCAACGTTGTGATCAACTTCACCACGGCTTAGTCCGCCCATTAAACCATAATATAGGTTCACTTTATCGTAATTCAGTTTACGGTCCAGCCCCATCTGTAATCCATAATAATCCATATCAAAACCAGACAACCGATTATCATTAAATGAATTCAGTTTCCCTGTATATATACGCCCCCATACTTTACCGCTCGCTGTATCATCGGTACGGATTTGTCCCATACGCTGCAATAAAGTTTGTGTTTCAACATAACTCATTAAATAATTTGAATTAAGAATATTGGCCGCATTCTTCGCTGTATTAGTTAAATTCGGTTTGGAATCTGGTTTTGGTTTTGGTTTCATACCTGAACCTGAATCTCCTGCTGACCCGTTGTCATTATTGCTATCTGAGCCGCCTGATGTCTCCCCACCTTGATTGCTATCAGAATTTGAAGATGCAGACAATATCCAATCTTTACCGTCAGGATTAGAATTGTCAAATTCGTCTAAAGTATTAAACTCATAGCCACCAATATCAACAGAAGATGAAGATAAAGTAAATTTAGCTCCGCCACCGTTAGTTTCTACCAGTTTAATTTTTTCTTTGCCAGTTACTGTAGCGGAGCCAGTTTTGGCATCAATAACAGCAATTTTATGATTACCCTTTGCCTGTTGTAATCCGGTTATTTTCAGCAAATCATTATCTATATTTTTACCAATCGCTGCTCGCATTTTAAATACGCCATTATTACCCGCTAACGAATCAGTTTCTAATACCATTGCGTTGTTTCCGTTAAGGCTGGTAACAGCATCGGGAGTAGCATAGTCATAACCAAAACTGACTTTGGCATCATCACTGAGTTCCAGAGAGTTAATATTTGAGCTGCCGGTCATTTTCCACTGGCTGTGACTACCGGAAAGGCCAAGATTAATCTCTCCTGCACCATTATCATTGTCCAAAGAGCTTAATAACATTGATCCGTCAGCCAGAGTTAATTTAACTACTCCTTTATCCCGAAGCTCATCATTTTCACTTGAAACAATATCTCCAATAATTTCCGATTTACCATCAATAATCACTTTGCCGGCTATTGCTTGTATCGCATTAAAGCCTTCAGGATCCTTAACAACAATACGGATATCATTTGAACCATCAGTATCCCTAATCTCTAATTCACCCTTGTGCTGGTTCATTGAAATTGCGGTACCACCATCAACAGTAAGTTTAAGCCCTTTATTGAATTGTATAAAATCGCCTTTGCCGGTGAAGGTGCCTGGATTTGGTGGTAATTGATCTACATAAATTCCAGCAGTATTAGGATTTGAAGAAGAATCTTTTACATCAATCACCGCTTTATTGTTAAAAATTAGTTCATTTCCTTCTGCTGTTAGACTCTGAGTTCTCTGAGACCAAATACCCCGACTTCCCTCACCATTGGTATTTATTTTTACTTCATTCTTAAATAAACTTTTTGTACGGCGTGGGACTGAACTGGTATAAGAATGTATTCCTATACTTCTGTTTCCAGTTTCTATATTTACTTTCCCTCTAAACTCGCCCATTGCTCCATCAGCTAGATAAATACCTTTACCACTTCCAATATTTATGTCAAGATCAGTTTTTGAAACAAAATTAGTTTGATTTCCCAGGTGAATACCATAAAAATCTGTATAACTCTTAGATATCTGACTTCTAATTTTAAATGAGTCACCAGTAATAGTTGTGTATTTGTTGGAAGACGATCGAATACCAATCCATGCTCTACTATTCTGATCAATATCAATATGTGGTTCAGAGTCGTTTGTTTTACTTATATTTATTTCTACATCGTCGAAGATATCAATTCCAGTTTTTTTGTAATTCCCGATATTATTATCATCAATAGATGTAGTTGCATTTACTGATATTGGAAGTAGTGCCAGGGTTCCTAGTGAAAGTTTAAATACTAGTGTATGTATAATTGAATTTAATTTTTTCTGCTTAAAGTTATTCATTCTTATTCCCCAAATCAATTTTTTACAGTGTTCATAATTAAAATTCTTGAAAAGAATAAAACTATTTCCTACATATTAATTTATTATAAATACAAAAATTTACTTTAATAATTATTAATTAATATATGTATATATTATGCAATATTTAGCTCCAAAAGAATATAGGTTTTACCTTTATATATCAGCAATATAAATATATTATTCTTATATAAGTAAATTTTAATTAACAAAAATACAACTAAACAATTTAACAATCCCTAGAAAATCAGATATATTGCACAATCGCAAGAATAAAATTAAAAATTCAGGTAACCGCAAGATAAAAAATTCAAGCAAAAGTAATTACTCCGTTTATTTACTAATTATCCATACTAAAATTTATTATCTGAACAGATAAATCAGATTATTCGGAATTAATTACGCCATATTATTTCTTAGTTACAGCAATTTAAATATTGAAAAGCCATTCTGAATTCACTTAGACATTACAATTTACACAGATTGAAAAAAATAAACTAATTTTTATTGCTTCCTGAAAATTACCTGTATTTGCAATAAAATCTGCTAAAAATATTACTGTATTTCTAAAAACTGGTTGCTGATTCAAGATCAGATTCGAAATTTCCCGACTGTAAATTTTTTAATCATTAATATATACATTTGCATCTTATATATTGTTTATTATAATAATTTTTATCTTTAATTTTTATTATAAAAATAAGCTAACAGACGCATTATGAAAGCATATACATCGTTTTCTCTCGCCAGAATAATGACTTTGATAGTACTTTGGCTAACTGTTATCTATCTGCTTATAGGAGGTATATGGTTGATATGGCTAGGCGGTTCAGCATTTTATGCCATTATTGCCCTAATTCTATGTTTGTTTACAACGCTATACCATTATCAGCGCAGTAGCTGTCTGTGGCTATATGCAATTATTCTGTTTATCACACTAATCTGGGGTTTATGGGAGTCCGGCACCGATTTCTGGGCATTAGCACCACGTTTTGACCTGCTATTTCTGTTTGGATTATGGCTTTTAACTCCGTGGCCAACACGGCATATATCAGCTTCACGAAATGGAAAATTAATTATTACATTAGCATTAATTGCGATACTAGGTGTGATGTTCTACAGCATCAGTCATGATCCGCAGCAAATTAATGGCACCATTACTCGCCTCCAGCCGGCACCAGCGGCAGACGATAATGGTGTAGCAGCAGAAGACTGGCCTGCGTATGGTCGTACTCAGGGCGGAACACGTTATTCACCATTAACTCAAATCAATACCGCTAATGTTAAACAGCTTAAAGTAGCCTGGACTTACCGTACTGGTGATTTCAAAACTGCTAATGATTCAGCAGAAACCACTAATGAACTAACACCGATCAAAATCGGCAAGAAACTCTTTATCTGTACACCACACCAGTTTCTGGATGCTCTGGATGCCACTACCGGCAAACGTTTATGGCGTTTTGACCCTGAATTGCGCAGTAACAAAACTTTTCAGCATCTGACTTGTCGTGGTGTCAGCTATTATGATGCTACGACAGCACACAGTTCTGAGACCACCGCATCCGCTATTTGTCCGCAAAAAGTTTTATTACCGGTTAATGATGGCCGTTTAATTGCCGTCAATGCACAAACTGGTCAGAAATGTCCGGATTTCGGTCATAACGGTGAAATTAATCTGCAAGCCAAAATGCCTTATGCTTTTTTGGGAGGATATAATCCGACCTCACCGCCTGTTGTAACACCTAGTACGATTATTATCGGTGGTTCGGTAACGGATAACCTCTCAACTAAAGAACCTTCCGGGGTAATTCGTGGTTATGATGTCAATAACGGCCAATTAAAATGGGTATTTGATACTGGTGCGGAAAACCCGAATGCGATGCCGGGTGAAAAGACCAATTTCGTGCATAATTCACCCAATGCATGGGCACCTCTGGCCTACGACCAGCAGCGTAATATTGTATATATACCCACCGGAGTAAGCACACCGGACATCTGGGGCGGTCACCGTGATAAGTTAAAAGAACGTTATGCCAACTCTCTTGTGGCACTGAATGCCTCCACCGGTAAACTGCTATGGCATTTTCAGACTACTCACCATGATCTTTGGGATATGGACGTACCGGCTCAGCCTTCACTGATGGACATTACAATATCATCCGGTAAACGGATTGCTGCTATTTATGTGCTGACCAAAACCGGTAATATTTTTGTCCTCAACCGTGAAACCGGCCAACCTATTGTGCCAGTTATAGAACAGCCGGTACCACAGACTCTGAAACATGGTAAACCGACACAGGGTGAACATTATGCAGCTACCCAGCCTTTCTCAGCTTTAAGTCTGATGCCGAAAGACAAACTGACTGATAAAGATATGTGGGGAGCAACCATGTTTGACCAGCTTCTGTGCCGCATCCAGTTTAAACGCTTAAATTACAATGGCATTTATACACCACCTTCTGAAAATGGCACACTGGTATTTCCTGGTAATCTGGGGGTATTTGAATGGGGTGGTATATCTGTCAATCAGGATCGGCAAATTGCTCTGATGAACCCAATCGGACTGCCCTTCGTTTCCCGCCTGATTCCGACTAATCCCGACAGGGCTCAGCAAAAACAGGGTGCCGGTACTGAGAATGGTATCCAGCCGATGTATGGCGCTCCTTATGGGGTAGAAATTAGCCCTTTTCTTTCACCAATAGGTTTACCTTGTAAACAACCGGCATGGGGATTTGTAGCTGGTGTTGATTTGCAGACTAACCAAGTAGTGTGGAAAAAGCGTATTGGCACTATTCGTGACAGTCTGCCGAAATTATTTGAATTACCACCATTTAAAATTGGCGTTCCGGGTCTGGGTGGCTCAATATCCACAGCGGGTAATATTATGTTTGTCAGTGCAACTCAGGACAACTATCTGCGTGCATACGATACCAGTAACGGAGATTTATTATGGCAGACACGTTTGCCTGCCGGCGGACAGGCTACACCAATGACGTATGCCGTTAATGGTAAACAATATGTAGTACAAATGGCCGGTGGTCATAGCTCATTCGGTACGAAGATGGGAGACTATCTAATCGCCTATACTCTACCCTGAATTATTTGCGCTACAGGCGCCAAATAATCTAGGCGTATTTCGCCGTAATTAATTTATGTAATAAAAAAAAGACATGTTAATAACATGTCTTTTTCATCGGATTATGCGATCAGACAACAATATTGACTAATCGTTTTGGCACAACAATAACTTTTTTCGGTGTTTTGCCATCCACAAATCGTTGTATGGCCGGATCAGCCAATGCTGCTGCCTGTACTTCATCGTTACTACTATCGGCAGAAACTGTAATCTGTCCGCGCAGCTTACCATTTACCTGAACCATCAGGGTAATTTCATCCTGTACCAGTGCGGCTTCATCAACACATGGCCATGCAGCATCCCACAGCGTTTTTTGCGGAGACAGCTCATTCCATAATGTTTCACACACATGAGGCACAATCGGCCATAACAGACGCAATACGCACTCCAGCACTTCCTGTGCCACGGCTCGCCCTGCTTCTGTAGTGCAATCAGTCCGGTCATACTGATTCAGCAATTCCATAACCGCAGCAATTGCGGTATTAAATTGCTGCCGGCGACCATAATCATCGGTTACTTTGGCGACTGTGCTATGCAGTTTCAACCGCAGCGCTTTCAGGTCGGCAGACAAATTATCCTGACTACCGGTAAATGCGGTTACACCTGCACCCTGCTGTAAATAATCATATACAGTACGCCACAAACGGCGCAGGAAGCGATGCGCACCCTCTACCCCGGCATCTGACCACTCCAGTGATTGCTCAGGCGGTGCGGCAAACATCATAAACAATCGCGCAGTATCCGCACCATAGCGGTCAATCAGCTCTTGCGGATCCACACCATTATTCTTGGATTTAGACATTTTCTCAATGCCACCGATACATACCGGTTTACCATCTGCTTTCAGGGTTGCAGCCAGAGGCCGGCCTTTATCATCCCGCTGCAAATCCACATCTTGCGGTGCAATCCATTCTTTGCTGCCATTAGCACCTTCACGATAATACGTTTCACATACCACCATACCCTGAGTAAGTAAGCGGGCAAATGGCTCATCTACATTCAGCAGCCCCTCATCGCGCATTAACTTTGTAAAGAAACGGGCATAGAGCAGATGTAAAATAGCGTGTTCAATACCACCGATATACTGGTCTGCATTCATCCAGTAATTAGCAGCCTCTTTATCCACCATTGCGGTATTGCAATGTGGTGATGCATACCGTACCGCATACCAGCTCGATTCAACAAAAGTATCCATAGTGTCAGTTTCCCGACGAGCCGGTTTACCACAGCATGGACAGGTAGTTTCGTAAAATTCCGGCATTCTGGCTAACGGAGAACCGGCACCATCCGGTACCACATTTTCCGGTAATACAACTGGCAACTGTTCTTCCGGAACAGTAACATCACCACAATCATCACAATGTATAATCGGAATCGGGCAACCCCAGTAACGCTGCCGGGAAATACCCCAGTCACGCAGGCGATATTGTGTTTTCGGTGCACCGGCATTTTTAGCCTGTAAAATCTCACCAACACGCTCAAATGCCGCATAAAAATCCAGACCATCCAGTTCACCGCTGTTAACACACTGTGTCTGCTCTTTACTGCCATACCATTCCTGCCACGCGCTTGCATTAAAAGTATCTGTATTCTGCGTAGAGGCAATTACTTGTTTTACTGGTAGCTGATATTTAGTGGCAAATTCAAAATCACGTTCATCATGCGCCGGAACAGCCATTACCGCACCATCACCATATCCCCACAGCACATAATTGGCCACCCAGACCGGCAATACATCGCCATTAAGCGGATTGATGGCAAAGCGTCCGGTAGGCATACCTTTCTTCTCCATTGTGGCCATGTCTGCTTCAGCCACAGAACCGGCCTTGCACTCAGCAATAAACTGCTGTAACTGAGGGTTATCAGCAGCAGCAGCTGTAGCCAGCGGATGTTCTGCAGCAACAGCAACATAAGTTGCTCCCATCAGTGTATCAGGACGTGTGGTATATACCTGTACAAAATCTGCGTACTCACCGGTTAATCCTGCTTTACTGTCTTCAGCCAGTGCAAACCGTACCTGCATCCCGCGTGACTTGCCAATCCAGTTGCGCTGCATGGTTTTTACCTGCTCAGGCCAATGTTCCAGTGTATCCAGACCATTGAGCAGTTCTTCAGCATAATCTGTAATCCTGAAGTAATACATCGGGATTTCACGTTTTTCTACAATGGCACCAGAACGCCAGCCTCGACCGTCCACAACCTGCTCATTAGCCAGTACAGTCTGATCCACCGGATCCCAGTTTACTGTTCCGTTTTTCTTATAAATAATGCCCTTCTGGAATAAACGCACAAACAGCCACTGTTCCCAGCGATAATATTCCGGTGTACAGGTCGCAATTTCCCGCTCCCAGTCAATCGCAAAACCCAAACTCTGCAACTGCTTTTTCATATAAGCTATGTTGTCATAAGTCCATTGTGCCGGTGCTACCTGATGTTTCATTGCTGCATTTTCAGCAGGCAAACCAAATGCATCCCAGCCCATGGGCTGCATCACATTAAACCCATTAAGCAAGCGATAACGGCTCAGTACATCACCAATAGTGTAGTTACGCACATGTCCCATATGTAACTTACCCGAGGGGTAAGGAAACATCGACAGACAATAATATTTAGGTTTCGGACTAAAATCTTTAGCGTTAAATAAACGGTATTCCTGCCAGCGCACTTGTGCAGCCGGCTCAATCTTTTCGGGACAATAATGTTCTTGCATCATGAATTATCAGTTTATTGTATAAAAATAGACCACTATTATAACAGTTTACTCAAGACACAAACCTGCAATTAATCATTCTGGCAATACAGTTATTGAGTTTAGTCCATCAATACTACAATATCATATTAATTGCATAAATCATTTTTAATATTTATATAGCATATATAAAAATAAATAAAAAAAACCACCGATACCAAGGGAGGGAATATCGGTGGACAATTTGCGGGAAAACACTACTTACTCAATACTGATTGTCAGGCAAAAACAATACTGACAAAAATATTATAGAAAAATCATCATTAAACGCAGTTAAACTGTGCTAAGTCAGACAAAACAATTTATTTAATCCGCACTTTCAGATAATTCATGTGAAGAATTTAATTTTTTCAGTAATTTTAATGCTTTATCTGGATCATCATTACGTAATATTTTCTGTACTTCTGTTTCAAGCATTAGCAGATCACTTTGAATAATCTGATTTTTCACCGCCAGAATATTATTTGCATTCATCGAAAACCGGCGCAGCCCCATCGCCATCAATAACCGTGTATATTGAGCATCACCAGCCATTTCTCCGCACACGGATACTGGTTTATTCAGACGTGCAGCGGTACGGATAACATGCAACAGTAACTTCAGTACCGCAGGATGACCCGGCTGATATAAATAACTCACACTTTCATCATTACGGTCTGCCGCCAGCGTATACTGAATTAAATCATTAGTACCGACTGAAACGAAATCAATCATCTTCAAAATAGAATTAACTGTTAGTGCAGCTGACGGAATCTCTATCATCGCCCCAACCTGAATATTTTCATCAAAGGTTTCAAAGCGATCGTGTAACTGTTGTTTGGCTGTATTTAAATGAGTCAAACACTGCTGTATCTCTGTTACTGATGAAATCATTGGCCACATCATGCGCACAGGCCCCAAAACCGCAGCCCGCATAATTGCCCGCATCTGGGTACGGAACATCACAGGTTCAGCCAGACACAAACGGATACCGGTCAACCCCAAAGCCGGATTCATCGTATGACTAGGACCAAACCAGCGCGGATTTTTATCCACACCTAAATCAATTGTTCGTATGGTTAATGTTTTACCCTTCAGCTTTTTAACCACATCAGCGTATTCGGTATACAGTTCATCTTCTGTAGGCAGAGCATCACGGTTCAGATAAAAAAACTCACTGCGATATAATCCGATACCATCCATACCCAGACTATGCAGTGCTTTTATGTCATTAGCACTTTCAATATTACCCAACAACTCAATATTGATTCCATCTAATGTTGTTGCTGCCGTATTCTTAAGTTTATTTAATTGCCGTCTTAAGCTGCGAAATTCCCTCAAACGTCGGCGATATTCCTTTAAAATAACATCATCAGGTGCAATAATAACTACACCCATTGTGCCATCTACAATAATCAGCTCATCTTCATTAATTAATTCCCGGGCATAGCCCAGTGCAATCACAGAGGGAATATCCAGGCTACGCCCCAGAATCGCGGTATGGCTAGTTGGTCCGCCGGCATCAGTAACAAATGCAGCAATACGGCTGTCTTTAAAAAAAACCGTATCTGCCGGCGATAAATCATGGGCAACAAGAATCGTATCTTCTTCAAAATCCTCCGCTTCAGTCACGACTTCTGTCGATAAACCAATCAGATTTTTAAAAATACGCTCAACTACTTGCAGCATATCCTGCTTGCGTGCGCGTAAATAATTATCTTCAATTGCATCAAACTGATCTGAAAGTTTATCCGTTTGCAGTTTTAATGCCCATTCTGCATTAACACATTGTGCTTCAATAATATCTACAGGCTCTCTGGACAGACTTACATCACCTACCAGCATCAGGTGCAGAGAAATAAACGCTCCCAGTTCTGAAGGTGCATTCTGCGGAATATCTGTACGCAACTGCTCTAACTGACGGCGAGTTGTTTTGATTGCCTGCTCATAACGGGCAACTTCTGCGGGCACTTCTTCAATCGACAACTCCTGATGTGGCACATCATCCATACCGCGCACCACCAGATGAGCACGACCGATAGCAACACCTGCCCCCACTGCAACACCATGCAGGACGATACTCATTATTCGTCTTCACCAAAATAATTATTAATCAGCTCAACCAGTGCTTGCATTGCCTGGTTTTCGTCAACACCGTCAGTTTCCAGCTCAATTACACTACCTTGTGCCGCAGCCAGCATCATTAGTCCCATAATGCTTTTACCGTTAACGCGGCGATCTTTCCGGGTTACCCATACTTCGCATTGAAACCGGCTGGCTACCTGAGTAAATTTATTCGACGCCCGTGCATGCAAACCAAGCTTGTTAATAATCTCAATTTCCTTTTTTACCATTTCAAAGCTCATCCTGATTAGAAATAGTTATAATGCCGGCAATAGCAGCAGCTTTAACTTCATCTGCAAATTTATGTACATCATCTGCTTTAGTAAAATGTTGAAGTGCCTTAACCAGCATTGGAGCATTAAGACCAGTTAGCAGAATAACATTGTCACTCTGAATTAACCGGCGCACTAGATTACAAGGTGTTGCGCCGAAAATATCAGTGAGAATCAATACACCGTGACCATAATCCAAAGAAGCCAGTTTTTCTACAACCTCAGCATGTATACTTTCAACTGAATCACTACTACGTACCCCGATTAAAGTAACATTATCAGGTACAGAACCAAAAATATGCCGGATTAATTGCATATTTGCCTGCCCTACTGTCTCGTGGGTAACAATCATCAAACCTATCATTGTATTACCTATTACCATTTGGGTATTAAATGTACTGAATAAACCCATTCAATGAGAAATAATCGTACTGACTTTTACTACCCGACAAACAATTGGCTTAAAATTTCTGCCTAATAAATCTCCCAATCAAAACTTATCATACTAATCACATAACAGGAAGAGTCTATCAGAAGAAAATACGGAATAAACAATATGCACAAAATTGGTTCACAATAACTGCTTACGGCTACAGGGCAGCACAATAATTATATAAATGAAACAATATTTAAGTCAGACCAGAATCTATTTCAGAACCGTTAAATAGTTATCGAATCGTTTATAGAGCAATCATCTATATAAACTGTAACCAAAAGTTTTTAATTTTTCCTAAACTATATTTCAGCCACTAAAATTTATATCTAAAGCTACAGTATTTAAGCAGTAAAATTTAAAGAATTCATCGAGATAACTAAAACCCAGACTAACGCACAGGTCCACCTGATAGAAACCTACGGCACTCGCAACTACACTCAGTTCGACTACAGCGACCCCAATCAGCAAATCTACTTTCTCTTCGGTCGCGAAACCACCGGACTGCCCCAGGCATTCGCACAGGCACGCGCCGGGCAATGTCTGCGAATTCCGCAGTCAGAGCACATCCGCTCACTGAACCTGTCCAACGCCGCCGCCATCGTCCTCTACGAAGCGCTGCGTCAGCAGTCCTTCCCCTCTCTGGCCTAGATACAGTAACAG
>NZ_JAAEDS010000001.1:0-65955 GCF_013344955.1 Snodgrassella sp. ESL0324 | reverse complement strand
TTCGACTGCGTTCTACTTTAAACTGTTCGTTTGTTTCGTGTCGCGTCATCAGCGAAGAAGGCGAACTATACGCCTCCACAAACCCCCTGTCAACTCCTGCCTGCATTTATTTTTGACTTTCTCCTCACTACTCTGTTTTTCCTGTGTTTATTTTTGGTGCCTTTGACTCAGTCTTTGCGATTTTATTTGACTCCACTATCTGCCGATAGGGATGTTGACTTGTTTATAGCCTCTATTTCCTTTTACTTGTGATTAGATGACTCTTCTTATATTTGTATTTGGCACTTTCATATACTCACTTTAAATTATTGTGAACTACTTTGACTCAGGCTTTATTGATTAAACCAAATTTAATTTAGATATATTTAAGGCTATCGTTTCTATAATAGAGCTTCAGTAAACTTTTTTGTTGTTAAAATATATCAATTAAATAATTAACTTAACTTTTATCTTGTACTTTATGAACTCTATACTATATAGATGTGTCCTATAGCTATTTTTCTAACTTTAGTCTGTTGCTGTTTTTTTATATTTTGATTTTGTCAGAATAGTATTAGCTAAATTTAGAGATATAGATATATATAAAGATAAAGCGGTTTTTCTGTTACCTTTAATTAATAGTTCTAAATTAATTCCGATAATCAGATAATTTTCTATTTTAATTAATCTTATATTTTGTTTTTAAATATTAAGTATAGAATCAAGTCATAATTATATTGTTTTGATAATTGTATATAGGTGTATTAAAGCTTTAAATACGATCTGTTTACACTTTAACAAGCTTATAAATTGCTCAATCTGACTGATTAACGCAGTCTTATGTTTTAGTGTTAAGTTATATTGCAAATAATAATGGTTTCTATTATCATGCAACGATATGGAAAACCAACGCAAAGTCAATTTTTTAATTGTTATTCTAGTGCTGGGCGTGCATGCTATTTTATTTTGGACAATAGCATTTAATGAACAGCAGATTAAAGTTGATAATAATATACAAGCACTGAATTTTGTTGATTTAGGTATAAGCTCGGATATGGCTGGCAAGATTGCTGACGATGTTCCTCAACAACCCGAATCTCAACAGCATGTTGTGCATAAACAGACGGTAAAAACACCGCCTAAAAAAGTGCTACCTGAAAAAACTCTGATAAAACCTGTAGCAACTAGCAAAGTACAAAGTCAATTTAAAGTTACTCCACCCAAAGAGGATGAACCGAAGTTGATACCTGTAGTAGCAAAATCATCGCCAATAGCGCCTGCACCTAGCAACAATGTTCCAGATGCTACTTCTGCAAATACTGGCGGAAAATCAGATTCCAAATCTGCAAATGGTAAAAACAGCAGTGATCAGTCTGCTGGTAGCTTAGTTGTGCCAAAAGAATATCAGGGAGGTTATCTGGCTGCATTAAACCCGGATTATCCGTATGACTCTCGGAGTAATGGGGAAGAAGGTGTGGTGGGTATAAAGGTTTATGTAGGTGCAGACGGAAAAGCACTTAATGTCACTATAAGTAAAAGTAGTGGCTATAGCCGTCTTGACCGGGCTGCTAAGCAGGCAATACTGAGATATCGTTTTAAACCAGCTACGCGCGGTGGTATTCCAATCTCTTATAACTATCAGTTTAATATAAAATTCAAAATATCAGATTGATAAAAAATAACGATAAGTAATGTAATTTTTGTATTTTAAATGATTTAGTTAAATCATTATTAACTTTGAAGGTAATTATTCTTATGGATGGTAATATTGCTTCAATTTATGCTCAAAGCGGTTGGATTTTGCTAACTGTTCTGGCTATTCTTGTCTTGATGAGCATTATAACCTGGATTATTGCTTTGGTTCGATGCTGGAGTTTATGGTGCGCAAGGCGGGATAATCGCATAGCTTTAATTTGCTTTGAGACAGCTGAGAATCTGGTTCAATTGCAACATGAACTGGCTGAAAACCATTCACCGGTGGCTTTACTGACTCGTGATGCATTACACGCAAGTAAGCTTTATCATGATAAAGCTAATCATTCTTTGGCTGCGGCCATGCCCTTTAACCGCTACCTTACCAGTCAGATTCGTAATAGTATGGAACAGATTATGCGCCACTATGAGAGTGGACTGACTGTATTGGCATCAATAAGTTCAAGTGCTCCATTTATCGGATTATTTGGTACTGTATGGGGTATTTATCATGCTTTAATTAATATTGGCCATAGCGGACAGATGAGTATTGCTGCTGTAGCTGGTCCTATAGGTGAGGCATTAATTTCTACCGCCATAGGTTTATTTGCAGCGATTCCGGCTTTACTATTTTACAATGGTCTGGTACGCAGCAAGAAAAATTTAAGTCGTGATCTTGATGGTTTTGCTCATGATTTACATGCACAATTATTAAATAATGAGGAATAGTGATGGCATTCGGTCATTTCAGTGATGATGAGGTACATGAATCAGCTGATATTAATGTAACGCCGCTGGTTGATGTAATGCTGGTACTCTTGATTGTCTTTATGATTACGATGCCAGTATTAACTCATTCTATCCCGTTAACTTTACCTACCACCGCTAATCCTACGGAGCAAACAGAACCAAAATCTCCATTACGCTTATCGATTGGTGCTGACGGGCAATATAAATTAGGCGAACAAACACTTTCCCTAACTCAACTAAAAAATGATTTACATCTAAAGGCTCAGGCAGATCCAGAACTAGTACTGGCGATAGCTGCTGATAAACACGTTGCTTATGATCATGTTGCTCAGGTATTAGCCGCTGCTCGGGATGCAGGTTTGGTAAAAGTTGGCTTTGTTACGGAAGATAAATCGTAAATTAAATATCTCAATATAATTCTATTAAATGGACTTTCTATCGAGGAAAGTCCATTTTTTAATAGATTATTTTTATTTCAATACATTTAATTAAATAATACTACAATAAAATTTGATATCATAATTAAATACCTAAACTATTTTTGTATCCGTTTGCGCATATTAAATAATTATTCATAATTACTGATATAAATATAGTTGCGTATATTATTTCTAGTGGGATATGAAAGGAGTAATATCATATTACTGAGTGGAGACTATTTATATACTCGATAATATAGGTACTAATAAAATATACATGATGTCATTTTTTGCTTAGTCTTTTACGCCGCCTTTTTCTTTCTTTATTTGCCTTTAGAAAAGAGCTGAACTGATAATGTCAAATATTTCAAGAAAATATTTTTATAACCAATCAAACGATTGATTCTCCCTTTTATATTTATAATGAAATTTTTACGATATAAGTATTAATAAAAGCAATATATCAATATTGCTTTCCAGAGTTATGGAATAACAGAGTTTATTATTCAGCAGATTTTTCTGAGGCACTTATTAAAATAACTTATAGAATTTAGATATTGTTATGTAGTAAATTTCATGTAAAAATTTTCTAGATTATTAAATAATCCATCTATTAAATATCTGTATCTGGATTTCTATCTTTAAATGTAAAACAGGTAGATTAATTGTTGATTATCTACCTGTTGTATTGCGCCTGAACTAACGAATAATACCACGCGTTGATTGTGCAAAAAATTCTTTAAACACATGTAACTCAGGTGCTGAATCTGCTTCAGCAATAATTCTGGCTTTAGCATCAGCATAAGCCAATCCCTGGCGGTAAAGAATTTTATACAGACGTTTGATGTTGGCAATTTGTTCTGATGTAAATTGGTGCCGGCGTAAACCTTCAGTGTTAAGTCCAGCTGGCTCGGCACGATAACCAGCAGCCATAACATACGGGGGCACATCTTTATGCACACCGGCAGCAAAAGCTGTCATAGCATAATCGCCAATTTGACAAAATTGATGTACAAGTGAGAAGCCGCCCAGTATTACATAGTCGCCGATAACAACGTGTCCTGCAAGCGATGCATTGTTGGCAAAAACTGTATGATTGCCGACAACACAGTCATGAGCCAAATGAACATAAGCCATTATCCAGTTATCATCACCTATACGAGTTTCACCAATGCCGGTAACGGTACCCGTATTGAAGGTGGTAAATTCACGGATGGTGTTATGGTTACCAATAATAAGTCTTGTTGGTTCCCCATGGTATTTTTTATCTTGTGGGATTGCTCCCAGTGAAGCAAACTGAAAAATTCGATTGCCTTCACCAATAGTAGTGTGCCCGTCAATAACAACATGCGGTCCGATATCGGTATTGGCTCCAATCTGCACGTTTGCACCGATTATGGTATAGGCTCCCACAGATACGCTACTATCGAGTTCTGCTTTGGGATCAATAATGGCTGTGGGATGAATCTGCGTCATGTATTTTTCCTGCTGTCGTGGTTAACGACTAGTTTAATCATAGATGATTAATATTTTTAGTGATGTATTTTTTATTTTTCTACCTTGCGTTTGGCACACATGATTTCAGCTTCTGCCGCAACCTGATTATCTACTAAAGCAACAGCCTTGAATTTACCGATATCACGTTTGTTTGCCAATAATTTAACTTCGAATTTCAGCTGATCGCCAGGGACAACCTGACGCTTGAAACGGGCATTATCGATGCCTACAAAAAAATAAATTTCATCATTGTCACGACCACCATGACTTAAAATAGCCAGTGTTCCACATGCCTGTGCCATAGCCTCAATAATCAACACACCAGGCATAACCGGAAAATCAGGAAAATGACCAAGAAAAAAGGGTTCGTTAGCTGTGACATTTTTAATTGCACTCAAAGTCATGGCTTCACCGTCGTAAGCGATAACACGATCAATCAGTAAAAACGGATAACGATGAGGTAATAATTTCTGCAGGGTACGAATATCTAAAGGTAAAGACCAATCCATTGCTTTAATCCTGTTGGTTTGATGAATTGCCGTTTAATTCGGCTAATTGATGTTCCAAGGCTTTTATTTTTTGATTCATTTCATGTAAGTGACGAATATGGGCAGCATTTTTTACCCAGTCACTATGTTTTTGTAACGGAAAAATAGAAGCATAGTATCCGCTTTCCTTAATACTGTGGCTGACAGCTGTAGCGGCACCAATCGTTGTTTTTGGCGGAATGTGTAAATGACCACCAATCATTGCTGCACCGCCGATAACGGAATAAGCGCCAACTTCTGTACTACCGGCAATGCCTGTACAGGCTACAATAGCTACATGAGCACCGATTTTACCGTTATGGCCAATCATCACCTGATTATCAATTTTGGCATCATTTTCTATGATGGTGTTTTCAATTGCTCCGCGGTCGATTGTGGTATTGGCTCCAATTTCGACATCATCGCCAAGAATTACGCAACCGGTCTGAACAATTTTAAACCATTCATTTTTCTGTTTGTCCCATGCAAAACCGAACCCATCAGCACCAATAACACATCCCGAATGCAGTTCTACCCGGTTACCCAGTATACAACCATGATAAATGGTTACATTAGCATGAATAACACAGTCATTGCCCACCGCACAATCATCTTCAATAACAGCGCCAGCCAGAATGCGTGTGTTTTCACCAATGATACAGCGCTCACCAATAACAACATGAGCACCAATTTCGCAACTGGCTGCAATTTGTGCAGATGGTGCAACTACTGCACTGGGATGGATAGATGCTTTAGCCTGAATGCGAGGATGAAACAAACGGGCAACTTGAGCAAAGTAAAGATAAGGATCATCAGTAACTATCAGTGTACGATCAGTTAAAACTTCAGCAGATTTTTCGGTAACAATCAGTACCCCGGCCTTACTGGCCAATGCTTCTGCACGCAAACGTGGATTACTGAGAAAGCTGATATCGTTTGCCTGAGCATGTTGTAATGAAGTAATTCTGGTAACAATGACATCACTGCCACGCAATTGTCCGCCCAGCTCTTCAACTAAAGCGGTAGCGGTTATCTGGTTTACAGCCATATTTCTGCCTTACTGTTTTTGTGCATTTAATGCTTTAATAACAGCATCAGTGATATCAAATTTACTGTTGACAAATATGGCATCCTGTATGATTAAATCATATCCTTCTTTTCGTGCCATTTCGATAATAACTTTATTGGCATTTTGCTGAAGTGAGGCAAACTCTTCATTACGACGCAGGTTGTAATCTTCTGCCAGTTTTGCAGCTGCTTCTTTATATTGTTCATCCATTTGCAGCATTTGTTTTATTTTTGCTTCACGTTCGGCCGCCGGAACTTTCCCTGATTCAATTGCTTCTTTTAGTTTCAGCCCTTCAGTTTGCATGGCTTGCAGTTTTTTCTGAAATGGCGCAAATTCTTTATCAAGAACTTTCTGAATAGACTGAGCCTGAACAGATTGCTGATAAACACGACTGGTATCAATAAAGCCGAGCTTTTGTATACTTTCTGCCCATGCAAAAGAGCAGGAAAGCACAGCAGCAAATGTTAAAACAATTTTTTTAAACATAAATTTGTCCTTATCTAGCTGCGATTAGAACGTAGTTCCCAACTGGAACTGGAAGCGTTGTATCTGATCTTCCGATTTCTTATGAATTGGATAAGCATAACTGAATTTCAGTGGTCCCATAGGTGACAACCAGGTAACAGCTAAACCAGCAGAATAGCGTACTTCGTTACCAATACTTGATTTATGTGTTTTGGAGCCGCCATAAGGATTTTTTTCATCATAATAGTTATAAGTTTTGTTATCCCACACACTACCGGCATCTGCAAACATGCTGAGGCGGACAGTATGCTGATCTTTAATTCCCGGAAACGGGAACAACAGTTCTGCAGTTGCAGTAGCAATATAATTACCACCATAACTGCTGGAATCACTACTATATGAACCGTCACTGTATCGGTTAAAGTATTTCGGACCAAGTGTACCAGACTCATAACCACGTACTGAACCTAAACCACCGCCATTAAAAGCATACATAAATGGCAAATCCTTGGTTTTTCCATAGCCGTCCGCATAACCAAGCTGTCCGTATAGCATAAGGGTAAAGTTTTTATTTATCGGGAAATACCAGCGCTGGTCATGACTAATGCTGTAATATTGTAAATCACCGCCAGGTAAACCACTGTTAACATTAGCATTCATTATGTAGCCGCGAGTAGGCCATAATGAACTGTCTGTGGTGTTACGACCCCAGCCCACAGTACCTTTTAATATCCAGTTATCTTTACCATATTTCTGAACAAATTCAGCATAACGCTGCGGCGCATATTCGCCATATAAGTTAACGGCCAGATGCTCTGCACCAAGACTGAAATTAACACGGTCATACTCGGTAATCGGTACGCCCATGGTCATTGCTGCGCCAATGGTCGTGGTTTTATAGTCCATTGAGTTACTGTCTGATTTGCTGGGGTTATAACCACGATAGTACAGGTTATACCCCAGACTGACACCATCAGGAGTGAAATACGGATCTGTAAAGGAAAGAGCCGCAACCTGATTAACCTTGGAGCGGGATAGTTGCAGACTGGCCGATTTACCGGTACCAAACAAATTATCCTGTGCAATACCTGCTGACAGCAGCAAACCGTCATCCTGCGCCCAACCGGCACCAACATTAATAGAACCGGTTGATCTCTCTTTGACACTCATATCCAGATCAACCTGATCTGGTGTACCTGCTACAGGCTTAACATCTACCTGAGCATTATCAAAATAGCCTAATTGCTGAACACGCTCTTTGGAACGGTTAATTTTCGATACATCATAGGGAGCGCGTTCCATTTGGCGCAATTCTCGCCGTAGTACCTCATCACGGGTTTTGTTGTTACCTGTAATATTGATCTGATTAACATAGACTTTACGATCAGGAACAACATTCAGTACAAAATCGACAACATGTGTATTTTCATTAGTTACAGAACGAACATCTACCTGACAGAAAGCATAACCTGAGCTACCCATTTTGTCCTGAATGGCTCTGATGATATTAATCATCTGTGAGCGGTTATACCATCTTCCCGGTTTGATTTTAACCAGTTGCTGTAATGATTCTGCTGGTACTTCACGGGTATCACCGCCAACAGTTACATTACCCCAGCGATAGCGTTCGCCTTCATTTACTGTGATGTTAATCATCTGAGCAGTTTTATCATCACTGCTGTTTACTTTAACATCAGCAATACGAAAATTCAGATACCCATGATCCTGATAATAATTATTGATTTTATCCAGATCCTGCTGTAACTGGGTATCTGAATAACGATCATCCCTGGTTAACCAGCTTGTCCAGCTTTTCTGGCTTAATGACATCTGTTTACGCAAAGTATGGGCAGAATAGTGTTTATTACCACTAAAATTAATTGATTTGATGGTTGTCGTTGCACCTTCATCTATTTTCAGCTCAAGTGCAACACGATTACGTTCCAGTCTGGTAACCTTGGGAGTAATTTTTACCGCATTTTTACCACGCTGGCGATAGGCATCCTGCAAACCTATTATTGCCTGCTCCAATGTAGCCGGATTAAATACGCGTGATTGACCCAGACCAAAACCACTCAGGTTTTTCTTAATATCATTATTATTGATGGATTTACCGCCAGTAACATCAAAGCTGCTGATAATTGGCCGTTCCACTACAGTTAACAGGACCTGATTACCCATGGTTTCAACCCGTACATCATCAAAAAAACCTGTCGCATACAGTTTTTTGATAATCTCTTCACCCTCCGTATCGGTAAAAGTATCACCGATTTTAACCGGAAGGTAACTGAAAACAGTTGTGGGAGCTGTACGCTGTAAACCCTCTACCCGAATGTCTTTTATGGTAAACGGTTCGACTGCTAAAGCCAGTGAAGACAGGCCAAGCGCCATTAAACTGACAGTAATCTGTTTTAATTTCATCATTCATCCAAACAAACGGGTAATATCATTGAAGAAAGCCACCAGCATTAACATTAACATGGCAGCAATACCAAAACGCAACCCCATTTCCTGTATACGCAAACTCAGGGGTCTGCCACGAATCCACTCGATGGCATAATACAGTAAATGCCCCCCGTCTAATACGGGAACGGGTAATAAATTGAGTACGCCAAGACTTACGCTGACCAGAGCCAGAAATTCTGTATAACTTTGCCAGCCCATAGCAGCAGTTTTGCCAGCTACATCTGCAATAGTCAATGGACCGGAAAGATAATGCAGTGACGCCTGACCAGTAAGTAATTTGGCAAACATGGAAAGAGTAAGTGTAATGTAATCCCACGTGCGTTGCATAGCCAATCGTGCAGATTCAAAAAAACCGGGCTGATAATGCTGGCGAATCTGGGCATCCCATGTTTTATCACGCATGGCACCTACACCAACCTGACCAATTATTGCTCCCTTTTCAAGCACTGATTCCGGTCGCAGGCTAGTTTGCAGAATCTGTCCGCTTCGCTGATAACTAATGTCAAGTTTTGCACCGGCACTGGCCCGGATACTGTCTACCCAATCCTGCCAGCCAGTAAGTTTGCGTCCGTTAATGGTCAATAAGATATCACCTGTACGCAGACCAGCTTTAGCTGCGACACTATCCGGTATAACCATACCTATCTGATTAATAACTTTGAAAGGTGCAATACCCAGATAACCGGTTTTGGCAACATTAGCAGCAGCATCGGTACCGGCAATATTCAGTTGCCGCTGCTGCGGTTGTCCGGCTGCATTGATAACATCAACCTGAACTTTGCCGCTATCCAGATTAAGCATAATTTTAGCCTGAGCATCCGTCCAGTCTGTGACAGCCTGTCCGTTAACGCTATTGATACGGTCGCCTTGCTGAAAACCTGCATCAGCAGCTACTGTAGCTGGCTCAACCATACCCACCCAGGGGCGAATTTGAGTAATACCGCCTATACTGAAACTTGCTGCATACAGCAGTACTGCTAATATCAGGTTGGTCAACGGGCCGGCAACAACGATTGCAATACGTTTAAGAGGATGCTGCTTATCAAAAGCATAAGGTAAATCAGCTTCACTGACATCTCCTTCACGGGTATCAACCATTTTGACATAACCCCCGAGAGGGATGGGTGCCAGACACCATTCGATATTGCCGCGTTTTAAACAAAAAAATGGTTTACCAAAACCAATACTAAAACGCAGTACTTTAACACCACACCAGCGAGCCACAACCAGATGGCCTAATTCGTGCAAACTTACCAGCAGTAAAATTGCTACAATAAAAGCAAATATGGTTAATAACATGGTTTATCCTGTTCTCATCCGGCAGACCGGCCAGCTATCCATGCACTAGCTACACTACGCACCCGTGTATCAAGTTGCAATAGTTCTTCTATAGAAGACGCAGTTTGCCCGCTAAAATATTGCAGACAGTTATCAACAACTGACGCTATATCAACAAACTGAATGTTTCTGTCCAGAAAGGCAGCTACGGCAACTTCATTAGCTGCATTCAGCACACATGAACTGGCCGGATGATTGCTGTGTAATACATCATAAGCCAGTTTCAGGCATGGAAAACGCACGAAATCCGGTGCCAAAAAGTGTAAACCACTTAAACTGGTAAAATCCAGCTGTTCAACCCCTGAATCAATTCTGTCTGGTAAGCCCAGACAATGTGCAATCGGAATACGCATATCCGGTTTACCCATTTGAGCCAGTACAGAACCATCTCGGTAACGAACCATACTGTGTATCACACTTTGCGGATGAATAATCACTTCCAGCTGTTCAGCAGCAGCATTAAATAACCAGTGAGCCTCTATTAACTCAAGGCCCTTATTCATCATACTAGCTGAATCAACAGAAATTTTGCGACCCATCTGCCAGTTTGGATGGCATATTGCAGCCTCAGGGGTAATAGCCGCAAAATCTGCCAGTGCAGTATGCAGAAAAGGACCACCTGATGCCGTTAAAACCAGCGATGCTACGCCAGCATGCTCCAAATTTCCCTGATAATTATCAGGTAATGCCTGAAAAATAGCATTATGCTCACTATCTACAGGTAACAGCCGTGCACCGTACTGCTGAACAGTCTGCATAAATAAGGCACCGGCGACTACCAGAGTTTCTTTATTTGCCAGATAAATAGTCTTACCGGCTTTTGCTGCTGCTAATGTAGGTCTTAAGCCGGCGGCACCCACAATAGCAGCCATTACAGCATTAGTTTCACTATCCTGTGCAACATCACACAGGGCCTGCTCTCCAAATAAAACCTCTGTGGTAACAGCAGCCGTCTGTAATTGTACTCGCAGAACATCCGCCTGCGCAGCGGTAGCAACCACAGCGTAAACTGGATGATAACGTACACACAGTTCTGCCAGACGATCAATTTTCTGGTGTGCGGTTAACGCAAAAACAGAAAACCTTTCAGGATGGCGCCCAATAACATCAAGAGTACTCTGACCAATGCTGCCAGTCGCTCCCAGAATAGTTATAGATGTAGGATTATAACCACTCATCAAAAAATCACTTTACACTAAAACAGGCTATCAAGGCGGCATAAACACTCAGTACAGCAATCAGGGAATCTATCCGATCAAATACACCGCCATGTCCGGGTAAAAGCTGGCTGCTGTCTTTTACACCACCGGCACGCTTTAACCAGCTTTCCAGCAAATCACCGCAGATACTGACTGCAGTCAGAACAAAAGCCAGACACAGAGTTTGCCACCAAGGCAGAATAATGGGTAACCAGCCTTGCTGTTGCAGGACAATTGTATAGATAGCAACGCAAATAACCGCACCAATAGCACCTTCCCAGCTTTTATTCGGACTGATAGTTGGAGCCAGTTTACGTTTACCTACAGCCCTTCCGACAAAATAGGCAGCAATATCGGCAATCCACACTAACGCCATGATCGATAAAAGAGCACCGGCAGCTTTAGTATCCGGCCGCAAGGAAATTAATGCCTGCCAGAAAGGCACCATTAATAGCCAGCCAATCATGACACCAGACAAGTTGGCTCTGATTTTCCATTTAAATTTTAACCAGACTGGTACGATAATCAGCCAGAACAACAAAACCATTATCTGTATCCAGAGTGGTAATGCCGTCTGCTGATAATAAAAATAAAGACATCCGCCGCCTACTGCGCTGACCAGCAGATAGAGGGCATTCTGTATGTTAGTGAAATGGGCAATACGGGCATATTCCCATAAAGCCAGTAAGGCAATCAGACCGCTAAATGCAGCCCATAAACTGTTGTTAGCCCCGAACAACATACCTATCATTAAGGGCAGTAAAACCAGAGCAGTAAGAATACGTTGTTTGAGCATAAATAAATTTAGAGTCGCTGTTGGGTAAGTGGCAACTGCTCCGAGGTTCTGCCAAACCGTCTCTCCCGTTCCTGATAGGAACGTACAGCATTAGCCAGCTGAGATTCATCAAAATCCGGCCACAGAACTGGCGTAAAATATAACTCGGTATAAGCCAGTTGCCATAGAAGAAAATTACTGATACGGGTTTCGCCGCCTGTACGGATAAATAAATCCGGTTCGGGAGCATAACCAAGTGACAGATATGGCAGGATGCTGGTTTCAGTCAGTTTGGTATCTCCGGCCTGAATAGCCTGATTAACCGCCTGCAAAATATCCCAGCGACCACCATAATCAGCAGCTATAGTCAGAGTTAGCCCGGTATTGGCTGCTGTCAATGCTTCTGCTTCTTCAATCCCGTGTACGATTTCTGCTGCAAAACGGCTGCGATCACCAATGACACGCAGACGCAGATTATTTTTATGCAATTTTTGTACCCGTTTTTGCAATGACTGCAAAAACAGCCCCATCAGAAAATTAACTTCGTCCAGAGGACGACGCCAGTTTTCAGTAGAAAAAGCAAAGACTGTCAGATACTCCACACCCATACGTGCGCAGTTTGCTGTCATTTCTTCCAGCATTTCCAGCCCTTTTTTATGCCCCATAATCCGTGGCATCAGACGTTTTTTAGCCCAACGTCCATTACCGTCCATAATAACGGCAATATGCCTCGGGATTTCGGTATGTTCGGGCACACTCTGAGTACTACTAGTAACCAAAATACATCCTTTACTGCAATTATATAGTTCAGATTGCCATCAGATCGGCTTCTTTAGTTGCCAGCATCTTATCAATTTCAGCAATGTATTTATCAGTAAGCTTCTGAATACCTTCTTCACCGCGATGAACTTCGTCTTCACTGATTTCTTTGTCTTTATGCAGACGTTTGAGGTCATTATTGGCATCACGTCGTATATTACGCACGACTACCCGGCCATCTTCAGCTTCACCACGGACTACTTTAATCAGATCTTTACGTCGCTCTTCGGTAAGCATTGGCATGGGTACCCGAATCAGATCACCCATTGCTGCCGGATTCAGGCCAAGATTTGAGTTACGAATAGCCTTTTCGATAACAGCAGCCATTTTACTTTCATAGGGTTTCACCCCGATGGTGCGGGCATCCAGCAAGGTTACACTGGCAACCTGACTAACAGATACCATGCTTCCGTAATATTCCACCTCAACCTGATCTAGTAAACCGGTATGAGCGCGCCCTGTACGAACTTTAGACAGATTATCGCGCAATACATCCAGTGATTTCTGCATTTTGGTTTCAGCAGTGCGTTGAATTTCGTTAATCATGAATATTCCTGTCTGGCCTGACAGCATTTATTTCAATTTTCTCAAATTTTTGCTGTCAGAAAATGGCAAACGCGCATACTAACGCAGTTATACGCGTCACCACAAGTTTAGTTAAGCAGTCTGATGTTTATACATGGACTAATGTACCTTCATCTTCACCCCAGATAACCCGTTTAAGTGCTCCCGGTTTGAAGATGCCGAATACCACAATATTCAGTTTCTGTTCACGACATAAAGCAAATGCTGTGGCATCCATTACTTTCAGATTCTGGCTAATCGCCTCATCAAAAGTAATTTGCTGATAACGTTTGGCTTCAGGATTGGTTTTAGGATCAGCAGTATAAACCCCATCAACATTGGTTGCCTTTAACATAATATCACAATTCATTTCTACTCCACGCAAACTTGCTGCGGTATCTGTAGTAAAAAACGGATTGCCGGTTCCTGCTGCAAAAATCACCACCTTACCTTCTTCCAGATACTGGATGGCTTTCGGGCGTGCATAAGTTTCTGCTACCTGCTGCATACTTAGTGCTGACTGCACTCTGGCTTTAACCTGCTGACTTTCAAATGCTTCTTTCAGAGCCAGTGCATTCATCACCGTTGCCATCATGCCCATGTAATCGGCAGTAGCACGTTCCATGCCTTTGGCTGATTGCGCCATTCCGCGAAAGATGTTACCGCCGCCAATAACAATAGCCACTTCTACACCCATATCGACCACTTCTTTAACCTGTGCAGTGATTTGCATAATAGTATCGCGATTGATACCAAAAGCATCCGGCCCCATCAGGGACTCTCCGGATAATTTCAATAATACACGTTTGTATTTTGCTGGTTTGGTCATGATCATTCTTTCTGTCAGTTTGCTATTAGATGTTTAACAGCGATCGATAAATTTTAAAAAAATGGGAACTTTTATTTCAGCTATCTCAACCTGAGTAAACAGATAACTCAAAAAAAAGCACCCTGATTCAGGAGCCTGAATCCAGAGTGCCCGTAGCATAAACAGCCTTATACTTTAGAAGCAGCGGCTACTTCAGCAGCATAATCCACTTCTTTTTTCTCAATACCTTCACCAACATGGAATGCAACAAAACGACTTACTTCAGCATTTTGTTCTTTCAGGAATTTTTCCACAGTCTGATCAGGATTAATAACGAACTGCTGACCCAGCAGAGTTACTTCAGCCAGGAATTTCTGTACCCGGCCTTCAACCATTTTTTCAATGATATTTGCCGGTTTGCCGGAAGCTGCAGCCTGCTCTTCATAAATGTGGCGTTCTTTTGCCACAATTTCCGGGTTCACTTCAGCAGCAGAAACGCATTGTGGTTTGGATGCAGCAATGTGCATGGCTACCTGACGGATAGCCTGTGTATCGCCACCTTTGTGTTCCACCAGTACACCGATTTTGGTACCGTGCATATAGGTTACCAAACTGTTATCAGTTTCAATCCGTTCAAACCGTCGTACAGTGATATTTTCACCCAGCTTAGCAATGACAGCTTTACGAGCTTCTTCAACAGTAACGCCATCATCTGTTTTGGCTTCTGCCAATGCTTCCAGTGTAGCAGGGTTGTGCACGGCAACAGCTTTAGCCACAGCCTGAGCAAATGCCATAAAGCTGGCATCTTTGGCAACGAAATCTGTTTCACAGTTAATTTCAGCAACTGCACCTACTTTGCCATCCACGTATTCAGCAACTACACCTTCTGCTGCAGTACGGCCAGCCAGCTTACCAGCTTTTGCACCGGATTTAATGCGCAGAATTTCTTCGGCTTTTTCCATATTACCTTCGGCTTCTACCAAAGCTTTTTTGCATTCCATCATGCCCAAACCGGTAGCAGCACGCAAATCACCTACCATTTTTGCAGTAATTGCAGCCATGTTTTACTCCTTAAACTTAATTATGCTCAGCCAGACAGATATCAGGCTGAAAAATTGTTTTAAAAAAAGGGGCACTAACGTCCCCTTCTTTTACAAAGATATGAGATAACTAATTATTCAGCAGCAGTTGCAGCCTGTTTCTCTTCTGCGGCCTGAGCAGCCTGAACCACTTCCTGTAAAGACTGAGCTTTACCTTCCAGAATGGCATCAGCAATACCACGGCAGTACAAACGAATTGCCTTAGCTGAGTCATCATTACCCGGAATTACATATTTAACATCATCAGGGCTGTTATTGGTATCAACCACAGCGATAACCGGAATACCCAGTTTAGCTGCCTCTACCAAAGTACCTTTCTGATAACCGGTATCGATAACGAAAATCGCATCAGGCAGGCCTTTCATATCTTTAATACCGCCCAAAGAACGTTCCAGCTTAGCAACTTCACGCTGCATTTCCAATACTTCTTTTTTACCGTAACCGGCTTCAGTAGCATTTTCCAGCGCAACAGTTTTTTCTTCCAGACGTTTAATAGACTGTTTTACGGTTTTGTAGTTAGTCAGCATACCGCCCAACCAGCGATGATCAACGTAAGGAGCACCGGCGCGGGTAGCTTCTTCCTTAACGATATCACGTGCCTGACGTTTAGTACCTACGAACAGTACAGTTCCTTTATTGGCAGCCAGACGGCGTACTACATCCTGAGCCTCTACAAACATCGGCAGGGTTTTTTCCAGATTGATGATATGGATTTTGTTACGCGCACCAAAAATGTACTCAGCCATTTTCGGATTCCAGTAACGTGTCTGATGACCAAAGTGTACGCCTGCTTCCAGCATCTGGCGCATAGTAATTTGTGACATAATAATCTATCCTTAAAAGGGTTAAAGCCTGACACTGCCACGCATAGAACTCTGTAACAGAGCACCCTTTCGCGTACAGTGCGAGCGTTGTTTATTTTTACCGAGGTAAAACACTCAGATGATACAGAAAAAAAGCAGTTACGGCAAGTATGCAGCTTTAGGGTATCCTGCCTGAGTATTAACAGGCTAAATTATGCAGATACATACAGATAAAAGACAACAGCGTGGTTATTTGCGCCGGCAGCGGCAGCAGTTAAAGGATGATATACGTCAGCATGCTACTACCCGAATTAACCGTCTACTCTATCCTCTGATCCGACGTGATAAACGGATAGCCGTATACTGGGCAGTAGGCAGTGAATTATCACTGTGGTCATTTATTATTACTGCTCAGAAACGCGGAGCAACAGTTTATTTGCCTTATATTGCAGCCAGACAACGACAATTATGGTTTACTCCCTGCCCTATCTTCTCTCGTAAGCAAGCCACAGCCCGTTTTATGGCTCAGTACGGTTTAAAACAAAAGCGCGGTTTAATTCCTCAATTTCATGGTCAGCGCATTCGGGCTCGCTATTTACATACTCTGATTGTACCGTTGCTGGGAATCGATCAAAGAGGTAATCGTCTGGGACAAGGCGGCGGTTATTACGATGCCACACTTTCTGCATTACAATCCTGGCAACCGAAATTAATAGGGGCTGGTTTTGCCTGCCAGCGGTTACAAGAAATTCAAACTGAAAAACATGATATCAAAATACCTTATTTTGTCTGTGAACAAGGTATTGTGCACTTTAAGCTGGGTATAAATAAATTATCTGCTTGAATATTTATACAGAAAATGGTTTTAGTATTTAAGATACTTTTAAAAGTATAAATAAGCGATAAATTTAATTTCAAAAATCTTAAATAGATTGTAAAAATAAAATATTATGCAAAAGTAATATTTTTAAATGAAGATATTGCGGGATACATTTATTTATTAGAGCTTGGCTTATGATTTCCTGATGATATGCTAATTAAACTATCTAAAGATAGAAAATTTTTGCTCGAAAGAATAGAAAATACGGTTTGGCTGGAATAAACGGTTATTTATCTGAATATAAACCAGTCTTATCAAATTTTATTTTTCAAGATAATTTATTCTATGATTTTTATTTTAAAGATGATTTTATTATGCTTAAACCAGACAGGATAACTGTATTAATTATTAATAATATCAACACAATTCAGAGTAAGAATTAGAAACTGAAAACTATCAGTATCACCTTGGTTAATACAATACACTTTATCTGCTGATGCAAAATATACCATTTATATTTTAAGTGAAAGTTTTGGCTATTATTCCGTAGAAATTTAAAAGAAAAAGATAAAAATTAAATGATTATTTTCTTTAAGCTTCAGCATTATTAAACTGTATTATTCAATAAGTTTTCTCTTCGTTGTTATCATTTAGTAATCAGAAATTTAGCTGTCTGGTTATTTCTGAATAGATCCCATTTTAAACTAAATCAAATCAAATCAAATCAATTATAAGGTTAGCTAAGTCTTATATTCGAAGGTGCCACAAACAAATATATAATTCAGCACATAAGTACAATTTTTTATAAGGCAAAACAATAAAATACGGATATTCAGTATATTTATTGTTTTGCCCGATAATCGGTAATAGTCTGGAACTGATAATTACAAGCGAGTAAATATCTGCTCTTCAGGCAAGCGTGATTTTGGCCGGGTAGCATTACTGTCATTAGCGGCACGATAGCCAAGACTGACTACCAGTACACTCTTCAGTCCCTGTTGTTGCAGACCAAGAATTTCATCCATTTTCTGATCATCAAAGCCTTCAATTGCTGTTGAATCGATACCAATAGCTGCTGCTGCAAATAATAACTGCCCCAATACAATATATAACTGTCTGCTTTCCCACTCTAGCTGGCTATGAGATGTTGCACTATTTTTATTAACAAAAAAATGGCGGCCTTTATCCGTCATTTCCTTAAATTCATTCTCTCCGAAACGGCCATCCTTTTCTTCCTGAACCAGTACATTCTGTAAATGCTGCTCATCCAGGGGGGTTTTAGCACAGAATATTAAGGTATGTGATGAATCAGCTACCCGCGGATGATTCATTTCTACAATTGCCGGCATGATTTTGGCACGAGCATCGTCATTATCTACTACAAAAAAATGCCAAGGCTGTGAATTTACTGATGAAGGGCTATTTCTGATAACTTCAAATAGTTGCGCCAACTGCTCTTCCGGAATTTTTTTTGTTTTATCGTAATGTTTGGTCGTATAACGCTGTCTGGATATATCAGTAATATTCATTGTCTGGATTCCTGTTGTTTCTCAATAATTATTTAATAATTCAATTGATTAATTTAATTCGAAAATAATAATCATATTGATTAAATAAGTAAGGATACTCATAAAATATATATAACCACTATATATAATATACCGACTATATAAATTAATTAGCTTACATTTATATATATTTGAATATGGTACTTCTGAAAAATTTTACCAGTAGTGTTTTATGTAAAAAATTGTTCAGTAAAATAATAATGTTCATGGTATACATTACTTTTAAACCAGTATATCCAGTGTATCTAACTTCTCAATAACATACTGAAATCATCACTATTCATTGTTGTTTAATTTTTTGCTGACACTGATAACAATATATTTTACCGCCAAATATATTTTTATGATTCCGGCAATAATCAACTACGCCTGATGAGATATTTTTATGACACATGGAGCAAAAATAATAAGTTGCTGAACTCAAATTTTCATTTTGTGGATGAGCTATATAAGCTGATTTAGTTATCAATTGATCAGATAACTTATTCAAACCAAAATAACTTGGCCAGTCATATCGTGCAGGTTGATGCAACTGCACCAGCTGACGGGCGAATTTTTGTATACTGGCAATTTGTGCTGTACGGATAAAACTTAAGATACCCGCGGGTTTGCTTAACTGCTGTACTTTTGTTTGCAATTGCTCATTTTTTATTACGCTATCCAACCCGGAAATCGGATTTCGGGGACGCCGGATACAGGCATCGTTAGAGACGAGTATCAGGCTATATAATGACGGACGCAATTTTCTGCCAAAACGGCTGGGCAGCTGAATCTTATCTGAAAGTAATAAATTATTCAGCAGGCTAATATGACGTCGGTTTTGTTCAAGAGGAGAAGACATTCCCTGTTCATTACCTTCATATATACGTGAAAACTCACCCTGCTCATTAATAATCAGGCTGCCAGTTATTCTTTTACTTTCACATACAAATATTTGCATATGACGATTAATTAGTAAATGGTCAATTTGTGCCACTTTTCCCTGATACTTTAATCTTAAATCATTGATAATTACCCATTCGGAATGATTGCCAAAATGAAACTGCAGCTGATAAGCAGATTCTGCTTCACCTTTGATTCCCGAACGGATTAACCGCAGATGATGTTCAATATGCTGACGCGTCTGCTGTGTTAGATCAGACCGTTGCAATAGCCGGTGGAGTATTTCTATGTCTTTTACTTTACTGTCAGCCTGCTTAAAAATCATTTTTAGAATTCAATTGCAATAATTAGTGATAGACGTCTGTCCGGGTCTGATATTGGGCTGCATATGATTGTCCGGTAAATGATAAAACCACCGGAAACCAAAAGAGTCGTATTATATTTAATAATACGACTCACTAGCTATAATGATTATGCCAAATAAGCTATTATGTTTTTCTCATGATTTAGCTATCAAGTTTGATAAATTTCTGCATATCATTAGTCTGACAGGCTGTTAACTGCGAAAATAAAAAAACCGCTGTTATCAGCGGTTTTCAGAATCTGGTGCCCAGGGACGGACTCGAACCGTCACACCTTGCGGCGGGGGATTTTGAGTCCCCTGCGTCTACCAATTTCGCCACCTGGGCTAGCGAAGAAGACGCATTATAACGGATTTTCCATGGCTGTAAAGAATTTTTTTATGGTAAAAAATTTTTTTAACTGATTCTGAATAAAATATTGATTTTATTTTTGGATTTTTTTATATTTTACTTATTAATTTTAAAATTAAAAAATTTCTGAATTTTAAATATTTATTTAAAGTTCATTTTTGTATTATTATTAACTTTATGCTTAACATACAAAATTTTCTGGCTGTATTAACATCCGCGATTTTATTGGGTGCCTGCCAGCCTCAGTCGGCAGTTAACAATGCTCAGCCGGCAAGTGCTGATTCAGCCAAACCACTGCATCAGTATAATTTTGAAGGCAGTGATGTACGCGATGCCGGCTTGGGTGGTAAAGATTTTTCCTTGCTTGGTTCTGACGGTAAAACAGTACATCTGCGTGATTTTCAGGGTAAAATAGTAGTATTAGTGTTCGGTTATACTCATTGTCCGGATGTTTGCCCGACTAATCTGCTTGCTTATGCAGATGCAATAAATCAGCTAGGTGAGCAGGGAAAACAGGTACAGGTATTGTTTATTACGGTTGATCCGCTGCGTGATACACCACAGGTTATGGAGGCTTATGCTCCGGCATTTAATCCTGACTTTATTGGTTTAACTGTAGATAAACAACATCAGCAAGAGCTTAATAACGTTATTAATCAGTATAAAATTGCTGTACATAAAGTAGCAGGCAGTAGTTCCGGTGAATATTTAATGGATCACAGCACAGGAACATATTTAATTGATAAACAAGGCCGTACCGTAGTTTATGAACCACACAGCCAGACAGCGGCACAATTGGCTCATGACATAAAACAATTACTGGATTAAAATTATTTAATTATTATTTTTATAATTTCTGCAAACTTATTTTTCTGCAAAAATAATTTATCGCTTAATAAGTTTGCTTTTATGTATATTATTCAACACTGACAAAAAAATGACTGTACAATTAACCATAGCGTTATCTAAAGGTCGAATTTATGAAGAAACCTTGCCATTACTCGCTGCGGCAGGAATTAATGCTATTGAAGACCCGGAAGAGTCACGTAAACTGATTATTAATACTAACCATGACAATATCCGTTTAATCATTGTTCGGGCAACAGATGTGCCTACATATGTGCAATACGGAGCAGCTGATTTTGGAATCGCTGGAAAAGATGTTTTAATTGAACATGATGGTGACGGGTTATATCAACCTTTGGATTTGAATATTGCCCGTTGCAGAATGATGGTAGCCGTACGCAAAGGGTTTGACTACGCAGCAGCTTCACAACCCGGCTGCCGCTTACGCGTAGCCAGTAAATACCCTAATATTGCTGCTGAACATTTTGCCGGCAAAGGCGTACACATTGATTTAATTAAATTATATGGTTCAATGGAGCTGGCACCTCTGGTAGGGTTGGCTGATGCAATTGTTGATTTGGTTTCGACGGGTAATACGTTAAAGGCAAATAACCTGGAGGCTGTTGAGCATGTTGTAGATATTTCCAGCCGGCTGGTCGTAAATAAGGCGGCCTTAAAGCTGAAATATGCAGCTATACAACCAATTATTAATGTATTTACTAGTGCACGAAATCACGAAATTTAAATTTTTATTAACAGGAATTCTATAAATGACTACGGAAAATTCGGCCAAACTGGCAGTACTTATTGATGCTGATAATGCTTCAGCCAGTATTGTTGAATCTTTACTGGAAGAGATTGCCAAATACGGTATTGCCAGCGTTAAACGCATTTATGGCGACTGGAGCAGCGGCCTGTCCAAATGGAAAGATGCACTGTTACCACACGCTATTACCCCTGTACAGCAATTTGCCTATACTAAGGGAAAAAATGCCACTGATATGGCTATGGTAATTGATGCCATGGATTTATTATACAGTAATACTTTTGACGGCTTCTGTATTGTATCCAGTGACAGTGATTTTACCCGTCTGGCTTCCCGTATTCGTGAAAATGGTCTGACTGTTTATGGTTTCGGGCAGAAAAAAACGCCTGAATCTTTCCGTAAAGCATGTGATAAATTTATTTATACTGAGAATTTACTTAGCCATACCACAGTAGATATGGGTGAAGATAAAGTCCAGACACCGATTTTCCGCAATAAACGCAAAACTCCGGCTGAGCTGAAACAGGATACTGCACTGATGAATCTGTTCCGCAATGCAGTGAAGGAGCATGCAGATGATGATGGCTGGACATCACTGGGCGTTATCGGTCAGTATATCAACAAGGTTAATTCCGATTTCGATGCACGTAATTATGGTTATACCAAACTCTCTTATCTGATCAGTGCCATCGATATTTTTGAAACTCAGATGCACGGCAATCATTTATGGCTGCGTCTGAAAAAACGCAATAGTAGCCTTGCGCCTAAAACAGAAAGCAAACCTTACACATCGGTTAGTGAGCCGACAGCTTTCCAGCAGAATAATGATGCGCCACTGGTTATTACCATTCCGGCAGTCAGCACAGCCATGCCGGCAGAAAAAGTAAGTGTAACCATTGAGCCGGAAGAAAAAAGCAAAGCTAAAGAACCGGTGCTGGTACAGATTGAAACCAGAGCTCCAGAATTCACCAGTTATGAAAAGGGCCGGGATGATCAGACTAAACGCGGCCGTGGCCGTCCCCGCAAGACGGTATTCGAAACGACGGTAACTCCTGCGGAAAGTAGCCGTGGTCGTGGTCGTCCGGCAAAATCCGGTTTCAATAACCGCTCATCCAAATCTGGTCGTTCTTCCGGTGAAACATCCAGCCAGCACCACTGGAACCGTCTGGTCCCGATGGTACAAAAGGCCATTGAAAGAACCTGTGATATTGAAGGCTGGGCGACAGTAAGCTCAGTTGCTCGCGAGCTAGTAACCAGCGATGGCGGCTTTAATGCTAAAGACTATGGTTTTGACAATGCCAATAATGCTATCTCGGCAATTAGCAGTGAGTGGGTAGACAGCCGTAAGGCCGGCCGTGGCTTACGGGTACGGGTAGTAAAACCTTATGACATTGAAGTAGATGGTAATACTATTCCGGCTCATGAACTGGCCACTAAATCAAAAACACCGGTTATCGATGAAGATGATGATAATTTCGGCAATAATTTTTAATTAATGATATCAGGATCGGGCAGCTCAGGCTGCCCGTTATACATAGGCATGAAATATATTTCTACGCTGGATGCTGATTTTAAAGCCCGGCTAACTGCATTACAGGCATTCGAAACAGCACAGGATCCGCAAGTGGATGCAGCTGTAGCCGCTATTTGTACAGATGTGCAGCAACGCGGTGATGAAGCTGTAATTGAATATACTAATCGTTTTGATCACACACAGGCTCAGTCTATGGCTGATCTGACATTAAGTCAGACAGATCTGGCCGCAGCATTTGCCCATCTGCCGGCAGATGTGCAGACAGCTTTACAAACTGCTGCTAAACGGATTGAAAGCTATCACCAGCACCAGAAACAGCAATCATGGCAATATGAAGATGAAAATGGTACTTTACTGGGGCAGCAAATTACTGCTCTGGACAGAGTAGGCATTTATGTACCTGGCGGTAAAGCGGCTTATCCAAGCTCAGTGATGATGAATGCTATGCCGGCACATGTAGCCGGTGTCGCTGAAATTGTGATGGTTGTGCCGATGCCATATGGAGAGAGAAATGATATTGTTCTGGCGGCAGCTTATGTAGCCGGAGTAACTCAAGTCTTTACTATAGGTGGCGCTCAGGCCATAGCAGCTTTAGCTTATGGAACACAAAGTATTGCTCAGGTTGATAAAATTACCGGACCCGGCAATGCTTATGTGGCTGCAGCCAAAAGGCGGGTATTTGGTGTTGTTGGTATTGATATGGTTGCCGGCCCCAGTGAGATTCTGGTGATTGCTGATGGTACTACTCCGGCCAAATGGGTGGCTATGGATCTATTCAGTCAGGCAGAGCATGATGAAATTGCACAGGCTATACTGATCACAACCAATGCAGATTATGCTCAGGAAGTAGAAGCCCAGATGGATGAGTTAATGGCACAGATGCCACGCAAGGATATCATTGAAGCTTCACTGACTAATCGCGGAGCCATTATTCAGGCTCAGAATCTGGATGAAGCATGTGATATTGCCAATTATCTGGCACCTGAACATCTGGAGCTTTCGGTAGCTGACCCACAAAAATGGGCACCGAAAATCCGGCATGCCGGTGCTATTTTCATGGGGCAATATACCAGTGAGAGTCTGGGAGATTATTGTGCCGGCCCTAATCACGTATTACCAACCAGCCGTACTGCTCGGTTTGCTTCCCCGCTGGGTGTATACGATTTTCAAAAACGCAGCAGTCTGATTCAGGTTTCTGCTGAGGGTGCCCGACAGTTAGGACAAATTGCCAGCATTCTGGCACATGGTGAAGGCCTGACTGCACACGCAAGGTCTGCTGAACTGCGTATGGAATAAAAATTTTATTCACACGTGCCAATGCTTCAATAGCATTGGCATTTTTATTTATGTTGTGTGACTAACTATTTCATGCAGATTTTAATCTATTTCTGGAATCTGTGTTTAATCTGAACCAAGATAATTGAAAATACAAACTCTAATAATACGATAATAATTTAAATCAAATATCATAAAAATAAACAATTTTCTAATAAAAAACCTAAAAATATTTTGTATTTTTATATGCTGAATGTTTCCAGACTACAATACTAAACGTCAATTTAAACAATTATTTGTAAGCGTTATTTTTTCTCTATTGACACACTCTGGTAAGCTGGGCTTATACTGAATTGCGAATACATTACTATTCTAATTTTATAGTAAGGAGTTAATAATGCAGATTAAAAGACTGGATCATCTGGTATTAACTGTTAAAGATATTCAGGCCTCCTGTGATTTTTATGCTAATGTACTTGGCATGCAGGTAAGTACATTTGCAGATAATCGTACTGCTTTGCATTTTGGTCAGATGAAGATTAATTTACATCAGCAAGGACATGAGTTTGAACCTAAAGCGAAACATCCTACTCCCGGTTCTGCTGATTTGTGCTTTATTGTAGAACAGACTCTGGATGAAGTAATGGCTGTTTTACATCAGCATAATATTCCATTAGAACTAGAGCCAACTTCTCGTACCGGGGCTTGTGGAAAAATTACTTCGATTTATATTCGTGATCCGGATAATAATCTGATTGAATTATCGAATTATCCAAATTAATAATTTTACCCAGATAATTTATTACTAACAAAAACATTCGAACAAGATAACTAAATACCTAATGATTATTTATTGCTTAAAATAAATCAGTTAATCATAATAAATAAATTTAAATAATATCTAAACATATATTTTCCAAATTTTATTATATTAATTCATATAAAATTTTTATAAAAATATTTTATATATGGTATTGCAATTGTAAAATCTATTCATATATTATTATTGCATCAATTCGATGTTTATTTCTATATTTGGAGATTTTATATGCAAAAAAAACCTTTAGGAACGACTTGTAAGACGGGTGAAAAATGTCCTGAAAGTGGTGTTTGGAAAGTCCAAGAAGAACCATCAACAACCGCTCCTATTGCCGTAGGTAATACATTTCCACCCTATCGTGGCAAAGCTGTTACTTGGGTATTAATTATGTACGCTTAGTATAAAAAAGCCTAAATCTTTAGATTTAGGCTTTTTTATACTATTTAATAATTATTCAATAATATGTTCAATTACTTAGTTTATATGTTTATAGTTAAAAATTTTACTAAATACTAACAATCCACTATAACAACTGTTAAATACCTTGAGCAAAAGCTGAATTAAACTAACTACAATTTTTGAAATTTATTTACTCTAATCAAACAAATCAAAATGTAATAACTAACGTGCAATGCGATTGTCTACTTAATAATATATTCTACCTAGAATAAGCTCAATTTCTAAATACAAAGCAATCTTAAATTATTATAATATCCAAGAAATTATAATTCTATTCGTTAAAAGTTATTTGCATTAATCTGACTGAGCGGGCTAAGCTGTCTGTGATTATATTTTTTGAGCTATGCCATAATATATCCTGCATTTTTACAATAATATTTAAAAGTCAGTTTATTGAATTACTTTAAGATAAGGGGAAAGAATTTCGCTGCTTTCCCCTGTTAATCATTATATTCAGATTCGTTCTGCCAGCTCCTGAGCCTTGCCTACATATAATGCAGGAGTAAGCGCCAGTAACTGTGCTTTTGCCGTGTCTGGAATTGCCAGCTGATTTATAAATGTCTGCAAACTTTCAGGGGTAATTCCATGCTTACCACGGGTAAGTTCTTTAAGCTGCTCATACGGGTTGGCTATCCCATAGCGGCGCATTACTGTCTGAATCGGCTCAGCCAGCAGCTCCCATGTTGCATCCAGATCTGCGGCAAACGCAGCAGAATTGATTTCCAGCTTATTCAGACCACGCAAATGCGCTGTCAGTCCCAATATAGTGTAACCGAAGCCCGTCCCCATATTACGCAATACAGTACTATCGGTTAAATCGCGCTGCCAGCGGGATACCGGCAGTTTTTCAGCAAGGAATCCCAGCACAGCATTGGCCATACCCAGATTACCTTCTGAATTTTCAAAATCAATCGGATTGACTTTGTGTGGCATGGTAGAAGAACCAACTTCTCCGGCTTTAACTTTCTGCCGGAAATAGCCAATAGAGATATAGCCCCAGATATCACGGTTAAAATCGATCAGAATGGTGTTTATACGGCTAATCGTCTGGAAAAATTCCGCCATATAATCATGTGGTTCAATCTGAATAGTATAGGGGTTAAAGGTCAGCCCCAGATTATATTCAACAAAACGGCGGCAATGTCCTTCCCAGTCTATATCAGGATAGGCAACCAGATGCGCGTTGTAATTACCCACAGCACCATTGATTTTGCCCAGAAACTGCTGTTGCCGAACTAATTCCATTTGTCTTTGCAAACGAGCCACGACATTGGCGATTTCTTTACCCAGTGTACTGGGAGTAGCCGGCTGCCCATGGGTGCGGCACATCATAGGCAAAGCAGCATGAGTATGAGCCAGATTGCGCAATACAGTTATCAGTTTATTAAGCTTAGGCAGCAGTACTTCATCACGTGCCTGTTTCAGCATCAGAGCATGTGAAAGATTATTGATATCCTCACTGGTACAGGAAAAATGAATGAATTCACTGACTGCTATAACTTCAGGCACATTGGCAAAACGCTGTTTCAGCCAGTATTCAATAGCTTTCACATCATGATTGGTTGTGGCTTCTATAGCTTTAACTGCTTCGGCATCTGCTATTGAAAATTCAGCAATAACACGATCAATTTCTGCAATGGTGGCCGGACTGAATGGCGGAACTTCACTGATTCCTGCTTCGGCTGCCAATGCTTTCAGCCAGCCAAGCTCAACCTGTACGCGAGCATGCATCAGACCATATTCAGAAAAAATCGGGCGCAAATCAGCCACAGACGATGCATAGCGCCCATCCAGCGGAGACAGCGCATATAACGGATTTATCATGTTTCTTCTACTTCCAGAGTTATCAAAAGACAATTTTCAGTTAATCCGATGCGACAGCATTAACCGGTTAAATCAGTAAAAAGCTGTAATGCCTGCTTTCCCGGTTTCGGATGATTCAGTATCTGACGCAAATCAAGTAAGCGATGCACAATAGTCTGAGTAACAGTATTGGCTTGCTGCATCGCATGCTCATCACAATCAGGACGAGCTTGCCCTGACAGCATCGAATCAAACAGTTTACGTACATACATACTGTCATGACCATAAAAATTGACACCGATGTCGGTCATGCCGGCTTTATCAAAAAGGGTAGCAACCATGCAGCTTTCTATTGTAGCCAGACCAAGAGCACCATCTTCCCCGCCTAGCTGCCGAAACAGAGAGTCAGCCGGAAAACCACCACAAGCGAGAAAATAGGCACGGTTAAAAACGGTATTGGTGGCGGTAATCATTTCAAAAGTACGCCAGATCAGATCAAACTGTTCATGCTCCCGGTATTCTTCCGGAATATTGTATCCGGTTACCGGCAGGCGCAATAAACCACTCTGCGGGCGAAAGTGAAATACGGCACATGCTGCCTGTAAGGCATGAGGCTGATAGGCATCATCGGCATCCAGAAAAGCAATATGGCTGCTGGCAGACAATAATGCCCCCCAGTTACGCGCCAGCGCAGGTCCGCGATTAGATACCAGATATTCTGCACGAATTTTTTGCGGATAACGCTGCTGCCACTGCTGAATCAGGATGGCGGTATTATCGGTAGAGGCATCATCAATCAGCCACAGACAACCCAGCTCAGGCTGTGCCAGTACACTCTCTACAGCCCGCGCCAGTGTGTTTTCTGCGTTGTAGCAGGGAATAATGACATCAATACAATTCATGCTACATACCTTAAAAAATAAGGCTGCCTAAATGCATCAGACAGCCTCGTGACTGTTTCTTAAACGCCCTGTTTCAGACTGGCTTCAATAAAGCCATCAAGGTCACCATCCATAACTGCCTTGATATTGCCGACTTCATAGCCGGTACGTAAATCCTTAATGCGCGAAGAGTCGAATACATAAGAACGAATCTGATGTCCCCAGCCCACATCATCTTTACTGGCTTCCAGATTCTGCTTTTCTTCATTACGCCGGCGCATTTCCAGCTCGAACAATTTTGCCTTAAGCATATTCATTGCTTCTTCGCGGTTGCGGTGCTGAGAACGGTCATTCTGGCACTGCACCACAATACCAGTCGGTTCATGGGTAATACGTACAGCTGAATCAGTTTTATTAATGTGCTGACCACCAGCGCCAGAAGCACGATAGGTATCAATGCGCAAATCAGCCGGATTGATTTCAATTTCAAAGCTGTCATCGACTTCAGGATAGACAAATACCGATGCAAATGAAGTATGGCGTTTGTTATTTGAATCAAAAGGTGAATACCGTACCAGACGGTGAATACCGGTTTCAGTACGCAGTAATCCGTAGGCGTACTCTCCGTCCAGTTTGATAGTAGCACGATTCACACCGGCAATTTCGCCTTCATCTTCTTCAAGTATTTCTACTTTGAAGCCTTTGCGTTCGCCATAACGCACGTACATGCGCAACAGCATCCCAGCCCAGTCTTCCGCCTCTGTACCGCCGGCACCGGCAACAATATCTATGAAGCAGTTATTGACATCGGCAGGCTGATTAAACATACGTTTGAATTCAAGCTGTGCCAGTTCATCCTGTAAGGCGGTAATATCTGCCTGAACGGCTTCAAAACCGTCTGTATCATTTTCCTCCACAGCCATCTGCAGCAGCATCCGGTTATCTTCGATACCGCTGTGCAGATGATCCAGTGTGAGTACGATGCCCTCCAGCACTTTGCGTTCTTTACCGACTTCCTGAGCTTTTTTCGGATCGTTCCACAACTCAGGATCTTCTGACAGACCAATTACTTCTTCGAGGCGGTCTTTTTTGCCAGCGTAGTCAAAGATACCTCCGTAAATCGTGACTACGGGATGCCATATCATCCAGAATATTATTTAATTGATTAATCTGCTCCGCTTCCATGATGTTCTCTTAGCCATGTATTTGAAAATAGGCGCGTATTATAACAGAAGCCGGTGTGTCAATCAGGCCGCTTTTAAGCGGCCTGATGATAAAGAATAAATTGTAATCAGATGTTGATTGATAATTCTTTTTACCCGTTTACGGTACGAGGTGCCAAAGCAGTTAGTTTGTATAATAAATAGCGCAGTACGATGCCATAAGTAGGCAGGAAAAACAGAGCGGCAACGCTGATTTTGAACGCATAATCGGTCAGGGAAATCTGTAACCAGTTCTCGGCCATAAATGCATCCGGCGAATGGTAAAACGCAACAGCAAAAAACAGCAATGTATCTACAGCACTGCCTAAAACAGCAGAAGCGCTGGGAGCAGGCCACCAGCGCCGGCACTGCCGCAGCCGGTTAAATACCAGAATATCCATCAGCTGACCGACCACATAGGCTGTAAAACTGGCCAGGGCAATACGGGCAACAAATAAATCAAAATGGCTTAATGCCGCCCAGCCCATCCAGTGCCCGTCTTGAAACAGGACAGAAATGGCATAAGAAAACAGTAATGATGGCAGCATTACCCAGAAAATGATTCGGCGCGCCAGACCTGAACCAAAAATTCTTACCGTTAAATCAGTGGTAAGAAAAATAAACGGAAAGGTAAAAGCGCCCCAGGTATTGTGTAATCCAAATAAAGTAAAGGGAAACTGTACCAGATAATTACTGGCTACGATTACCAGCATGTGCCAGAACGTCAGCCAGCGCAATGCTTTAGAGCGTTGCGCATCAGAAAATTCATACATATTTATTCCTATCAGTCGTATCGGTAACTGCGCCAGGCAGTAAAACTGCCCGAATGATGTAAACCGGCAGCCTGAGATACATGTGTCATTTTAAGAAGATTTATTTCACCTGAAACTGAAGTAATCGCTGTGCAGCCATATCGCTATAGCGTGTATCAGGCTCACCATAATTGGCATACGGATGGATGGCGATGCCGCCACGCGGTGTAAATTCACCATATACCTCAATGTATTTGGGCTGCATCAGGGCAATCAGATCTTTCATGATGATATTGACACAATCTTCATGAAAATCACCATGATTGCGGAAACTGAACAGATACAGTTTTAACGATTTACTTTCTACCATACGCAAACGCGGTAAATAATTGATATAAATGGTAGCAAAGTCCGGCTGGCCGGTTTTCGGGCACAGGCTGGTGAATTCAGGACAGATAAATTTAACGAAATAATCGTTATCAGGGTGTTGATTGTCGAAGGCTTCCAGCAGCTCCGGGGCATAATCACTACGGTATTCCGTATGCTGATTACCCAGCAGGCTCACCGTGCCCAGATTATTTTGCGCACGCATATATTTGATTTCCTAGTTTTTTTATGTGGGAGGTTTACGAACCACAGGGTGGGCGATTGTACCTGAAATTTGTCTGAAATCAAAACTATATCAGTACAATCCGCTCTATTCCGTAAAGACAATATAATGGTTATTATTAGTATATTATTCCGATAATTTATAAAAAATCATCATAAAAAATAATTAAATGTTATTTAAATCCGAATTTAAGCAATAATATATCTTTGCCAAAGTTTTGTCCTTGCTTTTTAAGCATATTCATTATAGCCTGATGGATAAATCACGAAAAATTTAAAATAATAGAGTCAGACAGGAATTACTATGAATCAGGTAGCATCCCGCCCAATTGATGATGTCAGAATTAAAGAAATTAAGGAGCTGTTGCCACCCATTGCTCATTTATACGAATTGCCCATTACAGAGCAGGCCTCTGAGGTAGTACACAATACACGCCATGCTATTGCTGATCTGGTACATGGCAAGGATAAACGTCTACTGGTGATTATCGGTCCGTGTTCTATCCATGATCCGGCAGCTGCTATTGAATACGCTCAGCGTCTGAATGTATTACGTGAAAAATATGCACAAGAATTACTGATTGTTATGCGGGTTTACTTTGAAAAACCGCGTACTACGGTAGGCTGGAAAGGATTTATTAACGATCCGCATATTGATGGTTCCTATGATATTAACTATGGTTTGCGTCTGGCACGTAAACTGCTGCTGGAATTAAACAATATGGGGATGCCGGCAGCTACTGAATTTCTGGACATGATTACTCCGCAGTATTTTGCTGACCTGATTTCATGGGGAGCAATTGGTGCCCGTACAACCGAAAGTCAGGTACACCGTGAGCTGGCCTCAGGTTTAAGCTGTCCGGTAGGTTTCAAAAATGGTACTGATGGCAATCTGAAAATTGCTATTGATGCCATTGGTGCTTCCAGCCATCCGCATCATTTTCTTTCAGTAACCAAGGCCGGCCATTCGGCCATTGTACGCACCAGCGGCAATCCTGACTGCCACATCATTCTGCGTGGCGGTAAAGAACCTAATTACAGCCATGAATATGTACAGGCGGCGGTAAATGAACTGAACAAAAATCAGGTTACTCCTAATCTGATGATCGATTGCAGCCATGCCAACAGCCGAAAGGATTACCGCCGGCAAATGGAGGTAGCACAGGATATTGCCGGACAGATTCAGGCAGGTGAACAGCACATTATGGGTGTAATGGTAGAAAGTAATCTGATGGCCGGACGACAGGATAACCCGGAAAATTACGGTCAGAGTATTACCGATGCCTGTATTGGCTGGGAAGAAACAGAAACTATGCTTGCCTTACTGGCACAGGCTGCACAGGCACGTCAGCAAAAGTAAACAGTATCGACACATGTGATATCTTAAAATTATCCCCGCTATTTGCGGGGATAATTTTTTACCGTACTGATTTAAAGCTAAGCAAATGCTGACGCGTAGCCAGCCATGCGCCCAGCATACCCAATCCGCAGACTACCAGCATAATAGCCAGTATTTCCCATAGATTGAAAAAACGCCAGACAACATGCACGCCATACGGCTGCAAAATCGCACTGAGTAAAGGCTGGGTCTGATAGTTAAGCCAGTAACACGAACCAATGCTGATTGCCGCAGCCAGCAGGCTTTGCCAGATAGCCAGATACAGAAACGGCCGACGGATAAATGAAGCCGGAGCGCCCAGCAGTTTGGTAATTTCGATTTCTTCCCGATGGCTGAGAATTTGTAACCGGATAGTATTGTAAGCAACCAGAGCAAAAGCCAGACCCAGTGTAATGGCCAGAAACCACAACAACTGATGGATAAACTGATTAATCTGATACAGCGTCTGCATCCACTCAGCATCCATTTTTACGCTTTCAACCATAGGTAATTGTTCGAGCTGAGTCTGTAAGGCAGTCAGTTCTTCCGGCGAACCTGCCTGCGGTGTAACCGTGAATGCATCCGGCAGAGGGTTACTGTCAAGCATTGAAACCAAATCCTGATTACCCATGCTGCGCTGCAACTCTTCCAGCCCTTGCTGTTTACTCACAAATACTACTTTTTCAAGTTGTTTATTGGCCTTTAAGGCTTTTTCAACGGTATGATTATCATTGGCTGTGGCATTAATCTGCATATAAAGTGTCATGGTGGGCACTTCATTCATCTGCCCCAGTACCTGCTGACCGCTCTGTACACCCAGATACAGAGCCAGCGGTAAAGTCATGGCAATGGCCAGCATAAGTAAAATCAGCAGGGTTGCTACCGGCTGACGCAGTAATTGACGTAATGCCTTGTATGCCGCTTCTTTATGCAGAGAAATAAACTGGATCATGCGTATAACCTGCCTTCCTGTAAGCGGATAATACGGTGTCCGTAGTCTGCCATTAATGTTTCATCATGTGCTGCCACCATAATCGTAGTACCGGCCTCATGAAATGTTTTAAACAGTTCCATAATATCCAGTGCATAGGCTCTGTCCAGATTGGCAGACGGTTCATCTGCAATCAGCAGGCTGGGCTGATGTACCACAGCACGCGCAATACACAACCGCTGCTGCTCGCCGCCGGACAAAGTAATCGGATCAGCCAGTTCACGTCCGCTCAGACCAACTTTTTCAATCGCTATCCGCGCCCGCCGCTCAGCCTGTTTACGTTCATAACCGGTGATACGCAGAGGTAACATCACATTTTGCAACACATTGCGGTCAAATAATAATTTATGATCCTGAAAAACGATACCGATATGCTGACGCAAATAACCGAGCTGGTTATCATTTAATCGCCCCAAATCCTGATTATTCAGCCATACCTTGCCCTTAGTAGGTTTAACGATACCGCTGATCAGTTTAAGAATCGTTGACTTACCCGCACCGGAATGGCCTGCAATAAAAATCATTTCACCTTTGCTGATAGAAAAACTCAGGTTTTTCAGGGCAGTAAAACCGCCGGGATACGTTTTTGAAACCTGCTCAAAACGAATCATCTCTACATGTCCGTTTGTTATATGAATATTGATCAATTATACCGCAGCATACTGCCAAAGAAAGCCTGCACCTGTTCAGTATCTCCAGTTCGCGGTATGCTACCCTTTTTTAACTATATCTGTATGCAACCAAGGAAACTGCAATGCAACCGATTACCATGTATACCACCGGGGTATGCCCTTACTGCCAGATGGCTAAGGCATTACTCAAACAAAAAGGTGTAACCGATATCAATGAGATCCGGATTGATACGGATGCGCAAATCCGGGAGCAGATGATGCAGCGTACCGGCCGCCGGACTGTTCCGCAGATTTATATCGGTGAGGTACATGTCGGCGGCTTTGATGATTTGAATGCTTTGAATCAAGCAGGTAAACTAGACGCTCTGCTCGCAGGTTAAGCACGTACTATCTTTTTTCACTTTTCATCCGGTACAACCAGATGAAATCTGCAATATTAATTTTATTCCCTTGTTGAAAGAAAAGCATGAGCAAAAAAGAAAAAACACCAGAACAAACCTCACAACAACCGGTATTCAGTATTGAAAAAATTTATCTGAAAGATTTATCACTGGAAGTACCGCATGCGCCACAGATCTTTCTGGAAAGCGGAGAACCACAAATTGAAATGCGTGTTACTTCTGCTTCTGAAAAACTGGAAGATGAATTTTATAATGTAACAGTAACTGTTACTGTTACTGCAAAAATGACTGAAGAACGTGTATTATTTCTGAATGAAGTGGCACAAAGCGGTATCTTCCGCATTGCCAACATCCCGGATGAAGATGTAGAGCTACTGCTGGCTGTAGCTGCTCCGAATATTCTGTTCCCTTATGCACGCGAAACTGTATCTAATACCATTACACGCTCCGGCTTCCCGCCGGTAATGCTGGCTCCGATCAATTTCGAAGCCATGTATCAGGCTGAACAGGCTAACGCCGGCAATGCCTGATATAGAATTATAGACAAAAAGCTGCTTTATCCCGATACAATAATACTTGCGGATAAAGCAGCTTTTTTATATCTGTTACGATGCAGCTACAGCATCACCGGTAACGACTTTGAAATTCAATGGCAGCCAGTATACCTACTCCACATAAATACAGAATATAATACATCGCGCCAATCTGACTAAAAAGGCTGAACCACTGCACCAGAGGTAAGGTTAAACCGCCGACAATGGCATAAGCCACATTGTAGGAAAAAGAAATCCCTGTAAACCGTATAGCCGGCGGAAACATTCGTATCATGGCAGCTGAAACAATACCGGCCACACCAGCCGCCAGCCCTAGCAATAAATACAGAACAAAAATCAGGCTATCACTGAATTTGCCCAGTGCCGGATAAAATAACGCTGTCATTACACCTGTAAACACAATTCCGCCAATCAGTACCCGTCCGGTGCCCAGCCGATCTGCCAGCAAACCATAAATCACACAGCCCAGCATTTGCATCACAATAGCCATACTCTGCATTTCAAATGCCTGCGTACTGGAAAAGCCAAAACTGCCGGTTAATAACTGTGGCATAGCCAGCAAAATCACCACAATACAGCCAGTCAGAAACCAGGTAAGCAGCATGCCGAGAGCTACAGCAATTTTATGTTTAAAAACCAGAACTTTAACCGGCATTTCCGTTGTCAGCTCCTTGCGTTGCTGCATTGCTTTGAAAACCGGCGTTTCATGCAGATAGCTGCGTAAATACAGAGTCAGCAGCCCAAACAGCCCGCCAATAATAAAAGGTATACGCCATGCTCCGTTCAGAATAGCTTCACTACTGAAATGTTTTGCCATACCCAGCGCAATCAGAGAGCCCAGTAATATTCCCAGCGACAACCCGCCTGTGAGAAAACCATTTGCCATACCAATACGTTTTTCAGGTACATGCTCAGACACAAAAGTCCAGGCTGCCGGAATTTCTCCGCCAATAGCCACACCCTGTATCATGCGTAATACTAATAGCAGTATAGGAGCTGCATAGCCGATAGTAGCAAACGTAGGCATCAGACCCAGACATAACGTAGGTAAAGCCATCATCATAATAGACAATGCAAACAAACGCTTGCGCCCGAATAAATCACCAAAATGTGCCATTACAATACCGCCCAGCGGACGAAACAGATAACCGGCAGCAAAAATTCCGTAAGTATTCAGCAGCGCCCAGAATGGATTTAAACCTGCCGGAAAAAACAGTTCAGACAGCACTTTGGCATAAAAAACATAAATGACAAAATCATAAAATTCCAGCGCCCCGCCAAAGGATGACAGCATCAGCGTACGCACATCTTCCCGTGTTAACAGCTTTTGTTCAGCTGCAACATCTGCATTCCGGCTCTTCATGTAACTTTCTCAATTAAACAGATAAAAAAATTAAAAGCGGTTTATAACAGCCTAAGCCAACTTTTTCAAATTCACAGCCCTCACTGCTTACATTTCATCTGATTATCAGACTGCTATCTTGCTTTTGGTTATAAAGAAACAAAAAAACAGTATTTCCGTACCCGCACCAGCATTGCTACATTAAAACCTCGTCTAAAACCTATTTTCCGGCATGAATATATTCTGGCGCTACGGTCTGCTGGCAGCAATAATTGCAGGTCTGACATCTTGCGATAACAACTCCGGCAGCAGAGCAACTCTGCTGAACGCTTCCTACGATGCTACACGTGAATTGTATCAGCACTACAATACTGATTTTGAAAACTACTGGTATCAGCAAACCGGTCAGAAAGTGCATATCCGCCAGTCCAACGGAGGTTCCGGTAAACAGGCTATTGCTGTACAGAATGGTCTTAAAGCCGATGTGGTGACACTGGCGCTGGCCGGAGACATCAATGCTCTGAACCGTGGCAAAAAAACATTACTGCAACCGAACTGGCAGCAGCGTTTACCCCATAACAGCACCCCCTATACCTCTACCATTGTTTTTCTGGTGCGTAAGGGAAATCCCAAACATATCCGTGACTGGGGAGATCTGATTCATAACAATGTTCAGATTATCACACCTAATCCTAAAACATCCGGTGGTGCACGCTGGAATTTTCTCGCTGCATGGGCTTGGGCGAAGCATCAGCCAAACGGTAGTGATGCCAGTGCTCAGGCATATCTGCAAGCTTTACTCCGGCATGTACCCATGATGGATACCGGAGCACGTGCCGCTACCATCACCTTTACCCACCGCCAGCTCGGCGATGTATTACTGGCATGGGAAAATGAAGCCAGACTGGCACTCAAGCAGTCTCCTGACGAATTTGAAATCGTCACACCGTCACTTTCAATTTTATGTGAACCACCGGTAGCCGTTGTTGACAGTAATGTTCTTACCCCGGATAAACGCCGGCTGGCCACTGCCTATCTGCAATATTTGTATAGCGACAGTGCCCAGCGTCTGATAGCACAAAGTTATTTCAGACCGGTGAATCCAAAAATCATGGCAGAATACCGGCACCAGTTTCCCAGCCTGCAACTGGTGACCATTGATAAAGAATTTGGTGGCTGGAAAGAAGCTCAACAACGCTTTTTCAGCGATGGCGGTATATTTGATCAGATTTATGCCAATCAGCAACCGTAATCTGACACCATAGATACAAAATAGTCCGGACCTGTTATCAGGTATCCGGACTATTTACTTAAATCACAGAAATTTCTCTTTTCTGATTAGTCGTTTACACTGAAACTTTATCTGCATCCCAGAAATCTACTGCGGCATCTACTACCGGTTTAACAATACCGGTACGAATAGCAAAATCACCAAAATCCTCAGCATTATTACGCTCCTGTGCCCAGCGCGCAATCCAATCCTGCAAGATAGCCAGCACTTCATCAACTGTAATATTCTCGCGGAACAAACGCGGAATACGCGTGCCAGCCCGGTTACCGCCAACGTACAGATTATAACGGCCGACTGCTTTGCCTATCAGCCCGATTTCAGCCAGTAACGCACGACCGCAGTTATTCGGACAACCGGTTACCCGCAGAATAATATGCTCCTTAGACAAACCATATTGCGCCATAAGCGCATCGACCTGATCAATGAAACCGGATAAAAACCGTTCAGATTCAGCCATCGCCAGCGGACAAGTTGGAAAAGCCACACAGGCCATACTGTTTTTACGCTGTTCAGTGATTTCATCGTCAATGAGTTTATATTTACGGGCAATCCGTTCAATTTCATCCTTATCTTCAGCATGTACACCGGCAATAATCACATTCTGATTGGCTGTCAGGCGGAAATCGCCTTTATGAATTCTGGCTAATTCACGCATACCGGTTTTCAGCGGCCGGTCAGGATAGTCAAGTAAACGGCCGTTTTCAATAAATAAGGTCAGATGCCAGCGTTCGTCTTCCCCTTGTACCCAGCCAATGCGATCACCGCGTTCAGTGAGTTCATAAGGGCGACTGGCAGCAAATTTAAAACCCTGCCGGCGTTCAACCTCCTCCTTAAATACTTCTGCGCCTACACGCTGCAAAGTGTAACGTGTACGTGCATTTTTGCGATCACTGCGATTACCCCAGTCGCGCTGAGTAGTAACCACAGCCTCAGCACAGCGTACAGCCTGCTCCACCGGAATAAAACCAAAATCTTTAGCGGTATTCGGGAACGTACGCTGATTACCATGATCAATAGACAGCCCGCCGCCTACCAGTACATTAAAACCAACAAGATGACCGCCCTCATCAATAGCGACAAAATTCAAATCATTGGCATGTAAATCCACATCATTCAGTGGCGGAATAACCAGAGCAGTTTTAAATTTACGTGGCAAATAAGTCTTACCGTTGATCGGTTCGACCGCATCATTACTCACACCATCTGACAATGGTGCAGCCGGTTCTGAACTAAGCACCTTTTCACCATCCAGCCAGATATCAGCATAAGCATGTGTTCGCGGCAGTAAATGCTCAGAAATCTTACACGCCCACTCATAGGCTTCACGATGCAAGCTGCTTTCAATCGGGTTACTGGTGCACAGCACATTACGATTAATATCACCGGCGGTAGCAATTGAATCCAGACCGAGCTGATGCAGCCACTGATGCATCGGTTTAATATCAGGTTTCAGCACGCCATGAAACTGAAATGTCTGGCGTGTAGTCAGACGAATACTGCCATAAAGTGTATGTGCAGTAGCAAATTCATCGATTCCAAGCCATTGTTTCGGGGTAATAATTCCGCCGGGCAGACGGCAGCGCATCATTACATTTTTCAGCGGTTCCAGTCTGGCTGCCTGTCGCTGGGCACGGACATCGCGGTCATCCTGCTCGTACATACCATGAAAACGAATCAGCTGAAAATCATCACCATTAAACCCGCCGGTAATCCCGTCATGTAAATCGGCAGCAATCTGCCCGTATAAATAATTACTTTCACCTTTCAGCCGTTCATTGTCGGCCAATGGTGCATCTGGCATTCTGGCTCGCGGGTCATTATTCATTTACAGTATTCCTTAATATGGCATCTTGTTATAATTCATTCAAACCATTGTATAATTAATCGGCTTTCAGCCAAAAGAATACCGAGTTGTAATTAAAGAGATTTTAGTTATAACACCTCTGACAGCCGGCGCTCTCCGGCTGTATCTGACTATGCAGGAAATACCTATGCAACGAGGCATTTATCAGCACTATAAAGGCAGGCTTTATCAGGTTACCGGTACAGCACGCCACAGTGAAACCGAAGAAGAACTGGTTATTTACCAGTGCCTGTACGGCGATTATTCAACCTGGGTGCGTCCCAAAAGCATGTTTAATGAAACCATAAGCGTTGACGGACAACCAGTGCCAAGATTTGCTTTAATACAGCCTCTTTAACCAGTAAAACAAAAAAGCACTAACTATCCGTTAAAAGTGATAGTTAGTGCTTTCATTTAGTAGTAATAACTGTGTAAAATTTATTTACCGATACAAAAACGGCTGAATATAACGCCCAGCAAATCATCGGCACTGAATTCACCAGTAATCTCATTCAATGCATTCTGCGCCAGACGCAAATGCTCTGCAAACAATTCAATCTGATTTTCCTGACACATACTGGCATTTAACAGCTCCTCTTTGGCCTGTTCAAGTGCCTGAATGTGGCGTGTTCGTGCCAGAAAAAGCCCTTCACTTTCACCCTGCCAGCCTACCTGCTGCAATAAAGCCTGACGCAATAAGTCCAGCCCTTCACCGGTTCTGGCCGACAAAGCAATGACCTGACCGGCATCCGTGAATGCCCGCAATTTTCCCGTTTCACGTGAAACACAGCTGGCTGCTTCTCCTGTTAAATCAATCTTGTTGTGTACTTCGATTTTGTGCAAACTGGCCGGTAACTGCGCCAGAATTGCCGCAGTAGTGGCATTGAGTCCTTCACGCTGGTCAATCAGTATCAGCGCTACATCTGCCTGCTGTACAGCCTGCTGACTGCGCTCAATACCAATACGTTCAACCACATCTTCTGTTTCACGCAGACCGGCTGTATCAATAATATGGACAGGTACCCCGTCCAGAGTAATCTGTTCCCTTACTGTATCCCTGGTTGTACCGGCGATATCAGTAACAATGGCTATATCGTCGCCAGCCAGTGCATTAAGCAGACTTGATTTACCTACATTAGGCGCACCCACCAGTACCACATTCATTCCTTCACGCAGCAGTGCGCCTTGCTGTGCATGCTGTAATACCTTGTCCAGACGGTCACGTAACTGCTTAAGCTTGCCGCTTGCATCTGCGGCCTGAAGAAAATCAATATCCTCCTCCGGAAAATCCAGAGTTGCCTCTACCAGCATACGCAAAGTAATCAGATCATCAACCAGCCGGTGAATTTCTTCAGAAAAAGCACCCTTCAAACTGCGTACCGCCATCCGTGCGGCCGACTGACTGGAAGCATCAATCAAATCAGCCACACTTTCAGCCTGCGCCAGATCCAGCTTATTATTTAAAAAGGCACGTTTAGTAAATTCACCCGGCTCTGCCAGCCGCGCACCCAGTTGCAAACAGCGCTGCAATAGCATCTGCAACACCACAGGTCCGCCATGCCCCTGCAACTCAATTACATCTTCACCGGTAAAGCTGGCCGGCTCTGCAAAATACAACAACAGACCATTATCAATAACCGTATCCTGCTCATCAACAAAATCGGTATACATCACTTTGCGCGGCACCGGTGTTTTTCCACCACTTAATTTTTGTGCCAGAGACAACAGATTTTTACCGGATAAACGTACTACGCCTACGCCACCACGTCCCGGAGCAGTCGCAATAGCAGCAATAGTCGGATTAGTTTCCATCATCAGAATCCCTGCTTATTAAAACAGTTCAGGCAGCCTGAAACAGCTGCCTGAGCAAAATCAGCGTGCAACAGCTTAATCATCAACCTGCAACAATTCCACATCAAAAATCAGTGTGGCATCAGGCGGAATCACACCACCCGCACCCCGGCTGCCATAAGCCATATGCGGCGGAATAGTCAGCTTGCGTTTACCGCCTACCTTCATACCATTAAATCCTTCATCCCAGCCGGCAATAACCATACCCGCACCCAGAGTAAATGTTAACGGCTGCTGACGGGTAACACTGGAATCAAACACCGTACCGTCTTCCAGCATACCAGTATAATGTACCGTAATTTCCTTACCCTTTTGAGCTTCCGTACCCGTACCCTGCTGCAAATCTTCAATCACCAGATCCATATTCATTCATCCTTGATTAATAAATTAGCGTACACTGTAACACAGACATTCAACCCTTGCATGTTATTGTCCATAGCAGGCTTTTCAATTAATAGGAGATAATATGACTACCAGCGAAATCGTTTTTCTGGACCGTGCAACTCTGCCCGAATATCCGTTTAACTTCAAATTTCCTCATCACATTACCAGCTATAGCCATACCAGCCCGGATGAAGTAGCCGGCCGGATTGCTCAGGCAAATATTGTTATATCCAATAAAGTGCGAATTAATGCTGAAGCTATTCGCAATAGTCCACAATTACAATTAATTGCGGTGCCGGCTACCGGTCTGGATCACATTGACCGGCAGACAGCACAACAACACAATGTCGGTATTCGTAATGTTCGCGGTTATGGAAACGATACGGTTGCCGAACATGCCATGATGCTGATTCTGGCACTGATGCGCCAGTTACCTGCTTATCAGCGCGATGTCGCTGCCGGCTTATGGGAAAACAGCCCTTTTTTCTGCCATTTCGGTGCACCTATACATGATTTGAACGGCAAAACACTGGGAATTTTCGGGAAGGGCGGTATCGGACAGGCTTTAGCTGCACGAGCGCAGGCATTCGGAATGCATGTTCTCTGGGGAGAACACAAAAACGCCAGCAGTTGCCGGGATGGCTATACCCCATTTACCCAGCTATTACAACAAGCTGATGTGGTTTCCCTGCATTGCCCGCTGAATGAACAAACCCGCAATATGATTGATGAAGCGGAATTAAAAATGATGAAGCCACAAGCCGTACTGATTAATGTCGGACGAGGTGGTCTGGTTGCAGAACAGCCACTGGTTGCGGCTTTGAAATATGGTCAGTTAGGCGGAGCAGGCGTAGATGTACTTAGCGAAGAACCACCGGTACATGGCAATCCGTTACTACGTGCTCACCTGCCTAACCTGATTATTACCCCGCATATAGCATGGGGCAGCGAAGAAGCCATACAGCGTATCTGTACCATGCTGGAGGATAATATCAATACGTTTATGCAGGAAAATGCATAGGCATTAGCGAATTGGTCTGGCCATCAGTTCTGTCAGCAAGGCAGAATAGCTGGCCACCAAATCAGTATTATTCGGCAGGAAACGGGCAATCTGCTGTCGCTGGTCATATACGTAATGAGCAGCATTATAGGCATGGTCACTCATGGCGGCAAACAACTGTTTAGCACCTTCTTCCACGTTATTACCCTGATAATAATAGCCCAGATCTGAAATCAGTTCAGCATTATGAATCAAAGGGTAGCCCTGCCAGCACACTTCAAGATAAAAGTAATTAAGCGGATTTTCCCACTGGTGCGATATCACTGCATCCGTATTGGTTGCCAGAAATGTAGGCGTATCATAACGACCCAGAAATACTGACTTGCGATTTTTCACAATATCCAGCTGATTCATCAGCGCAATGAATTCCATGGATTTCTGAGCCATCGGTAAAGTATTACAAACCTGAAGAATATTAATGGCTTCAGGTTCAGTACGATAGGCCATTTCAGCAATCAGAATCGGATACAGGCAGAATTTAACCACATCTATATTCGGTTCCATTATCGACAAACGCCAGCCCTTACGGGATGTCGGAACCTGCCATAAACCCTGAAAAGGCATAGCGGCGGTTTTCTGAATCAGAAATACCGGACTCCACACAAAGGGTACAACACGCGCGTCATGGCGACGGAATACTTCAAAATATGCCTGACTGCAGTTTGCAACCTGCGGAATCATCCAGATATCATCATAGCGCTGATTAATAAACAGATTGGCGCCACCCATATTACGGGAAAACAAAATCGATTCCATCATATGGATATATTCAAAACCGCAGCAATAAGAAATCAGGCGCACACCCCGATCTTTGATATAGGCCGTTTGCTCCGCGCTAATCTGCCCGCCCAGCTCGATCAATACATCTATCTGATCCTTGGCCTCAAGAAAGCTTTTGGTCGGCCATATCTCCAAATCCCATGGCAAGCTTGATGTAACCGGTACGTCAGTTGTGTTTACCAGTACTACAGAATCTACATTAGGACAATTCTTCAATGCATCAGCAAGAAAAACAGCATTCTGTTTAATACCATTATTCCACAGAGTCTCCTTAGGATGACTCAGACCAATAGTAATCCCGATACGCAAGCGTGTGGGTGCAGCATCCTGACCATGGCTGGTAATTAAATTTGGATTATTAGATAAGTTCATAATTTCAATCGAAATGTTTTATTGCTGGCTGGTTTTATGCATACATTATACTAAAGAGTTGGCAAATTTAGTGTAATCTATGCCTTAAATAAAGATTCCAATGCCTCTGTATAACAGCGCACATTGTTTTCTGCTTCCGGATCAAGTGTTGCCAAAAAGGCTTTTGCACGTTCACGGTAACCGGCAAGAATTTCATCATGCATTTTATATGCTTCTGCCAGTTTCTGCCCGCCTTCTTCGCAATCAAAATCATGATAACGGTATCCGCAATCGCCAATCAGATGCGAATTGTGGATTAGCGGGTAACCGCCATACAAAGCTTCATAATAAAGATAATTCTGTGCATTTTCCCACTGATGGCAGACAATTGCGTCACAATAGCGCGATACAACCTGCCAGATCGGATAACGGCCTTCAAATGATGTCAGACCGTGACGAATAATATTCAGACTCTGGGCAAACAGATTAAAAGCAGTCTGCTCTTTCAGATTCATGGTATTACAGGCATAGATATGCTCAATAAAATCCGGATTCAGCCGATGTGCATTTTCGCAGACCAGCATAGGTATATAACTGGTTTTTACCATACACATATTTGGCTCAAACAAACCAATACGCCAGCGTCTGCGGCCGGGCTGATACTCAAATGTCTCACCTTCCGGCAGTTTTTCACAAGCCTTATTCAGAATAACCGGACTCCACAAATGCGGCATAATTCTTACCGGAGTACGGAAAGTACTGGCAAAATAGGGCATACAGGTTTTCTCGTACTCAGGTAATGTCCATACCTCATCATACGGGGCACCTGTAATCAGTAATGCAGATGGCTTATCAAACAGCATGCGTTCAATATCAATTACATAGTCATTACCTACCCGCATACTGACTACTCTGCCGCCCTGAGCCTTGAAACTTATCATCCATTCCCTGGCTAGCTGAGCGCTCATTTCAATCATGACGTCCAGCTCGTTCAGAGCACTGGCCATGTCAATTACCGGTACTGGTGAATCCTTCAGAAAATTCATCGCATCCTGCATATCACCGTCACCGGAACCGGCAACCAGTACTACATTACTGACAACCGGTGATTTCTGTAACAGCATTGCCAGAAACAGACAATTCTGAAATATGCCGTTTTCCCAAAGCGACTGTGCTCCTTTACGCACATAAATCGAAACACCTACACGAAGTGAAGACACCGACGACATGAGTTAATTCCTTAATAATTCTGGACGATCAGCACACAGATTAGACAACAGCTGCACATGAGCGGCGATATTGGCTTCAGTGAGAGGTGAAGTAGCTTTAAATAATGCCTGAGAAGCCTGACGCTGACTGCCCAGATTTTCTTCATGATGCTGCCAGGCAAAAATTAACTGTCTGCCCGCCTCTGCAGCATTAAAATCCGGATAATAATAGCCGGCACCAAACTCTTTTAACCATGGTGAATTATGAATCAAAGGATAATCACCATACAGTGCATCCAGATACAAATAATTCTGATCATTGCACCATTGATGCGAAACCACTGCATTAGCATGCTGTGCCATAAAACCGGCAATATCATGGCGGCCGTAAAAACAGGCTTTATGATCTTTTACCAGATTCAGTGAGTTGGCCAGATACAGCATCGTCAGATGATCTTTCATGTGCAGCGTATTGAGCACATGCATCATACCTATTGACTGTGGCTCTGCCCGGTAGGCCTCATCACAGGCCAGCATCGGAATGGATGAAGTTTTCACAACTGAAATATTGGGCTCGAAAATAGCCACATTCAACGGTGTTTTAACACCATCCTGCAGATTGCCGCGCCAGCCAAAATAGAAACCGTGCTCACTAATTTCCTGTTTGCGGCGGGATATAAACATCGGATCCCACAGATAGGGCGTAACATGTACCGGACAACGATACATTGTCCGCAACATCGGAATATAGTCCTTATCTTTAGGTAAAACCCATACTTCATCAGAACGATCTACGGGCGGAAAACTGGTTGGTTTTTCAAAAACATTGAATTCTGCCAGACCTACATAAGGCTGACCAACACAATAAAATACCACTTTTTTACCACGTGCCCGCTGCAAAGCCAGCCATTGCGGATTTAATGCACCGGCCAGTTCTATAATGACATCAAAAGCATCTTCAGCTTCCTGTTCCGACAACAGTCGCAAGTCAAACAGACTTAAATCAATTTGTCCGGCCATTCCCGGCTGTCCGCCCACATTAATCAGATCGACTGATTTAACAAACGGGATAGCCTTCAGGCTCTGAACCAAAAATATAATATTCTGACTCATACCATTTTCCCAGATATTCTGGTTGGCATGAGTAATAACAGAGATACCGATGCGCATATTAATCCGTATTTTAGTAAAAATGTAATTACTGATAAACAAATAAGACTTCCGGACTTCCACGGGAAGACCAGAAGTCTGCTTAATCAGGTTTTCTTACCACTTAAAGCCAAGTACAGAATTAACTGCGATCTCTTTACCTGTTGTGGAAACACCTGCACCCCATGTTATTTTGCCGTTTTTACTTGCTGCCTTATAGTTTACACCAATAGCACCATAGCCACGATATGCACCGACACCAACACCAACAGTCTGTTCACCACCATTCAGGGAAGGCAGATAAGCACCGGACAAGGCCATAGCCATTGCCGTTCCTGAATATGCACGGCGCTCAACACGGTGAACATTATCATTTATCTGGTTAACATATTCATTTATTCTGCTAACCTGATTATCAACACCTTTAAGCTGAGCCACGTTTACTGCATCAGTATCAGCCGTACCTGCCGCAACTCCGGTTATCTGACGATATACACCTTTCGATGCATCACCTACAGATACCGCACCTTCCGTACTCTTCGTTGCCCGGATCGCTGCTGCCTGCTGTGACGTTGCCGTTACCGGAATATAGCTTTCTATTCCGGCTGCCGTATTCGCTACTGAACCCGCACCAAGTGCTACGCCTCCGGTCTGTGTTACCTTAGCCTGACTACCCAGTGCCACAGCATTGGCTGACGGAGCACTTGCAGAATCACCGATTGCAACTGCCGATGTTCCGCTGGCCATAGCTGCTCCGCCTACTGCGATAGAATCAGCACCCTGTGCAACTGAGGTTGCTTTTGCAGAATTACTTTTCACAAACTTAGTACCGTAATTCCTCAAATTTGCCAGTGCATCATCTACATTATCTGCCGATACCACACCTCCTGTCGGTGTAATACTATCGTATTTTGGCGGCTCAATACTGTTTGCACTCGGCTGGTAGGAAGTACCCAGACTAGACGCTGCGGTAGAAATCTGATTGGCTATACCTGTACTGATTGCCGTTGACAGACTGGCCAGTTCAGCATCTGAAACATTCCCCGTCGGCAGAGTATCTACTTTAGTTGACAGAGTACTCAGGCTACTTTGTACCGTCCACAACTGACCGGCATTAACCGCATCAAGAGAACCTTGAGCTATATTACCGGCTGCAATATTGGTAATCCGCTGTGCAATACCATTATAACCAGCATCATAAAACCCTGTATTGTTACCTGTACCATCATCTTTCCATTGCAATGCATTTTTGGTCAGATTAGCTACGTTAGTAATAACATTACTTGTTGATAATTCATCCAGAGTTTTGTTTAATGAATTCACTATATCCGATGTAGATGTTGACAGAGCAGACAGATCGGTTTGCACTGTGTAAAGCTGTCCGCCGGTTACTGCTTCATGCGAACCCGCTGCAATCTCACCATCTTTCACGTTATAGATCTTACCTAAACCTGGATCACGGGTCAGATTGTTTGGTCTTCCTGCATCAAATCCGCCTTTATCATCATTCCATTTCAGTACTTTCTCTTTCAGATCTGTCACATCGTTCTGAGTTGTACTTGCAACAGTTGATAAGCTGCTCAGACTGCTGCTGGTGATGTTTGTCAGCTGTTGCAGATTGTCTGTTGCCGTACTCAGGCTGTGTGACAGACTTTCATAGCCGGTAGACAGGGAGTTGCTTATAGTGCTGATTCCATTAATAACAGTGGATGAAACTACTGTCGACAGACTGCTCAGCCCTGTTGATGTTGAGCCGGACAGACTGAATAGCTGACCACCATTTACTGCATCTGTAGAATCAGCTGCTATTCTGCCTGCTGCTACATTGGTAATCCGCTGCGCTATACCATTATGGCCGGCATCATAAGCAGTCAGTGTGCTGTTCCACTGCAATGCATTCTGCTGCAATGTAGTCAGATTCTGATTCGTACTGTTCAGACTGGCTGTCAGATTGTTCAGACCGGTAGTCGCAGACTCTGACAAACTGCTCAGACCGGTGCTGATACTGTTCAGTCCTGTTTGAGTTTCTGTGGACAGTGACTCCAGACTTCTATTTACATTATCCAGAGAAGATGAGGTAACACTGCTCAGGCTGCTCAGACCAGTACTGATGCTGCCCAGACCTGTCTGAGTCAGCGTTGACAGTCTGAACATCTGCGTACCGTTAATAACATCAGATGAAGTTGCACTGATATCTCCGGCAGCTATACCAGTCAGTTTCTGCTCTTTATCTTCGCGTCTTGCATCAAAATCACCGCTTACCCGGTTTCTTTGCAATGCATCTTTCTGCAGATTGCCTACATTAATATTAGTTTTATCCAGACTGGTTGACAGACTAGTCACATTTTTATTCACAGTGTTCAGATTATCACCAGTAATAGTAGACAAACTGCTTAACTGATCGTTGGTTACTGTGCTCAGACTGGTTGACAGACTGTTCAGCCCTGTTGATGTTGAACCTGACAGGTTAAAGAACTGGCTGCCGTTCACTGCATCAGTAGAATCAACTGCTATTCTGCCTGCCGCAACGTTAGTAATTTTCTGTACAGTATTACTTCTACCGGCATCATACGCAGTGCCATTCCACTGCAATGCATTCTGCTGCAAGGTAGTCAGATTCTGATTCGTACTGCTCAGACTGGCTGTCAGATTGTTCAGGCCGGTACTCGCAGACTGTGACAAACTGCTCAGACCGGTGCTGACACTGCTCAGTCCTGTATGAGTTTCTGTGGACAGTGACTCCAGACTTCTATTTACATTATTCAGAGCAGATGAGGTAACACTGCTCAGGCTGCTCAGACCAGTACTGCTGCTGCTCAGACCTGTCTGAGTCAGCGTTGACAGACTGTACATCTGCGCACCGTTAACCGCATCACTTGATGTATCGCTGATGTCCCCGCCGGCAATTCCGGTCAGTTTCTGCGCACGACCGCCACGGGTTGCATCATAGGCACTAATTGTACTGTTCCATTGCAATGCATCTTTCTGCAGATTGCCTACATTAGTATTAGTATCATTCAGACTGGATGACAGACTGGATACGTTTTGATTCACAGTGTTCAGATTATCACCAGTAATAGTAGACAGACTGCCTAACTGATTGTCGGTTACTTTACTCAGGTTGGTTGACAGACTGCTCAGTCCTGTTGATGCTGAGCTGGACAGACTGAATAGCTGACCACCGTTTACTGCATCTGTAGAACCCAATGCTATATTGCCTGCTGCTACATTGGTAATCCGCTGCGCTGTACCATTATGGCCGGCATCATAAGCAGTCAGTGTGTTGCTCCACTGCAATGCATTCTGCTGCAAGGTAGTCAGATTCTGATTCGCACTGCTCAGACTGGCTGACAGATTGTTCAGACCGGTAGTCGCAGACTCTGACAAACTGCTCAGACCGGTGCTGACACTGTTCAGTCCTGCTACAGTTACCGTAGACAGACTATACAGCTGTCCGCCGTTAACCGCTTCTGTGGATACTGCACTCACTGCTCCTGCTGCCACACCACTCAGAACTTTGGCACTGCCGTTTCGGCTGGCATCATAAACACCTTTGTCTGCGTTCCACTGCAAGGCATTAGTCTGCAATGCGGATACGCTGCTGCTGGTATCTTTCAGACCTTTGTCCAGAGCCTGCAGGCTGTTAGCTGTAGAAGTAGTCAGTGTGTCCAGACTGGTGCTAATGCTCTGTATACTGCCTGAAGTACTGGATGTTAGCTGAGTCAGTTTATCGCTGGTGCTGTTCAGGCTGTCTTTCAGATTTTTCAGGTCTGTGTTTGTTGCTGTGGACAATGAACCTAATTCTAAATTGGTTTTATTCAGGTTTTCAGTCAGTTTATTGACACTGTCAGCAGTACCGGTTGACAAACTGTACATCTGCGCACCGTTAACTGCATCGGTAGAATTTGCCGCTATCGAACCTGCTGCTACCTGTGTAATCTTCTGAGCATTACCGGTACCATGATCAGCCTTGTAATTACCGTTTACTTTATCCCATTGCAGTGCATCAATCTGCAATGCAGTAACCTTTTCAGTAACAGTATTCAGTCCGGTTGACAAACTGGATACGTTTTGATTCACCGTGCTCAGACTATTACTAATAATAGTAGACAGACTGTTTAACTGATTGTTGGTTACTGTGCTCAGACTGGTTGACAGATTGTTCAGCCCTGTTGATGCTGAGCCGGACAGTTGGAAGAACTGGCTGCCATTAATAGCATCGCTTGAATCCGGTGCTACATTACCGGCAGCTACGTTGGTAATTTTTTGTGCCTTACCAGTTCCATGATTTGCACTATACGCACCGGCTTCTTCATTCCATTGCAGTGCATTCTGCTTGAGTGTATTTATACCCTTGTTAACAGTATTTAATGAATTAGTTAATTCTTCAGCAGATTCTGCAATATTTGAAGTCAGGTTATTCAGATTATTATCAAATTCTGTAGACAGCTTATTGATACTATTGTCTATACTGTCAGACTGAGCGCTCAGGCTTGTATTTATACGGTCAGCCAGATTCGACACAGTAGTTGAATTACCAGTGGACAAGCTGTCTAAACTTATCGAAGTACTAGTGGAAAATTCATTGAAATTGTTCGAAATATCTTTTGATAACGTATCATATTGACTAGAAAGTGAAGCAGAGGAACTATCTACTGAATCTTGTATTGTACTTAAACTTAAATTCATTGAGGAGGCTACGTTGACCAGGTTATCTTTAGACACCGTGGACAGGCTAAACAGTTGAGCACCAGTAATAGCATCTGACGAATTTAATTCTACCCGACCATCGGCAACCTGAGTAATTTTTGCCGGTTTGCCAGTTACAGAACTTGCATCATATGCAGAAATACTCTTGTTCCATTGTAACGCATTCTGTTGTAATTTACTTACTTCTCCATCAATACTGGCAACACTGCTAGAAAGGCTTCCAACACCTTTATCAATTAAACTGTTTAATGTAGTTGAAAAACTATCAAAACTAGTACTGAAACTATAACTCAGTGCATCCAAATGGCTGCCGGTTGTATATAACTGATCGCCGGTAATGGCATCGGTTGAACCGGCATATACATCACCTTTACCAGCATTCTTGATAAAATTTTTATCATTTTCTTTGCCATGGCTGGCATCATATGAACCATCTTTCCACTGTAATGCATTTTCACTGAGAACAGCGAGATCACTGTCAGCCGAGCTTAGTACTGAAGAGGTAGTTGAAGAGAGACTTGTAATATCACTTTCAATGCGGTCTCTACTCTGCTCCAGAGCAGACAAATTGGAAGTGGTTAAATTATTCAGTGAGTCAGATAAACTACTGATACCAGAACTCAAACTATCAGATACACCTGTCAGTTTGCTTTCCAGAACGGTAATATTACTTTGGGTACCGAATAGCTGTGCACCCGTTACCGCGTCTGATGAATTTTCTTTCAGACTACCTGCTGCCACATGAGTAATGATGTTTTTATCATCTTTTGTACCATGACGGGCATTATAAGCACGATCTTTCCATTGCAAAGCATTATCCTGCAAATTGGAAATACCAGTATTAATACTGTTCAGATCGGTTTCAGTAGTTGTAGACAGACTTGACAGACTGCCAGCAGTTTTTTCAAGTTTTTCAGTTAAAGCAGCTATATTTTTATCAAAAATATCATGGGAACTGGTTAAACGCGTTACACCGTCATCTACTTCTTTTTTCAGATCACTGATAGCTACATCAGTATTATGGAGCTGATTACCTGTGACTGCATCTTTTGATCCTTTTGCAAGCAGACCATCGGCAACATTAGTAATATTTTTCTTTTCACTTTCAGCACCATAGCCGGCATTATAGGCATTGCCTTTCCACTGCAATGCATTCTGTTTCAGATCTGAAATACCATCATTTATATTACCCAGAGCTAGTGCAGCTGATGAAGACAGACTTTCAAGATCGGAAAAAGAAGAATTGCCCAGAGCTGTAGATAAGCTGTTTAAACTGTTTTGAGTTGTACTTTTATAACCTTTTACTTTATCGTCAAATGATGTAGAAAGCGAATTTAGCTTCGTATTAGTAGTCAATAACTGAGCACCAACTATTGCATCATGTGAATCTTTCTGCAAATCACCTTTTGCTACATTAGTAATGGTTCCTTTACTATTTTCAACAGAGGCATCATAAGCACTACCGTTCCATAGTAATGCATTTTTCGTTATCTTTGAAAGACTGGTATTAATACTACTTAAACCGGAACTAATACTTGCAGAGAAAGAATCTTTCCGGGTAATCAGGTCTTTTTCCCAGTCAGATGAATATTGATCCACGATAGAAGAAATGGAACCGGATAATTTCTGCAGACTGGTACTAAGACCGTCAGATAAAGTTTTAATACTGGTATTGGTTCTGGCTAACTGATCACCTATTACTGCATCGGTTGATTTTTCATATAAGTTACCCTGATCCACATTGGTGATTTTGTTTTTACCGCCTACCTGACCATGACTGGCATCATAAGAACTACCGTTCCATTGCAGCGCAGTCTGTTTCAAGTCTTCAATACCAGAATCTACTGACTGTATATTAGAATTTATATCACTGCCCAGTTTATTGATACCTGTAGCAATAGAATTGCCCAGAATAGCCTTTTGATTATTCAGATTATCGTTAATGCTATTGGATTTCTTATCCAGATCATTAACTAATGATGTACTCAGCGTTGCGATATTAGATTTAGTTTCAAATAACTGTTTACCGGTTACAGCATCTGTTGAACCGGAAACCAATCTGCCCTCAGCAACATTGGTAATTTTTTCCGCTCCAGCAGACGTATTATGACTGGCATCATAAGCTCCGGCTTTGTCATTCCATAGTAACAGATTCTGTTTTAATCCCGCTATTTCCTGATTAACTCCATTCAGACCATTCGTAATTTCACTTTCCAGTTTTTTGATTGAATCTGCAGATAAGCCTTGTAAGTCTGCATATACTTTATTAATACTTTTATCTCTGGAAGTAATGAAACGGCTAACCTGACTACCTGTTAATGCATCAGTTGAACCCGGGGCAAGATTACCATCAAGAGCAGAAACGTTGGTAATTTTCTGATTTCCTTTAATATCATGGGTAGCACTGTATCCATTATCTTTGTCCCACAGTAAAGCATTACTCTGCAAAGAACTGATACTTGTATTAATACCATTTACCAAGTCTGTCCCTGTTTTTTTGGTATTTTCAGAGTACTGATCTAACGAGTTGGAAAATGCTTTAAATCCGGCATTAGTTGAAGTAATTAAGCTACTCAGAGAAAAATTCGTTGAAGACAGCTGCTTTCCAACAACAGCATCTGTTGAGGCGCTATTCAGCGCAGCTTCAGCTACACCGGTAATTTTCTGATTTTTTTCAACACGTTCAGCATTAAATTTGTTTCCGTCAAGCGTCAACATCTGTTGCTGTAATGATGAGATACTCTTATTAATCCCATCAACAGAACTCAGCGCATTTATCGAAAGTGTACTTACTTTGTCAGTTATAGCTGTATCCAGATTATAATACTGTCCGCCGGTTACCGCATCGGTTGAATCCGGACTGGTAATATTGCCTTCAAGAACATTAGTAATTTTCTGCCTGCCATCTGTAGTACTATCTGTATTACCATGCTTTGCACTGTAAGCTTTAGCAATATCGTCCCATTGCAGTGCATTAGCCTGCAGAGAAGAAACTTTATCTCTGTTTACATTCAGACTTGCTGATAAGTCACTCAGGCTCGAACTAACTGACACAGATATTGAACCGGATAAGCTGCTGAACTTATTGTTAACAGCAGTGGACAGATTGTCAATCTCGGAATTGGTGGTATATAACTGACCACCATTAACCATATCCTTTGAATTCTCACTCAGTTCTGCCGGAGCAACACCGGTTATTTTTTGAGCCAGATTATCACGCGTGGCATGGTACATACCATCTGCGCCGTATAATATTGTACTTTCCTGCAAATTACTGATTGCAGTAGAGGCAGAAGAAGATAATACCTGCAGATTATTACTTAAAGTTTGTAAACTATTAGTAGTGACTGTTGATAATGATTCCAGTTTTCCATTTATTATACCGGATAAAGTACTAAGACTACTGCTGGCTGAAGTCGAAATACTGCTGCGCTGTTCAGAAAGAGTATTCCATCCGGCAGAAATAGATGAAGACAGATTTATCAGTTTAGTATTTGTAGTATATAGTTGTCCTCCGGTTATTGCATCGTCAGAATTTTCACTTATATCACCTGCTTCTGCATTACTGATTTTTTGCGGAGTCTTGTTAGTATCTTCCTGATATTTACCTGCGGTCTCATTAAACAAAAGAGCATTACGTGTTATCCGGCTCAAACCTGTAGAAATAGAAGTAGTCAGAGTATCCAGCTTAGTATTACTGTCGGATATTGCCAAATCTGTATCTAATGCCAGTTTGTCAACCTCAATATTATTATTGGTAGTACTATCCTTTACATCATTAGTTACTTTAGTAACTAATGTGTTAATTTCACGTAATTGTCCGCCGGTTACAGCATCTGTGGAATCTTCACTGTCTGCATTACCTCTGGCAACACCGGTTATTTTTGTTTCATCTTTAGATTTAAAAGTTTTACTTTTATCAGGTTCTTCAGTCCACTCAAGTATAACCGATCTTAAATTGCTGATATCTTTAGAAAGAGACTGATTAAAACCAGTCATCTGATCATCTATTTTCGGTGCTTTATCACGTGTAGTCGATAAAACTTCATCAGCTCCGGAGTTAAGTTTAGTAACACCATCGCTTATACTTGATGATAACAGACTGATCTGAGAATTAGTTTTGTTTAAAAGACCACCATTAATCAGATATGTAGATCCGTCAGTAACTACAGAATCATCTGCATTCACATTGATTATTTTATTTTGAGTTCGTCCATCATCAGAACCAACATTATAAAAACCTCCGGGATTGTTGCTATCTTTCTTATACTGTAAAGTATTCTTCTGTAATAATTTGATACCTTCAGAAGTTGACAGACTTAAATCAGCAATATTTTTATCCAGTCTGTCGAGTTTTCCATTCTCTCCTAATGCCGTCACCGAGAGAGAATTGATATTTAAATTCAGATCCGTTAGTTTACTATCTACTGAAGCTGAAAGGGTGTCGATTGAATTACCAACAGAAACCAGATTATTATTAAGGGTTTCTGATCCGGTATTCAAACTGCTTAAAGTAGAAGAATGTAAACTCTTCAACTGAGCAACATTGACTGCATCAGTATCCTCATTACCGGCAGCTACATCTGTTATCTGCCGGGTAATGTTCTTAGAGGTATTTCCTACTGCTACTGCACCAGTAGTGCTTTTCCATGCTCCTGTACTATCAGCAGGTGCATTTTCATACGGATTGTAACCGGCAACACCTCCTGCAGTATTTGCAAAAGAATCTTTACCCAGAGCAACAGCTCCAACTTCTGTAGCTTTGGCGCTGTTACCAATAGCAATCGCACTTTCACCACTGACATAGGTACTGTTACCCAGAGCAACAGCATTATCAGCAGTAACAATAGTATTATTACCAATTACCGTAGCGCCGTTACCGGGAAGCGGTTTGGTTGCATTGGCAACACCAATCTGATTACTATTACCAATTACATGAACGCCATCAAGAGCTTCATAAATTTTATTGCTGTTACCAAATAATGATGCATTGGCGGCAGAAATACCACCAGTATCTGTTGTACCGGTATTTTTATTACCTATAGAAAGTGTACGGTTACCGGTGATTATGGTATTACCGCCGGACTTACCACTCTGAGTACCGTCTACAGAGGCATAGGTAGAGGCAGTTTCAGAATTGCCTATAGCAATTGACCCTTCACCTGAAACTTTATTACCTGAACCAATACTGATACTTTCTTTCCCGTCTGCAGAGCTGTCGTTACCAATAGCAACCGCAGAATCCACAGAAGCCTGAGAATTAACCCCTACAGCAACAGTACCATCGGCTGCAGCATTTGACTGTAAACCAAAGGCAACACTTCCAACTCCTGTAGAATTAGCTACAGATCCTAATGCGACACTGGATACTCCTTCAGCCTGAGAAGAAACACCTATAGCGTTAGACGCCCGGCCCGCAGCATATGCGGCCACACCAAATGCCTGAGCTCCACCTGCCGTAGTAGTAGCATTAGCATTAAATGCTAAAGAATGATTTCCTGAAGTATAAGAATTACAACCATAAGCAAAAGAACCAATACCAAAAGCATTTATATATGTGTTCAGGTAACCACCAGTAAGTTGATTCTGATATCCAGAACCAGGTGTAAACTTACCATTCTGATCTTTACCCTGTGTTACTTGCCCAGGACCAACAGCTGATACCCAATTTTCAGACCGTTCGGTTGTACCATAAGGCCGGTAAGAAGTTTTTGAATTATCTGTAAACGCTGTATTCTTTGCAAAGCGTAAATACTCTTCTAAAGCAGAAATACTATTTGCCGGACGTGCACTTTTATTACCCCGGTCTGTTATATTATCAGCTCCGCAATAGTCATAATCATCACCCTGAATAGCTGTAGTGTTGATATTCTGATAACCATCAAGGTTAGAGCCAATGGTAGTCCCCGCTATTGAAGAGTGAGTCCCTGAGCCTGCATAGCTATTAGGTGCCAGTAAAGCAAGATTAACCAGAGATGTCAGTAAACCAGCTTTGAACACATTACTACAAATTTTACCCAATACAGGCAATTCATTATTTCCACAGGAAACAGTGTTTGCCTTAGTTTTACTTTTAGCTAATTCAGAAGCAGCCACCCATGTCTGCGTGGATTCATTCCATATCGCACGATATATTTTATTCAATTGGTTAACTCCTAATTTTTTAAAATCATGCGTTTATCAAAAAACCAAAAAAAATTTAAAAAACGTTAAAATTAAAGTTAAATTATTAAGTAATATAACATAAATATTTGTATAAATGTGGTAAAACAAACAGGCGTTTCAGAGAAGATTATTTGAAGCTGAATAAAATATTTTAGAAAAAATTAATTATAAAAACAGTATATTACATATAATCTTTTTATAAAATTTTGCGATTATACGGGATAAATACTATTTATTTACCTATTATTAAATGTATTATAAAAGCCACAACAGGATATTAGAACGAATTTTACTTATTGATAATTCTTGTAAATAAATTTAGAACGTTATTGCTTAATTTTTATAGAAAAGTAAGATAAAAAGCTTAAATTAAATTTTGACAGATTTTGTATCATTTATCAGTATTTTTGCAGTTACTGAATATTATATTGGTATTTTATGAAATTGTTTAACCATATAATGCAGAATTATAGCGGTATATCTGAATTTTAAATATCCCGTTTATATTTTCTGTAATAGTTTTGTATTAAATCTATTAAAAAGAATTAAATTTACATTAAAATTATGAATAATAAGCCGGTAAGTATTAATAGCAGTAGTTAGAAATTTAAATTATATGTCCGAATTGGTTCGTATCTTTATAAATATAAAAACTATAAATGCAGACAAATAAAAATAGTGATTTTATAAACTGTGTATAAGTCTGTGGATATCATTTAACAGATAGAATAAATATCAGTTACAAAAATTGTCATTTTGTAAATCGAAACTGATTATGGAAGCATGATTATTACAAATCAAACAAAAATAATATCCCGAACAAAAAAAGTAATTAAAAAATTCAGTTTTTCAAACTATAAGCTTTATAAACTAAACTGTTAATAAGTATTTTATTTCTCTTAATTAGTTAAAATAACAGTCAGACTACTGGAGCGGATAACGGGATTCGAACCCGCCCGAACTGCTTGGGAAGCAGTTATGCTGCCACTACATCATATCCGCTCAAAAAACGCTTATTGTAAGTAGGTAATGTTACCGAGAAGTTATTTTATTATAATCTTATTAGTACCAAACAACCAGATATCACTTCTATCCGGTTTAGAAATTCAGGATTAAGTACAGCTATACTTAGCACTGCATATTCAATATCCGGTTAATTTACTGAGAATTGCAATAAATTATTTTCTCTGGCTGTTAAATTTTTGCCTGATTTAAAATTTACTGATTACTGATAGTTAACATCTTTGCCGGGAAAAATTTCAGCATATTTTTAAACAAAATAGATGATAAACAAGCCGGAATACAAAAACAGTTATTTTTAGCCGGAAACCCGGTGACTGTGGATAAATACTGGATAAATGACTATGTGCAGACACTATAGTATTGATGACGTTTATCCTTTTCTGTCATGTCTGTTATTAATAATTGATATCTGAATAAGTCATATTCAATTTTGATTATAATTGCTGATAATACACAGTTAATAAAGAATATTCTGATGCTTAAATCCTCTTATTGAAGTCAGTTCAAATTTTCCGCATAAAACAGTTTTATACTGATTCCTCAAAATCATTAATGAATATGCCGATTTATTTTAACTGTTGAGGATGTAATCAATCTACAGACAGCCTTATCCATAACATCATTTTTATATTTATCCACAGAATCGATTCAGTTACAGTTTTATATTCTTATCATTTACCTGTGCTAAGCTAAAATTGAATATCACGATAATCAAAATTTGTCTTAATAATTTGATAGTACATACTATTTGTCTGGTTTAGCCAAAAAATTATGTATTCTGCTCAGCCAGACCAAACAGAATACATAATTAGAATATCTGTTGATAAACGGATAAAATATAAAAATCAGACTTAGTTATCCACAGCTTTTAATGCTTTTGCACCAATATCATGCCGGTATTGCATACCGGCAAATTTTATTGATTCCAGAGCAGTATAAGCTTTGGTTTGTGCAGTTTTGATATCGGCACCTAATCCGACTACACATAATACCCGTCCGCCATGGGTAACCAGTTCATGCCGGGAATTAAACGCTGTACCGGCATGGAAAACTTTTCCGGTTTGATTAGCCTCAGTAATCCCGGAAATTACATCTCCCTTACGCGGATCCTGTGGATAACCAGCCGCCGCCAGTACCACACCAACAGCAGCCTGATCTCGCCATTCAGCGGTCACCGTATCAAGCCGGCTGTCCAGAGCAGCTTCTATCAGCTCCACCAGATCACTTTGTAACCGGCACATAATCGGCTGAGTTTCCGGATCACCAAACCGGCAGTTAAATTCTATGGTATACGGTGCTCCGCTATCATCTATCATCAAACCGGCATACAGAAAGCCGCGATAAGGATGACCGTCAGCCTGCATTCCCTTTACTACAGGAAGAATAATTTCATCCATTACCCGCTGATGTACAGCTTCAGTCACTACCGGTGCAGGAGAATAAGCACCCATTCCGCCGGTATTCGGGCCTTTATCGAAATCAAGCAGGCGTTTGTGATCCTGACTGGTAGCCATGGGTAAAACATGCTCACCATCCACCATAACAATAAAGCTGGCTTCTTCTCCCTGTAAAAAATCTTCGATTACCACCCGGCTACCGGCAGCACCCATAGTATTGTCCAGCAACATATCATCTACAGCCTGATGAGCTTCGGCCAGTGTCATGGCAACAATCACTCCTTTACCGGCTGCCAGACCATCAGCCTTGATAACAATCGGTGCGCCTTTCTGACTGATATACTGATGAGCAGCTTCAGCATCAGTAAAAGTCTGATAGGCAGCTGTGGGGATACCCGTTCTGGCCATAAACGCCTTAGCAAAATCTTTTGAGCTTTCCAGCTGAGCACAATATTGGCTCGGACCAAAAACAGCCAGACCAGCGGCAGTAAAATCATCCACAATACCGGCTGCCAGTGGTGCTTCCGGTCCGACTACTGTAAATGCTATTTGCTGTTCACGACAGAAGGCAATCAACTGCTGATGATCAGTTACAGCAAGGTTGAGCAGCTTTGGTTCTGTTGCAGTACCGGCATTACCCGGAGCAACATAAACCGTATTTACTTTGGGAGACTGTGCCAGACGCCAGGCCAGAGCATGTTCTCGTCCGCCGCTGCCGATAACCAGTAATTTCATATACCCCTTCTCCAAAATAAGGTGTGTATGCAGCCAGCCGGCTGCGTTTTATAGCATTAACCAGTAATATTCAGTTATCCAGTTTAACATCAATCATCCGCAGCTTGCGTAAAGATGACAGCCCGCTTTCCAGCTGAGCAAGCGGCAGGCGGACAGACAGACAGCACTGCTGCTGCAGATCCTGCTGTATTATCTGTGCCTGCTGCTGCCGGCACCAGCGCATTGCTTCACTCAAATGAGCATAATCACAATAAAGCCATAATTGCCGGCATACATCCAGACAAATTTTATCAGCAGTTTCTATCGCTGCCGCAGTAGCAGATTTATAAGCATGGATCAGCCCGGGTACTCCCAGCAAAGTACCACCAAAATAACGTATCACTATCACTACAACGTCAGTGATATTTGCAGAATCAATCTGTCCGAGAATCGGCCTGCCGGCACTCCCGGCAGGTTCTCCATCATCATTGGCACGATAACGGTTACCATCTACGCCCAGACGCCATGCAAAACAGCAATGACGTGCCTTATGATGCTGTTCCCGCAAAGTTTGCACATTCTGGCGAATTTCTGATTCATCCTGCACCGGATAGGCAAAGGCCAGAAAACGGCTGCCTTTATCTTTAAATTCTGCCTGTGCCGGTGCTGCCAGCGTTGTGTACTGATAAATTGTACTCATTTTTCTGCAACAGCCTGCCTGATTGCGGCCGCAAATGCATCAACTTGCTCAGTTGTGGTATCAAAACTGGTCATCCAGCGTACCTCTCCTTTGCTTTCATCCCAGTCATAAAAATGAAACTGTTGATGCAAACGAGCACGAGCATTAGCAGGTAATATGGCAAATATGGCATTTGCCTGAACTTTTTGAGTAACCGATACCTGCTCAATTGCGGTCAGTGATGCAGCCAGCCGCTTTGCCATCAGATTACTGCCGGCGGCCAGATCCAGCCACAGATCGTCTTCCAACCATGCCAGAAATTGTGCTGAAATAAAACGCATTTTTGCACCAAGCTGAGCATTAATTTTACGCAGATACGGCATAGCAGCATGAGTATCTGCGCGCATACTGATGATACATTCGCCCTGCAGCATACCATTTTTAGTACCGCCCAGATTAAGCATATCCACACCCGTATCAGTAATCATGGTTCTGGCATCAGTATTTTCCGCTACCAGTGCATTCGCCAGCCGTGCTCCATCCAGATAAAGCTGCATATTATGTTTATGACAATATTCGGCCAGATCATGGATTTCAGCCACGCTATAACAAGTGCCCAGCTCAGTAGTCTGGCTGATATACACAACTGCCGGCTGAGCACGATGTTCCATTCCAAAACCCCAGGCTTGCCGGGCTACCAGTTGCGGGGTTAATTTACCATCATCAGTAGCAACCGTCAGGAGCTTTACGCCGGCCAGATGTTCAGGCGCCACTCCTTCATCACACTGAATATGTGCGCTCTCCGCACAAATCACCGCACCCCAGCGCGGCAACAATGCCTGTAAAGCGGTAACATTGGCTCCGGTTCCGTTAAATACCGGAAAAGCTTCAGCCTGCTCACCAAATAACTGTTTGATTTTCTGTTGCAGAGCATGCGTATACACATCAGCACCATAAGCAGGCTGATGTCCGCCATTAGCAATTGTCAGTGCCCGGATAATTTTCGGGTGAACACCTGAATAATTATCTGATGCAAAAGCATAACTCTGATTATCATGTAATCGGTTCATCGTTTTAAGCTGAATTTTTTATAAAAGACATCATAAAAATTGCCTGAATACTGGGTATATTCAGGCAGTTCACCGGCAATCAGTTACAGCAAACCGGATACTTTCTACCCGTTTGTTTCAAGGTCAAACTGTTGAATAATGTTTCACGTGAAACATTATTCAACAACCATCAGCAATTTAATGCCCAAGAGCCTTTAACTGTTCAAGCAATTCTGGTACAGCAGTATTTAAATCAGCAACCAGTGCATAATCAGCTACGTTAAAAATCGGAGCATCAGCATCTTTATTAATAGCCACAATAACTTTACTGTCTTTCATTCCGGCCAGATGCTGAATGGCTCCTGAAATACCAATAGCAATATATAACTCCGGTGCGACTACCTTCCCTGTCTGCCCTACCTGATAATCGTTCGGAGCATAACCGGCATCCACAGCCGCGCGTGAAGCACCGATAGCTGCATTCAGGGTATCGGCAAGCGGGTTGAGAAGTGCAGCAAAATTTTCAGCACTGCCCAAACCACGTCCGCCACTGACTACCACTTTAGCAGTAGTCAGCTCAGGATGATCTGATTTAGTCAGTTTACGTTCAATAAAACGGCTTAATTCAGGCACAGGAACAGCGGTAACAGATTCAATTGCCGCTTGCCCGCCAGCAGATTCTGCCAGAGCAAATGCGGTAGTCCGGATTGTCAGCAACTGTTTCGATTGTTCACTACGCACTGTTTGCAAAGCATTTCCGGCATAAATCGGGTGAACAAATGTCTGACTGTCGATAATGGCAACAACATCAGAAACAGGAGCACAATCAAGTAAAGCCGCAACACGCGGTAACAAATTTTTACCGAAACAAGTAGCTGCTGCAATAATATGATCATATGAATCAGTAAGTTGCACTACCAGTGGAGCTACTGCTTCCGCCAATACCTGAGCATAGTCAGGAGCATCAGCCAGTAATACTTTTCGTACCCCGCTAATTTGCTGTGCCTGGGCAGCGATACCGGCTACATTGTGCCCGGCTATCAGAATATCAATTTCCCCCAGTTGCTGTGCCGCAGATACAGCATGCAAAGTGGCCTCATCCAGACAGGATTGCTGATACTCAGCAATAATCAATACAGACATTAATATCTCCTTTAAATGACTTTTGCTTCGTGATGCAATCTGTCTGCCAGCTCGGCCACATTTCCAACCCGGATGCCGGCAGCCCGCTCAGCAGGTTCAGTTACCTTTAACTGTACTAACCGCGGGCTGATATCCACACCCAGCTCAGCTACTGTTTTTTTCTCAAGCGGTTTCTTTTTTGCCTGCATAATATTCGGCAGCTTGATATAGCGAGGTTCATTCAGCCGCAAATCAGTACTGATTACAGCAGGTAATTTCAGCGCCAGCTGTTCCTGTCCGCCGTCAATTTCACGGGTAACCAGCACTTCATCTGCTTTAAGCTCTATTTTGCTGGCAAAAGTACCCTGAGCAAACTGCATTAAAGCGGCAAGCATTTGTGCCGTCTGATTGGCATCATCATCAATTGCCTGCTTACCCAGCAACAATAACTGCGGCTGCTCGGTTTCGGCCACGGCTTTTAATAACTTAGCCACGGCCAGCGGCTCGAGCTTTTCATCTGTTTCAACATGAATGGCACGATCAGCACCCATTGCCAGAGCTGTACGCAAGGTTTCTTCACACTGTTTCACACCTAAAGATACTACCACCACCTCAGTGGCTTTACCGGCCTCCTTTAAACGTACAGCTTCTTCCACAGCTATTTCATCAAACGGATTCATCGACATTTTCACATTGCCAATATCCACATCTGATTCATCAGGTTTAACACGTACTTTCACGTTGTAATCGACAACACGCTTTACCGCTACCAATATTTTCATCTGAACCACCCTTAGATTAATCATAACCGGCAATCATCAGTGATTACCGGTATTCTGATTGCAGATTAACCACCGCAATACAGATAAATCAGTTAATCAGTGTAATTTAATTGCTACTATCAATTTATACTTAACCGGATATAGTAACAGAAATACAGATAAACTGCCGACACTCAGTTGGAAATATCATTTTGCTGTTCAAATATTATTTGTGGATAACTTTATCCGGCCGGTTTTAAAATCACTGTGTACAATAATTTTTAATTCTGTAAAAAATAATCAACAGCTATAAACAGATCAATTCAGCCTAATTTCGGGTATGAAATAAAACCATTGCAACTTAAAATCCGCAATTCAACACGATTATTTTTTATAATATTAAAATCATATAGTTAACCACTCCCCTACTCTGTTATATTTATCCACAGGCAGGTCTTCAGGCTACGAGTCCGGAATACCGGGTTAATAATTTATTCTGGTTGAAATCATGAATCAGACATTTCCATACAAGATTAAAATCCACAGAAATTCACTTATCACTAAAAATTAAATTATCCACAATCATAATGGTCTGTTTATCGTTATTAATAATATTTTTAATTAGAAAATATACTTTTAAACAGCTAATAAATCAGTAATACAGCCAGATAAACAAGCTGTTTCGAATTTATACGAAATCAGTATAAAACAGTAAATAATAAAAACATATTTATCAACAACTTAAACGATAATATTATGATTCCAAGCATAATTTAAGCAGCCGGATATCAGCTGAAACTCATTAAATGATTAATTTAAACATAATAAAAACAATAAATTAATTATTTTATCCACAATTTATATACAGAGAAATATACTAATTACCGTACAATATACCTGTTCTGATTAATCATATTTTGTACGTTTTATGCCCGCATCTTCTGAAAATTCCGGTCCGCACTGGACAATTCGCCCGATTGGTTACATTAATTCTCCCTATAAACAAAAATTCGGAGTTGCCCGGCAGCCCGGACTGGTACCGGCAGCTCAGGCATATATCGATTTATCCACAGAATTTACTGCTGAATGTATACGCGGTTTAAGTGATTATGAATATATCTGGGTTCAGTTTATTTTTCATGCCACCATTAAAGACGGCTGGCAACCTCTGATCAGACCGCCAAAATTAGGAGGTAAAGAAAAAAAAGGGGTTTTTGCAACCCGCAGTCCGCACCGGCCTAATCATTTAGGTTTATCACTGGTAAAACTAGAGCGAATTGAATGTAATAAACAGATTCGATTGTATGTAAGCGGTGTGGATTTTCTCGATCAGACACCGGTAATTGATATCAAACCCTATATTCCGTTTGTTGAGGCTAAACCTTATGCACATAGCAGTTTTGCACATGAGCGCGAATTACTGACAGTTCACTGGTCACAGCATGCATTAAATCAAATGCAATTTTTTTCATTAGATTCTGAATATTTTCAATTAGTTAATCAAAGTCTGGCCCAGGATCCGCGACCGGTGCATCAGCACCATACAGACAAAGTTTTTGTTATGCATCTGGGTAATTTTGATGTTTTATTTCAATTCAGAGATAAAACTGTTGAAGTAACCGGACTACGTGAACATGTCGGAATTTAAAATTATTATTCAAATAAAAATATAAATAATAAATGGATGAAGACAAAGACGAAGCCATACATCCTGTGGAAAAGTGAAAATAATATTAAAAAATCATCTATTTAATCGTAGATAACTTATTATTTGCGGATGAGTATGATTTGTGGATTATGTGGATAACTTTTCTGCTGATAATACTTCCTGTGGATAATTGGCAGAAATAAATTCTGATAGCAATAATTTATCCACTGTTTGGCAAAATTCATTACTTTTACCGGTTAAATTCGTTACCA